>CAZOQG010000039.1:0-15919 GCA_964582065.1 uncultured Dehalococcoidales bacterium
GAACTCATCCACATTCAGGGCATGAGCCAGTCAGCGGATGACCAAAGACTGCTAAACAAAGCACGCAAGATTGGGGTTGAAGTAGCCACAGCAATCAAAACCGGGGACACTACCTATCGAGGAGAGCCCGGGATATGCCCTGTCTGCCATGACCGTAACATCCGTATTCTCAAGGACAACGAGACTGTGGAGTGTGGTCTTTGTGGTATCAGAGGCAAGCTCAGCATCGAGAATGGCAAGATAAAGGTCCACTTCCCTGATGAACAGATAGAATGGCACCGCTTCTCGGAGCAGAGTATATATCGCCACTTCACGTATGAAATAAAGCCCTCGAAAGACGAATTTGTTAGGACATGGCCGCTATTGAAGGAAAAGCGAAGGAAGTACAGGGACTACCTGCGCATTCAGCGCGAGCCGGTAACACCTAAAACAAAGGGGTGATGTGATGGCAGAAATCATGGCTAAAATAAGATACCATCCTCTTGGTCCCGCTTACGGGTCCTTTGTGCCCATCAAGAAGAGTGACCTGGACAACATGGCCAAGGAGCATAGTGTAGACATCTCCCTCGAAGAGATAGTAGGCAAGAATCGTCAGGAAGTGGGGGGCATCATACGGGAAGAGACCATGGATAGTACCATCGAGGAAATCACCCAGACCGTGGTCACGGTGTCCGCCGATGATGAAGGAGCCTTTCGGAAAGGGGTGCGGGCGCTGATTAGGAAGTACGGGGGTCCTCGCACCACCTTCTCCATCTGGGGCAGCAGCGACAGAGGTAAGTTCATCGTGGGTGAGTTGTGCGACGAGGATGACGGCTGGTCTTGATCCTAGTTTACTAACCTCAGGAACGGGATTTCCTAGGGACATGTTCACTGTGTCGACTCGTAATATTTGCTGGAATGAGATGTACTGGGCAACGGAGGAATTTGGAGTTTCTTAGGAACAGGATGGCTATGTAGAAGCTGAAAATATGTTTTTTGAGGCTGGGGAGCTACGCAGCGGGCTGTACCAGAACCGGAAGCCCTAGAAAAAGGAGGAGAGCGATGGAAACCAAAAAACCTATACCGCCAATTGAAGTTGTAGAGAAGATGTCGCGCGAGGAGAGACAGAAGTATCTGGATGGGAGGCTGAAGGACCTGGTTGCCTATGCCTATGAAAAGGCTCCGGCAACCAAGGCGAGATTTGATAAAGCAGGTATTGCTCCTTCAGCAGTGTCCGGTATTAAGGATTTGGAGAACTTGCCCATTCTGAGAAAGGACGAGTTGATCGAGCTGTACAAAGCCAATCCTCCTTTCGGTGGCTTGGTGACAGTTCCTATGTCGGACTTGAAAAGGGTATATGTTTCTCCAGGTCCTATCTATGACCCACATCATGAAAGCGAGACTTTCTGGCGGCGGCAAGTCCAGCTTGTCAAGGCCGTGGGTTTCCGCAAGGGAGACCTTGTTGTCAATACCTGGATGTATAACCTTGTGCCGGCTGGCCTCATGATTGATGAGACATTGATACGAGCTGGCGTTACGGTGATACCCATGGGGGTGGGAAACACTGAACTTCAAGTCGAAGTATTGGTTAAGCTCAAAGCGACTGGGTTTTACGGCACTACAAGCTTTTTCATGAATATCATCAACAAGGCTGAGGAAATGGGCTATGATGTCCGCAAGGATTTCAATCTCAGGTTGGCCATCATTGGTGGGGAGATGGGTGGTGGACCAATCAGGCAACTGGTGGAGGAGAAATACGGTATTGCCACCGGGGATGCCTATGGAACGGCCGACGTTGGTATGATAGCCTATGACTGCAGTGCAAAGAATGGCATGCATATCTCCGAGGATGTCATAGTGGAGATAATCAGCTACGAAACTGGAAAGCCGGTTGGCCCCGGTGAGGTAGGCGAAGTGGTGGTCACTCCAATTGATGAGACCTACCCGTTGATACGGTTTGGCACTGGAGACCTTGCTGGTTGGATTGACGAACCTTGCCCTTGTGGCAGGACTGCTCTTCGGATAACGCGCCTTATGGGCAGAGTGGGTGATGCTGTAAGGACGAGGGGTATGTTTATCCATCCCCGACAGCTTGAGCCGGCGCTTGCTGGGTTCTCACAGATTGCGCAGTACCAGGCGGTGGTCACCAGGCCGGGTCATCGGGATGAGTTGACACTCAAAGTAGAGCTCAAGAGCGAGGAGGGGGTTGATAAGGAGAAATTGACAGAGCAGCTAATCAAGGCAGTTACTGGTGCGGTAAGAATCAAACTTGACCGGGTTGAATTTGTCGCTAAAGAGGTGATACCCGAATTCCACAAGCTGATAGTCGATGAGCGGGTTTATTAGGCTCGACGTGGGAGCTGGGCAGTCGCTAGCCGGTTGTTTTCTTTCGGCTACTGAGGCAGAGGTCGGTTTTATCTTTGTCGCGGTATTCTGGCCAATGGTCCAGTCTATTCAGCGGATTAGACTGTCTTTGGATACTTCATGATGGGGCCTATTTGGCAACCTTGGCCCGTATCATTGTGAGCCGCACGGGGCGACAATACCGTGTAAACTCCTTAGCATGTTCAGGGTGACAGTCTGCCGTTGGACAGAATAGCTACCGAGGTACAAAAGAAAGTTAAGGAGGAAATCCGTGAAGACTAGAGTAACAGAGCTTTTTGGCATCCAGCATCCTATTATGTGCGGCGGTATAATGTGGCTGGCTAAACCTGAACTCTGTGCGGCGATTTCCAACGCCGGCGGACTGGGAAACTTAACAGCAGGGAACTACGAATCTGGAAGTGACCTGGGCAAAGCCATTGATAAAACGCGGCAGTTGACGAACAAACCCTTCTGCGTCAACGTTACGTTTATGCCTTCGGTACGGATTACGAAAGCACTGCACGAGGAGTATTTCCGAGTCTGCTGCGAACAAAAAGTGGCTGCCATTGAAGTCTCGGGCGCACCTTTGGACAAGTACCTGGGGCCAGACTTCGTTCGCCAGGCGAAGGAAGCAGGGGTGAAGTTGATACATAAAGTGGGTTCGGTGAAGCATGCGAAACATGCCGAGGAAGCCGGCTACGATGCTGTTCAGGCGGCAGGTTTTGAAGAAGGGGGACACCCTCTGGCTGATGATGTGACTACAATGATACTCACGCCCCGGATTTGCGAGTCTGTGAATATACCTGTCATTACTGTAGGAGGCATGGTGGACGGAAGGAGCATGGCTGCTGCCATGGTCCTTGGAGCAGAAGGAATCATGATGGCTTCACGGTTCATCGCTACGACCGAGTGTCTGGCACATCCCAGGATTAAAGACGAACTGGTTCGCCGTCAAGAAAACGACACTACCTTGATATGCAAGACGATCGATTTGCAGATGCGAGCTTTGAAAAACGAACTAGCCAGTAATGTGTTAGAGGTAGAAGCGCGACACGGCAGCATCGAAGAAATCATCCCTCTCATGTCTGGCGAGCGATCCCAGAAAGCTTGGGAGAATGGTGATGTAGACGGAGCTCCCCTTGCCGTTGGCCAGTCTATCGGTCTCATCAAGGAAATTGTTAGTTGCAGGGAGCTTTTGGACACAATAGTGCGAGAGGCTGAGGAGACCCTTGCTAACGTTCAGCGGCGACTACAAGGGACGGGTTCTTGAGATTCGTCAAGCTCCTTGTCCATGCTCTTCAATTGGGTCCCGAGGAGCGTTTCGGCAATAGTCCTATCGCTGCCGGGGTTATGAGGTCAGGTGCTGGCTCTACTCTGGCCGCTGTTGGGACAGGCAAAACGGCTTGCACCCCAACCTGTGGTAACACTACAACTAGAATACCTGAGAAGGAGGCAGCTCATGGAGTTTGAGACACTTTCGTTGTCAGAGGAAACAGGGATCTTACACGTCAGGCTAAACAGACCGGAAAAGAGAAACGCCATCAACGGTCAAATACTCCTTGATCTGGAGCGGTGTTTCTCCGAGGTCGCAACCGGAGACAGTGTCGGGGTCGTGATACTATCGGGAGAAGGAAAGGCATTCTCTGCCGGCACAGACCTAAACGAGTTGGGAGGATCGTCGGCAGTAGAAGGCCAGGGCATCCGACAGCTTGTCCGGAAGGCTCAGAAGGCATATTCAGCCATAGAGAACCTGGAGAAAGCTGTTATCGCGCTTATTCATGGCTATGCCATGGGAGCCGGGATGGAGATGATACTGGCCTGCGACCTCAGGATTGCCTCTGAGGAGGCAGTGTTTACTATACCCGAGGTAGACCTGGGTCTAGTTCCTGACCTGGGCGGGAGTCAGAGACTACCCCGAATAGTCGGTCTGGCCAGGGCCAAGGAACTTATCCTGACTGGAAAGACTATTTCTGCTATGGAAGCTGAGCGCATCGGCTTGGTCAATAAGGTGGTGCCACTGGGGGAACTGGAGAAAACAGGCACAGAGTGGGCGGAGGAAATCATGAGCAACGAGCCGGTAGCAGTTGGGTTGGCCAAGAGGAACATAGATATGAGCTTTGGCCAGAGCGTGGCCGATGGCCTTGAATTGGCAGGAATGGCTCAAAGCTTCCTACTCACCGGCGATGACTTCAGGAGAAGAATCGAGGCAAAGATTGCCCAAAGGAACCGGAGTAAGCAGACTGCATAATGATCCTGACGTAGTGTATTGTAAATGGCTTCACAGAAATTCATGTTTTCGCCGTGCGAGTCAGCAAAAGTCAATGCAAACCTCAAAAACCAAAAATCAAAGGTACAAATAAAAATACAAATATTGTTCTTGGGTAAAGTCCCGCTCCTCAATGCATTTTTGACTTTTCACCTGTCATTTTGCATTGTAGCTTTTGCATTTTGATTTGGATCTTCACCTGTAAGCAGGTAACTCTCACCTAAATCCCAAATCCTAATATCTCAACCCTAAACAAATTTTGGTGAGTGTCAGGCCCCAGACCTGACCTCACCAATAACCGCTTGGATTCTAACGTCCCAGGATAAGAACCTAAGTTACGAATAGGAATCCGGGCATATTCGTCCAGGCTAAGCGTTCAACAAAGCCCAAGGATTCCTGCCAGTTCCCCACCCCTTACGCAAGCTCCGCTTGCATAAATATTGTTTGGGATTTGGTGCTTAGGATTTACCCCTTAGCCTTTGGTATGGAGAGCCGCCACCGATGTAATCCTGAAAAAGGTCTCCAAATGTAGAGTTCGTTTGGAAACAGTACACTAGGTGTTGCGAAGATCTCGTAAATCGGGCATAATTCAATACTAACGAAAAGTACAAGGAGGAGAGCCATGGAATCTAAAGAATCTACGCCCTCACTGGACGCGTTGACCAGGATGCCTCCGGAGGAGAGGCAGAAATATCTGGATACCAAGCTAAGGGAGATAGTCGCCTACGCCTACGAAAGGGCACCTGCCGTGAAAGACCGGTTTGACCGAGCCGGAGTTAAGCCTGAGGAGATTCGTGGTGCTAAGGATCTGGAGAGAATTCCGGTGTTAAGAAAGGACGAACTGATTGAGCTGCAGAAGGCAAATCCTCCCTTCGGAGGATACCTTGCTGTGCCTATTGACAGTCTGGAGAGGATCTATCAATCACCAGGCCCTATCTATGATCCCCAACGGCGGAGGGGTTTCGCTATGGGTGCCGGGTTACCGCCGGACTTTGGCAAGGGGCAAATCGTGATGAATACCTGGGCATATCATATAACACCGGCTGGCCTGGGAGTTGACCAAGCTTTCAGGAACTTGGGTTTCACCGTTGTTCCAATGGGTACGGGAAACACTGAGCTCCAGGTGAAGGTCATGCACGACCTCAAGGTGAACGGTTTCTGTGGCACTCCCAGCTTCCTTAAGATTATTATCGATAAGGCTGAGGAGATGGGCTATGATTTCAAGAATGACTTCAACCTGACATTTGCTATGGTTGGGGGAGAGATGGGTGGTGAGCCGCTTAGGAAGATGTTCCAGGAGAAATATGGGATCCTCTGCATGGGCGGAGATGCCTATGCTACGGCCGATGTGGGGACAATAGCTTCTGGGTGCGAGAAGCAGTCCGGCATGCACGTTACCGCGGATGGAATAGTCGAGATAGTTGACCCCGGGACGGGCAAGCGGCTTGGCCCAAATGAGGTTGGTGAGGTGGTGGTGACCCCCTTTGATGACGTCTATCCTTTGATACGCTTTGGTACCGGTGATCTTTCTTCGTTTATTGACGAGCCTTGTGATTGCGGGAGAACGACACCCAGGCTACCGAAGATTCTGGGAAGGACGGGGGATGCCGTCAGGGTGAGAGGGATGTTTGTCCATCCCAAGCAAACTGATGAAGCCGTTTCCGGGTTTCCCGAGATTTCGCGGTACCAGCTCGTTGTCATTCGTCCGAAGGACAGAGATGAGATGGTCCTCAAGGTTGAGCTTGCCGATGAAGCTGCTGATAAGGAGAAGCTAAGGGTTGCTCTTGATAAGGATTTCAGGGGCATATGCAAGGTAAGGTTTGACCGTGTTGAGTATGTTCCCAAAGGCACCATCGCCGAAGGGGCCAAAAGCATTGTCGACGAGAGGGTCTATTAGCTAGATTCTGACACCTCCCGGGGGATTAAGGTATTTCCCAGGGGCACCTCAGTAGACTGATACTCGTATCTTGCTGTTCTGGGCGCATGGTCAAGAATCCCTTGCGGGGTCTTCCCCTTTATGGTCTTTGTCCTGAGTGAGATTCTTCAGTAGCGCTACCACCTCAGAATTGCGGACAGCAGAGGGGTCAGGCTGACGATGTGTGGTTAGTAAACGGCCCCTACGATATTGGCCGCTCTGGCCACCAAATTGTGGTAGAATAAGGCGGACTTTCATCTTTGGTAGTTATGACATGTCAACACCCTTGGTTAATGAAGACAGGAAGCTAAATGTGGATTCGGTCACCCATGGCAAGCTGACCTGGATCTACATTGAAAAGCCGGCTGCTCAAGAAGTGGACTATTTGGCCCAGCGCTTTCATTTTCATCCTCTCGATCTGGATGACGTGCTGAGTCGGGTGCAGCGTCCCAAAATCGATGAGTATGATGACCACCTTTTCATCGTGCTTCATTTCCCCGTATTTGACAAAGAGAATCGCGTGACCACACCCAGTGAGGTTGATATCTTCATTGGTGAAAATTACTTGGTGACTGTTCATAAATCAGGTGACCTTAAGCCACTGGCCAAGTTTTTCAAAGAATGCCAGATCGATGAGGAGACGCGTAAGAAGTACATGGGTCGCAGTCCGAGTTACCTTCTCTACCATATGCTGGATAGGCTAGTTAATTACTGTTTCCCAATTCTAAATAAGCTAATAGATAACATCGATAAGGTGGAAGACCTCATTTTCGCCAGGGCAGTCCCCCAGACGGTTCGTGAAATCTCGCTAACCCGTCGAGACCTGATCTCCTTCCGTCGCGTTATTCACCCTCAAATTAGCGTAGTCGAGGCATTGGAGCAGGAGGAGTATCCTTTCTTCAAAGAAGAGCAGGAAGTTTATTTTGGCGATATTGCTGACCATATCCGCAAGATTTGGGATGGCCTCGAAGACTGCAAGGAGGTGGTGGATGGGTTGGCGGAGACCAGCAACTGGCTGACCTCGCACCGGATACAGGAGACCATGCGGGTGCTGACTATTGTTATGGCGCTTTTGGCGCCGGGCACTCTCATTGCCAGCATTTATGGTATGAACATATCATTGCCTGGTGGGCGAGAAGCCAGCCTTTTGCCTCTGGCAGTATTGCTTTTCATTATGCTTGGCATTGCCGTGGCTATGCTCTTTTTCTTCCGTCGCAGGCGTTGGCTTTAGGGGTAACTCACGGGCAAAGGCAAGGGCTTTTGTGATGACCGTTTCTCATAGGTTTGTAGTGGTGGTGGCGGTTTTTGTTACCTGCCTGATTACAGCCAATTTCATAATCGTCAAGCAGATAAGCATTGGCAACCTGGTTCTCCCGGCGGCGATAATAATCTTTCCTCTGAGCTATATCATTGGTGATATTCTTACTGAAGTGTATGGCTACCAACAGGCACGGCGCGTAATCTGGCTGGGCTTTCTGTGCAATTTAATTGCTGTGGTAGCAATCTGGGTAGGCAAGATATTGCCTGCGGCGCCGGTCTTCGAAGCGCAAAGCGCCTACGAGCGCATTTTGGGTAGTACCCCGCGCTTTCTGTTGGCTTCCTTTGTAGCTTACCTCGCTGGTGAGTTTGCCAATTCTTTCGTGCTGGCCAAGATGAAGATTAGAACCCGAGGCCGGTGGCTGTGGATGAGAACCATTGGTTCCACCTTGGTGGGACAAGGCATCGATACTTTGATTGTCCTGACTATTGCTTTTGCAGGTGTGCTGCCTTTGTCTGTGCTTGGCACGATGATTTCGAGTCACTGGTTACTGAAAACGGCCTATGAAGCTGTAGCTACTCCATTGACCTACGGTGTCGTAGGCTATCTGAAGCGAAAAGAAGGCATCGATGTCTATGACTACGGGACTGATTTCAATCCTCTTCGGGTCGGTTGAGTCAATGGTTATCCTGGGATGAGCCGTGGAAATCAAGTTTGTCGTTGATAATAATGTTGGTAAAGTGGCAAAATGGCTGAGGATAATGGGATATGATGCCTTGCTTTTCAGGGAGAAAGATGATGGCGAGATGATCAAAATCGCTCTGTCTGATAACAGGGTAGTCTTGACTAAGGACACACAGATCATGCAGCGACGGCTAGTAACCAGCGGCAGGCTGAAAGCCATTCTCATTGAGGATGATGACTCTAAGGCTCAATTGCGGCAGGTTGCTGATGCCCTGAACCTGGATTATCAGCTTAGGCCGTTCTCCGTTTGCCCCGAATGTAACGAGAACTTGGTGGAGCGGGATAAAGATGAGGTGCGTGATTTGGTACCGCCCTATGTCTTCAAGACCCAAAGCCAGTATATGGAATGTCCATCGTGCCATCGTATTTACTGGCAGGGAACACACTGGCAGGCAATGAGTAGAGAGCTGGAGAGGATGGGAAGGTAAAAGTTAAAATGCAAAATGACAGATTAAAATTCAAAGATGAATTCAGGTGGGTCCAGAAAGCAAAGAACATTCTTCATTTTTATTTGTCATTTTAGCTTTTGACCTTTGGCTTTTGACTGAGGGGCAGAGAAGGGCTGGGAGAGGCAAGCGGGGTTGTTAAGAAATCTTTGAAAGGTGGGTTGGATTTATGAAGGTTGTTACTGCTGAGGAAATGCGGGAGATTGATACCAGTGCTGCCAGCATTGGCTTGACTACCGAAACGCTGATGGAGAATGCTGGGCGAGCTGTAGCGGAGGAGACAAGGAAACTTCTGGGCAGTGTCGTTGGGAGGAAGATTCTGGTCATAGTTGGCCCGGGCAATAATGGTGGTGATGGTTTGGTGGCAGCCCGTTACTTCGAGGATTGGGGGGCTGAGGTTGCTCTATACTTGTGCAGCAAACGCTCAGCCGACGATAAGAACCTAGCGTTAGCGCAAGAACGTGACATAGCTATTGTTCAGGCTGACCAGGATGGGGATTTTGCCAACTTGGGCAAGCTCTTGGCCTCTTCGGAGGTGGTGATTGATGCGGTCTTTGGTACGGGCAGGAGTCGAGTTGTTGAGGGTGTGTTTAAGCAAGTATTGACCAGGGTGGTAGCAGCCAAGGAAAGGCGTCCCGGGCTGTTTGTTATTGCTGTGGACATGCCTTCAGGGCTTGATTCTGACACCGGTACTGTTGATGCAAGCTGTCCTTCTGTTGATGCTACCGTTACGCTTGGCTACCCCAAGCCGGGCTTATTCAGTTTCCCTGGTGCTGAGAGAGCTGGCAAGGTTATTGTAGCTGATATCGGCATACCGCCGGGGCTAGCTGAGAATATAGCTACTGAGCTTATCACCGAAGATTGGGTAAGGTCAGTGCTACCCGGGCGCCCCCTCGATGCTAATAAGGGGAGCTTTGGCAGGGTGCTGGTAGTAGCTGGCTCAATCAACTATATCGGGGCTGCTTATCTTGCCTGTGCGGGGGCAGCCAGGGTAGGGGCCGGGTTAGTAACGCTGTCCACTGCTCGGAGTCTTCAGCCGATTCTGGCAACAAGGCTGACTGAGGTAACCTATGCCCCTCTGCCCGAGGTTCAAGCGGGGATAATTGCTTCTGAGGCGACATCGGTTTTGCAGCAATGGCTGCCGGGATATGGGGTTTTGCTTATGGGCTGTGGGCTGGGGCAGAATGCTCAAGTTGTGGAGTTTATCAAGTCCACTCTGTTTGGCTTGCCACTAACTTCTTCTCCAGCTTTGGTTCTTGATGCCGATGCCCTAAACACTTTGGCTCAGATACCGAGTTGGTGGCGGAAGCTAAATCAGGATGCTATACTTACGCCACATCCTGGTGAGATGGCGCGACTGGCCCGAGTTTCGGTAGATGAGGTACAGGGGCAGCGGTTGGAGATAGCTCGGAAACAGGCTATGGAGTGGCAGAAAGTAGTTGTGCTTAAAGGAGCGTGCACTATTGTTGCTGCATCTGACGGGCGAGCTAGAATCAGCCAGACGGCTAACCCGGGGTTGGCCTCGGCAGGGACTGGCGACGTCCTTACGGGTGTGATTGCTGGGTTAGTAGCTCAGGGTTTGCCCCTTTTTGATGCTGCGGCTTGTGGTGTCTATCTTCACGGTCAGGCTGGAGAGATGGTTAGGCGGGAGATAGGTGATGCTGGTATGTTGGCCGGAGACCTTTTGCCGGTTTTGCCCAAGGTGATAATGGCGTTAAGACAGACGGAAATGGCTTAAGGTTGAATGGGATTACAAGATGGCTGAGGTGTGTGGCGAATTGGGAGCATATTTTGACTGACTATTATGTTATTAGCTGCTGATATCGGTAATACCAATATTATCGTTGGCGTGTTTGATGGTGCCAAGTTGAAGGCTACATGGCGGGTAGCTACTGGGGTTCATCGTATGCCAGACGAGTATGCTAGCTTGATACTCGACCTTTTTGACCGCCAGGGTTTAGCTGCTTCTCAAATCACAGACGCGGTGTTATGCAGCGTTGTCCCCCCCCTGATAGGGGTTTTTGAAGAACTCTGCCAGCGCTACCTGAAGGTTTCTCCTTTGGTGGTGGAGGCTGGGGTGAAGACAGGAGTTCAAATCTGTATGGATAACCCGAGGGAGGTCGGCGCCGACCGGATAGTGAACGCTGTAGCGGCTCATCAGCTATATGGCGGCCCCGTGATCGTGATTGATTTCGGCACCGCCACTACTTTTGATGTCGTGTCCGAAGAAGGAGATTATCTCGGTGGAGCTATCGCTCCAGGAATTGCTATTGCCACTGAGGCTTTGTTTACTCGGACCGCTGTGCTGCCTCGGGTGGAATTGAGTCACCCAAAGCGAGTTATCGGCAGGAGTACTGTGGCCGCTATGCATTCGGGCATAGTCTTTGGTTATGTGGGGTTGATTGAAGGTATAGTGGCTCGAATTCAGCAGGAGCTAACAAGTAAGGCAAAAGTCGTGGCTACCGGAGGCTATGCCGAGCTTCTGGCTCAGGAAACGCCGGTAATCGAAGCGGTAAATCCTGATTTGACGCTGATTGGCCTGCGTTTGATTCATGAAATGAACAAAACGTAGAGGCTGTGGGGGTAAGACATGACGCTAACTAATAAGACTGTAGTGTTAGGAATAACCGGCAGTATCGCTGCCTACAAGGCTGCTGACTTGGCCAGCCAGTTGACGCAGGCAGGAGCTAGAGTTGAGGTCATTATGACCGAAGCAGCTACCCAATTCGTAACGCCGATTACCTTTCGTAGTATTACTGGCAGACCTGTGGTTACGGAGATGTTCGACCCAGCTTCTGAGTTTAGTGCCGAGCATGTGGCTTTGGGCGAGGCGGCTGACGTGGTGGTTATAGCTCCGGCTACGGCCAATGTTATTGCCAAATTGGCTACTGGCATTGCTGATGATGTGCTTTGCTGCACGGTGCTGGCGACCAGGGCGCCGGTGATTGTAGCTCCGGCAATGAATGTGAATATGTACGAAAACCTGGTTACTCAGGATAATCTGGCCAAGCTGCGGGCGCGTGGCTTTACTACCGCCGGCCCTGCCTACGGTCGGCTTGCCTCGGGCAAGATGGGCTTGGGACGCCTGGCTGATATTGGCGAGATATTGGGCGCTATCTGCCAGGTATTAGGCAGAAGCGGTGACTTGGCTGGCAAACGTATTGTGGTCACCGCCGGCGGCACCCAGGAACCCGTTGACCCGGTTCGTTGCTTGACTAACCGCTCTTCGGGCAAGATGGGTTATGCGTTGGCTGAAGCAGCCAGAGACCGCGGCGCTCAGGTAGTGCTGATAAGTGCGCCTAGTGCTCTTTCCAAACCAGCCTGCGTAGATACGGTTGATGTTGGAACTGCCCGGGAAATGTACGATGCGGTGAAGAAGGCCGTGGCTGAGGCTGACGCCTTGATTATGGCGGCAGCGGTGGCTGATTACCGACCGGTGCAGGTCTCCGAGAGCAAGATTAAGCGGCAGCAAGCTCCTAGTTTGAGTTTGGAGCTGGAGAGAACACCCGATGTCCTTGGAGAAGTAAAGGGGAACTTTGTTCGAGTCGGCTTTGCTGCTGAAAGTGATAACCTGGTGGCAAATGTCAGAGAAAAGCTCCAAAAGAAACAGCTTGACCTTATCGTTGCCAACGACATTACGGCTGCCGGCAGCGAAATCGGCGCCGATACCAACCGGGTGGTCATAATCGACCGTGAGGGCAAGGAGGAGCAGTTGCCCCTCTTGCACAAAAGGGAAGTGGCGGACAAGATTCTGGATAGGGTAGCTAAGCTTCTCAAGCCTCGACAATTTGAGCGTAGCCTGATAGCTAGCGAGCTGAGAAAGAGACACATCCGCATACCGACGTACAGCGCGAAGAGACCGGATGTTTTCCCGCCGCCTGGTGGACGTCTGGAGATTGAAACCGACGTTCGTGTGATAAAGGCGAGCCGGAGTAAGCCGAATGGTACCGTTATTCAAGGGTTGGGCAAATGGTTCAAGTCCCACCCAGAACTCGAAGTTGGCGACAAGCTTGTTATTGAGGTCATTGAGCCGATGAATAGGTATCGACTTAGGAAAGCATAAGGCAGAAAAAAATGTCACGAGGGTTTACTGGAGTCGTTGAGAAGAGGGGACGTTGGTATGTTGGCTATGTTGAGGAGCTTCCCGGTGTTAACACCCAGGGAAGCAGTTTGAAGGAAGTCAGGGATAATCTTCAGGAAGCTCTGTGCCTGATTATCGAGGCGAATAGGGAGCTTGATATAAGGCAGTCGTAGTCTGACGGTTTAAGGTGAGAGTCACCTGCCTACAGGTGACCTCACCGCCTTGCCTGTAGGTGAAGGGCGGTCACCCGTGGGCGGGTGACTCGTACGGAAATTATCGAGGCCAATAAAGAGCTTGTAGCTAGTTGTAGTGCGAGGCTTTGGCCTCATCGGCGATCCTAAAAGGGTCGCGTTACATTTTCGTTTATAGCTGAGGTTTTCAGATATGGCCGAAATCCCAAAGGCTTATGAGTCGGGTAAAGTTGAGCAGAAGTGGTATCGCTTCTGGATGGAACAGGGCTACTTCACCCCCAAGATAGACCGCAAGAAGAAACCCTTCGTCATCATTATGCCGCCGCCTAATGTCACCGGTGAGCTTCATCTGGGGCATGCTCTGACGGCTACGCTGGAGGACATTATGGTCAGGTGGCATCGGATGAAGGGCGAGCCTACGCTGTGGTTGCCCGGGGTGGACCATGCCGGTATTGCCACTCAGGTGGTGGTGGAGCAGAAACTGGCTAAAGAGGGAGTAGACCGGCATGCATTGGGCAGGGAGAAGTTCGTTGAGCGTGTTTGGGAATGGGTGAGCCAGTCACGGCAGTCAATTACTTATCAGCATCAGAGGCTGGGAGCTTCGTGTGACTGGACTCGGGAGCGCTTTACCCTTGACGAAGGACCGTGCCTGGCAGTGCGCACCGCTTTCGTTCGCTTATACAATAAGGGGCTGATTTATCGCGGAGAGCGCATCATAAACTGGTGCCCTCGCTGCCAGACCGCCATTTCTGATTTGGAAGTCCAGCATAAGGACATAACAGGCAATCTCTATTATCTTCGTTATCCGCTGGCTGAGGGTGATGGCTTTGTTACCGTGGCTACTACCCGACCTGAGACCTACCTTGGTGATACCGCAGTGGCAGTTAATCCTGAAGATGGGCGTTTCAAGGGTTTGATAGGCCAGAAGGTTGCCCTTCCAGTCATTGGCAGGGTGATTCCCATCATCGCTGATAGCGCTGTTGACACTACGTTTGGCACTGGTGCGGTTAAGATTACTCCGGCTCATGATCCGGTAGACTTTGAAATATCCGAGCGACAGGGCTTAGCAGTGATAAACATATTGAACCCGGACGCGACTATGAATGAACAAGCTGGACCCTATGTCGGGCTTGATCGCTTTGCCTGTCGTGAAAGGGTATTAGCTGACTTTGAGAAGGCTGGGCTGCTGGAGAAGATCGAGCCGCATTCCCATTCAGTGGGGCACTGCGACCGTTGCCAGACGATGATTGAGCCTGAGGTTAGCCAACAGTGGTTTGTTAGAGTGGTGCCGTTAGCTGAAGTGGCAATCAAGGCTGTTGATGAAGGGCGTATTGCCATAATTCCCGAGCGCTTTACCAAGGTTTATCTCAACTGGATGGAGAACATCCGTGATTGGTGCATCAGCCGCCAGTTGTGGTGGGGTCATCGAATTCCGGTATGGTACTGCAACAAGTGTGGTAAGCCAACAGTGTCTGTTGATGAGCCTTCAACTTGCAGTCATTGTGGCTGGGCTGATATCGTTCAGGACGCTGATGTACTCGATACCTGGTTCAGCTCGGCATTATGGCCGCACTCGACTTTGGGCTGGCCTGAGGATACTGATGACCTGGACTATTTCTACCCTACCTCGGTTATGGAAACCGGCTATGACATCTTGTTCTTCTGGGTTGCCAGGATGATTATGATGGGGCTGGAGGACACGGGTGACATTCCCTTCAACTCGGTCTATCTGCATGGGCTGATTCGGGACGAGAAAGGTGAGAAGATGAGTAAGATGCGGGGGAATGTGCTGAGTCCGACCGACGCCATAGGTGAGTATGGCACTGACGCCCTTCGCTTTGGTGTGACTACCGGCACTTCGCCGGGGAACGATATCAATCTCGGTCGGCATAGATTGGAGGCAGGACGCAACTTTGCCAACAAGCTGTGGAATTCTGCCAGATTTGTCTTTGGAAGCCTTGAGGCTGAGCCCATAGAAGGTCAGGCGCTGGCAGAGCTGACGGCGGAGCGTCCAGAGGCGCTAGAAGACCGCTGGGTTCTGAGTCGGCTTCGTCGACTTGTCCTTGAAGTTGATAGGTTGATGCGTGACTACCAGTTTGGAGAAGCTGAGCGGCAAATCCACGACTTCTTCTGGGGTGAATTCTGTGACTGGTATATTGAAATGGCCAAAATCCGCCTGTCTCAGCCAACCTCTTCGCCTCTGCCTGTTCTGGCCGTCGTCCTGGAGACGACGCTCCGCCTTCTGCATCCCTTTATGCCGTTTATCACTGAGGAGCTGTGGCAGGGCTTGAAGCAGCGCTTACCTGAAGGAAGCCTTGATTCAACTTCCATCATGATTGCGCCATACCCAGTTGCCGATGAGAAAGCCATTGACCCTGAGGCTGAGCAGGTGATGGACTCAGTTATAGAGATCATCCGTTGCATTCGCAACGCTCGGGCTGAGCACAAAGTGGCCGCGGGGAAGTGGATTGAAGCTCGTGTCTATGCGGACAATCTTCGGTTAGCCATAGCTTCGCGGTCCCAGGCTATAGAGACTTTGGCCAAGGCCAGGCCTCTGGCTGTTCTGAGTCGGGACCAAAGGCAAGCTGAGGGGGAGAAAGCGCTGGTAATGGTGTTGAAAGAGGCTGAAGTGGTTCTGCCCTGGGCAGGCATGGTTGACTTAGAGGCTGAAAGGC
>CAZOQG010000040.1:0-15754 GCA_964582065.1 uncultured Dehalococcoidales bacterium
CCGACTCAATCTCGTAAACCCGTCGCAAAGCGTCGAGTTTTATCCTAGCATCCAAGACCCGCACTTCGATGCTGGCCTTTTCGCTTTCCAGTTCGGAAATCTCTTTCTGCAGGATATCCATCCTTCTCTGGAGGTCTGTTCTAATGTCTCTCTCACATGATACCATCGTAAATCACCTCCTTTATATTAGCACAATGTCTTTGATAATTGCAAATGTATCATTTGGTTACCATTATAAAGGAAATGACACACTTTGTCAAGTGTCACATATAATGTGGTGTCATTATATCATGACGGCATAGTATCATGGAGCCGAAAGGAACGACCCTATTAGATGAATAAAAATTCTTTAATGCAAAACGTAAAGTTTAGAGTTTCGCAACAAGCTCAAGCTAGAAACGCTTGGCGACCTCCGTTGCAAGCAGTCATCTTTGATGTTATGATGCCGCGGTAGGGGTAGCCTGTGGCAGAGCCAGAAATCAATGTTCATATTGAACAGAAGCTCAAGATTTCTCTTGAGCAGAGCTGGCTTAGGAGGGTAGCTCAGAAGGCTCTTCAGGCTGAAGGCGTTGCGCTGCCGGTTGAGATGGGGTTAGTCATTACCAGTGCTGAAGCAGTTCAGCAACTTAATAAGACCTATCGAGGCGAAGATGAACCTACTGATGTGCTTGCCTTCCATATGTTTCCTCAGACTGAGCAAGGGCGGGAACCATCTTTTGTAGCTCCACCAGACGGGATTCGCCATTTGGGGGAAGTGGTCATTTCATACACGCAAGCTGTCCACCAAGCATGGGAGCAAGGGCATTCCATCGAGCAAGAGCTAGCACTGTTAACCGTGCACGGCGTGCTTCACCTATTAGGGTGGGACCACGAGCAGCCTGAAGAAAGACAACGTATGAGAGGCAAAGAGGAGGAGATACTGAGTTCTATCTGGAGCGAAGAATGAGGCAACCTGTCCGTGTTTGGGAAGACGTTTACCTTATTGGCAGTGCTGAATTATCCCATCCCTATGACTGTTGTGTCTATTTGATCAATGCTGGGGAATTCGTTCTCATTGACGCCGGTGCTGGGCAGAGCTTTGAGCACCTGGTGGAAAACATTCTCGCTCTCGGCTTCACTCCAGAAAAGCTAAGCGCAGTAATTGTCACCCACTGTCACATTGACCATGTCGGTGCCTTAGCACGATTCAGGCAAGAATACGGCGTCAAAACAATAGCTCATGAATTGGATGCTCAGGCTATTGAGACGGGTAAATGGGTTGGCGCGGAGTTCTACGGAGTTGATTGCCAGCCGTGTCCCGTTGATACGAGGTTAGAAAAAGCTGAACACAACCTACGCTTTGCTAAATATGAGCTTAAGGCCGTCCACATTCCCGGTCATACCCAAGGCAGCATTGCCGTTTATGTAGACATTTCCGGCAAAAGGGTGCTCTTTGGACAAGATATACACGGACCTTACGAGGTTGCCTGGGGAGGCGATATAAGGCAGGCAGTCGTCTCTTTGCAAAAGCTCATTGACCTTAAGGCAGACATATTGTGCGAAGGGCATTTCGACGTCTACCAGCCGGACAGCGAAGTGAGGAGATATATAGAGGGCTATCTTTGTCAACTACAACGGAGGATGACCGGAGAGCACCAGGCGCTACTTACAAACTCAACATCCTCGGTTTCACACGGCATTTCTCGGCAATGATTATGGCATTTACCTCAGAAACAGTGACGTCCAGTTTATCCTTGTGGCTTACTACAACATAGTCGAAAAGGGGTAAGCTCTCTATTTCTTCCTGCGCTTTATCTAAGCGCGAGTTTAGCTCGGCCAAAAGCCGACCGTGCCTTTGTCTTAGACGGTTAGCTAATTCTTCGGTTGAGGGTGGCATAAGGAAGATAAATACGGCGTCAGGCAGGATTTGTCTGATGGTAGCTGCCCCCTGCACATCTACTTTTACGATTACATCCTGCTCCTGTCTCAAGGCTTCCTTTATCTCTTTCTCAGGCACGCCGTAGTAGTTGTCATAGACCTTTGCCCACTCCAAGAACCGTCGCTTTTTTATCCTTTGCTGGAATTCGTCTTCAGAAAGGAAATGGTAGTCCACGCCATCTTTTTCCCCGGGCCGTTTTGGGCGAGTGGTAGCAGTCACAACGTAGTGCAAAGGTAACCCTGACTCTTTCATCCTGGCAAGCGTGGCATCTTTGCCCACACCGGAAGGCCCGGACACAATAATGAGCAGGGCAGGGACGGGGGAAGCTCGACTTGGCTTCTCATTACTCATTTTTCTTCCTCATCTACTCCTGGTCTAAAATCAGCCTCTCCTCGAGTGGCAGCTAGCCTTCCAGCAATGGCCTCCGGTGAGATGGCGGCCAATACTATGTGTCCACTATCGAGGACCATGGCGGCTCTGGCTTTTCTAGCATGGGTGGCATCAATAAGCATCCCTTTCTTTCTAGCTTCTTGGATGAGACGTTTGGTCGGTTGCTGTCCCGGGGACAGCATAACAATTACTCTGTTCATGGCAATTATATTATCGAAACCTATATGTAGCGGCTCTGTATTCATAAGCACCTCCCTGAAAGCTTTGAGTTTAGTATCTGGCAAGTCTTGCTATCTCTTCCCAGAAAGCTGGGTACGATATTTCTGCCACCCGGGCATTCTGAATTACGGTATATTCCTTGGCTACTAGACTTGCTATCGCCAAAGTCATTGCCAGTCGATGGTCCGAGTGGCTTTTGACCTCTGCGCCCAGCAATGGTTTACCCCCGTGAATTACCATGCCGTCAGGTAACTCTTCAATCCTGGCGCCAAGACGGGAGAGCTCTCGAACCGTAGTCATGATTCTATCTGATTCCTTGACCCGTAACTCGCTAGCGCCTCTGATTACGGTATTGCCTTTGGCCGCACAAGCAGCTACAGCCAACACTGGTATTTCATCGATTAGGCGGGGGAGTATTTCTCTACTGATTTCAACGGCTTCCAATTGGCTAGATTCAATATGAAGGTCAGCGACTGGCTCGTTGCCTTCTAAGCGTTGGTTTTCTACTTCCAGCTTGGCTCCCATAGCTAGGAGCACATCAATAATCCCAGTTCGTGTTGGATTAATGCCACAGTTTGTTATTTTGAGCCGAGCGTTGGGGTGAATAGCTGCAGCAACCAGCCAGTAAGCCGCTGAGCTAATATCACCAGGCACATGGAAGTCAACCGAGGTCAGGGGAGCTGTTAGAGGTGTTAAGGAAATATGAGTGTTACAACATTCGAGGTTGGCTCCCATTCGCTTGAGTAACAGCTCGGTGTGGTCACGAGACGGCTGCGGTTGCTCTACAGTAGTGCCACCTTCAGCAAAGAGCCCAGCTATCAAGATTGCTGATTTAAGCTGAGCACTCGGCACTGGCAAGGAATAAGTTAGGCCGCGGAGTTTTCTGCCCCTAATAACAAGGGGGGCGAAAGAGTCTTCATCGCGCCCATGGATTTCAGCTCCCATCAGCCGCAGCGGTTCAATCAACCGTTTCATAGGACGGGAACGAAGAGACACGTCGCCAGTAAGGATAGAAAGGAAGGGTTGAGCGACAAGTGCACCACTGAGGAGACGCATAGTGGTAGCGCTATTCCCGGCATTAAGGACGTTTTGAGCTTCAGTTAAGCCTGTGTTGCCGACTCCATGAATGAGTAGCACCAGTGGCTTGTCCCCTTGGCCTGCAATTCTTACCCCAAGCGCCTTCAGACAATTGATGGTTGATAGACAATCCTTTCCCGGCGAGAAGTTGCTGATTTTGCCGGTACCTCGTGCCAAGCCATTCAGGATGATGGCCCGGTGAGAGATAGATTTGTCACCAGGAACAGTGACCTCCCCGGTTAGTTGTCTGGGTGGTGCAATTTTTCTTAGCTGCGTTTTTCCAGCCATTTTTGCCTTGCCTTGCTGGCTAGGGCCAGAGCTTTCTCTATCTTATTGTCACCATCGGCTACCAGCTTGCGTAATGCTTCCAGCTCTTTGCTGAATTCGTCAATCCAGAAGATGATAGCAGCTTGATTACTGAGACAGATATGTGCGTTCACTTCTGGATTCCCTGCGGCCAAGCGAGTAAGGTCTCGATAACCGCTGGCTGCCAGTCGTGACATTTGTTCCCAGGAAGGATTTTGAGTGGTTGCTGAGACTAGTGCTGCTGATAATAACAGGGGCAGGTGGCTGATGCCAGCTACCAGATTGTCGTGCTCGTCGGCGCTGATGATTAGGCGAGTAGCCCCCAGTTCTTTCACCATGTCTGTCACAGTCTGTACTGCTGCTGGCTTGGTTTGCGGTGTTGGTGTCAAACAGTAGGTACAGTTGTGAAACAGGTCACCTTGAGCAGCCTTGATGCCAGATGTCTCTCTACCTGCCATGGGATGTCCGCCAACAAAGCCGACGGTTGGTGGTAGCAATTCCTCTGCCCATCGCATAACTTCCAGCTTAGTGCTGGCGGTATCGGTAACAATGGAGTTGGGGTGCAGCTCAGCAGCTATTTGTGAAAAAATATCCTTTATGGTCAGAACTGGAGTAGCAATGATAACGAGGTCAGCATTCTTAACTGCTTCTTCCAGGCCCAACTCAATCTTATCAACAGCGCCTAGGCCCAGGGCTACAGAGCCCACTTCAGGACGGCGCACATAGCCGACTATCTCTGCGTCCCGCCAATTGCTTTGTTTGAGGGCTAATCCGATGGAACCACCAATAAGGCCCAGCCCAATGATAACAATTTCCATTGCCCTATTATAGCATTGCTTTGGCTGGATTGAGAACTCGTTCGCAAGGACATCTGTCTTGATTTTGCCCTCAGCATCAGATATACTCCTCCTAAGCCAGCTAAGGAAATCACAACCCTATGTCGAAAGGCAACCAAAGGGCAAGCTCAGCTCTTCCAGCATTCTCTGGCAGGACATGAAGTTAGCTATCACTGGCAAGGGCGGTGTAGGTAAAACTACGACTTCAAGCCTGTTGGCTCGTGTATTTGCTGGTGAGGGTAAGAAAGTTATGGCCATTGACGCCAACCCAGATGCCAATCTGGCTATAGCTTTAGGTATTAGCCCCGATGAAGCTCAGCGTATAACTCCCATATCTAAACTCAATGATCTAATACAGGAACGCACTGGAGTCAAAGCGGGCAGTATCGGCGCCTTTTTCAAAGTCAACCCCAAAGTTGACGATATTCCCGAGCGATTCTCCATTGAAAAAGACGGAATAAAGCTTCTGGTTATGGGTACAGTGAAGGAGGGAGGCGGCGGATGTCTGTGCCCAGAAGGAGCTTTGCTCAGAAGTCTGCTCAGCCATTTGGTATTGAATAGGTCTGAGGTGGTCATTATGGATATGGATGCCGGTGTGGAAAATCTGGGTCGAGGCACGGCCAAAGCGGTAGACGCCTTCATTATAGTCGTCGAGCCAGGACAGCGAAGTTTCCAAACAGCTCGAGCTATTCGGGATTTAGCCAAAGACCTGGGCATCGAGAAATGCTACGTAGTAGGCTCAAAGACGCGAGACGACAGTGACCGTCAGTTCATTGTTGATAACCTGTCCGATTTTGAGGTGTTGGGTTTTGTCAACTACCATTCAGAAGTTGCTGAAGCCGACCGGTTAGGAAAGAGTGTCTTTGAAACAGCTCCCGCAGCAGTAGCTGATGTTAAAGAGATAAAGAGGAAGCTGGAAGAAATAGCACGGGAAAGGTAAAGTGGCCAAAAGGACAGTTCGAGACACAGAAGTCGAGGGAAAGACGGTTCTGGTCAGAGTTGATTTCAACGTACCTATGGACATAAAGACTGGCGTTATCACCGATGACAGCCGAATTCGGGCCGCTTTGCCTACCATCACGTATCTGCTTGACCATAGGGCAAAGGTGATTCTATGTTCTCACCTGGGACGTCCAGGCGGTAGGGTAGTTGAGGGATTACGGATGACACCTGTGGCACAACGGCTTTCGCAACTCGTAGATTTGCCAGTATCGACTGTGTCTGATTGTATTGGTACTGCGGTAGAGAAAGCGGCAGACAACCTTAAGGGTGGTGAGATTCTGCTTTTAGAGAACATTCGCTTTTATCCTCAAGAGGAGGCAAATGACCCCTCCTTTGCCCAGGCGTTGGCCAAACTGGCCGATATTTATGTGGATGATGCGTTCGGCACTGCCCATCGAGCTCATGCGTCGACAGTGGGGGTAGCCAAGTATCTTCCGGCGATTGCTGGTTTTCTAATGGAAAAGGAATTGGAGGCTCTCAGCAGCATTCTGTCTACTCCTGAGCATCCCTTCGGTGCTTTATTGGGCGGTGCCAAAGTCACCGATAAGATCGGCCTCATTCAGAATATTTTGGATAAAGTTGACATATTGCTTATTGGCGGCGGCATGGCAGCCACTTTTCTGAAAGTCCAGGGCTATGAGGTCGGGCTTTCTTTCGTGGAAGCAGATAAACAAGAAGTGGCTCACCAGTTGATAGAAGCTGCTAAACAAAACGGAGCATCTTTGTTTCTTCCTGTAGATGTTATGGTATCCGACAGCATCAGCGAGCAAGCTACAGACGAGCTAGTACCGATAGCTCGGATACCACCAAACAAGTATATTGCCGATATTGGTCATCAAACCGTTGAGCTCTTTTCTCAGCAAATAAGACAGTGTCGAACCGTTTTTTGGAATGGCCCTATGGGAGTTTACGAGATACCTCGGTTTGCCCAAGGAACCAAGGCATTGGTTGAACTCTTGGCGAATCTGAAGGCAACAACTATCATCGGTGGTGGCTCGACGGCTGAAATCGTTGAAGAAATGAAACTTACACATAAAATGACTCATGTTTCTACAGGTGGCGGGGCAAGTTTAAAATTTCTCGAGGGAAAAAGCCTGCCTGGGGTGGCTGTACTGCCGGACAGAGAACATTGATCACCTTAGAACAGATAAAAGAAATCAGCGTGGCTTCGCCCTCCAAGATAGTCATGCTAGTCATGGATGGCTTAGGCGGGTTGCCTGATCTCAAAACCGGCAGGACTGAACTGGAGACAGCCGCTACCCCTCACCTTGACCATCTAACCAGGAGTGGTATATGCGGGCTTGTTGACCCGGTAGGCTCAGGTATTACTCCGGGGAGCGGGCCAGGCCACTTGGCACTATTCGGCTACGACCCCTTTAGGTTTACCATCGGGCGAGGAGTCTTGGAAGGCCTAGGAATAGGCTTCGAACTCAGAGAAAATGACATTGCAGCTCGGGGTAATTTCTGCACTGTTGATGACCAAGGCCTCATTACCGACCGTAGAGCCGGTCGTATTACCACGGACAAATGTGCCGAACTGTGTGAGTTGCTAAGGCAAATCGAATTGGAGGGCATAGAACTCTTCGTCTTACCGGTCAAGCACCATCGATTCTTGTTGGTTATGCGCGGTGGGGGATTAGCTGCCGAACTCAGGGATACTGACCCTCAAAGGATAGGCGTTGCTCCCAATGTAGCTTTGGCCACAGAGCCACAGGCAAAGCATACAGCACATATTACGAACACGTTTGTCGATGAGGCTGAGGAAATTCTGGCAATGCATGATCCGGCTAATATGATTCTGCTTCGGGGTTTCTCCAAGCTACCTCATATCCCTTCTATGGATGAAATATATAAGCTAAAGCCGGCTGCTATAGCTCGTTACCCCATGTACAAGGGGCTTGCCAGGCTGGTAGGAATGAAGGTCTTCAATGCTGACGGCGGTATTGAGGAAGAGTTACGGATTTTGACCGATTGCTATAAGGAGCATGATTTTTTCTATGTTCATGTTAAGGAAACGGATAGCGCTGGTGAGGATGGTGACTTCGAGCGAAAAGTCAAACTCATTGAGGAGGTTGATTCTGCTTTGCCTCAATTGTTGGATTTGAAACCAGATGTTGTTGTCATTACCGGTGACCACTCGACTCCAGCTTTGCTGAAAGGGCACAGCTGGCATCCAGTGCCTGTGTTGCTGCATTCGCAGTGGTGTCGACATGATAACGCTAGGCAATTCTCTGAGTCCGCCTGTGCTTCAGGCGGACTAGGCAGATTTCCCGCCGTGGATATCATGCCTTTAGCTATGGCAAATGCTTTAAAATTAACCAAGTTCGGAGCGTGACTGCACGAAGACCGTCGGCTGTTGGTAACTGGAACAGAGGTGCTGTCCTACCTTGACAACCTACTAATCCGGTTGCTAGATTGGGAGGACTCCACGAGCAGACTGTGACAAGGTCAATATCCGGCCTAGTGCAAGTACACTGTGTCATTTATGTACGATTGTGAAACCAACTTGATGGATCCAGAAACCCTGGCCATGGGTACCGTATTGACAGAAGGAGAGTTAAGAAAATGATAACATCGGGGGAATACTTGAAGAGGCTTCGGTCAATGAAGCCCAACGTCTATATGTACGGGGAAAAGGTCGAAGTCCCCGTAGACCATCCTCAACTTCGTACCAATTTCGAAGCGATAGCCGTAACCTATGATATGCCTCTTGACCCCAAGTACCAAGATCTCATGACTATCATTTCACCCGTAACCGGTAAGCGAGTAAACCGGTACAATCACCCGTATCAAAGTAACGAGGACTTGCTCAAAAAGGTAGACATGATTCGAACCATGATAAGTGAAACCGGTTGCCCATGCGTGTGTCGTTGCGTGGGGAGCGACGCCCTTAGCACCATAGGAATTACATCCTACGATGTAGACAAGGCATTCGGAACTAATTACTATCAGCGCTTTCTGGACTATCTCAAGTATTTCCAGGAAAACGACCTTACCGCGGCTGGGGCGGTAACAGATGCCAGGGGTGACAGGAGCCTTCGTCCCCATCAACAGCCGGACCCTGATTTGTATGTTCATGTAGCCGAAAAGAGAAAGGACGGGATTGTCGTCCGCGGCGCAAAGACGTGTATCACTAATGCAGCAATGTGCGATGAGCTCGTTGTGATCCCTGGCAGAGGCCTAACCGAGAAGGATGCCGATTACGCCGTTGCTTTCGCCGTTCCAGCTGACACAAAAGGTATCGTACAATTGGCTGTGGCTAAATCACCTGCCAGAGAGTGCAAAATGGAAAACCCTATCGCCCGCAGGTTTGCTTTCTCCGATTCGATCGTTATCTTTGACGACGTCTTTGTCCCTTGGGAGAAAGTGTTTCTGTGTGGAGAATGGCAATTCGGTGGTGGCATGGGGGCCCTCTTTGGGAACTTCCATCGCCTTAGCCACTGCGGATGTATTCCCGGCAGAGGCGATCTGCTGGTAGGTGTAACTTCGCTCGTGGCGAAGTATAACGGGGTAAGGAACAAAGGGCACGTAGTATCCAAGCTTGTTGACTTAATTACAAGCGCGGAAACGGTTTATGCCTGCGGTATAACCGCTGCTTTCAAGGGTGTGGGAACTCCGTCAGGTATATACGCACCCGCTGTCATTTACAGCAACACGGGGAAACTGATTGAATCAGAGAACACAACTGCTATGATCACACCTGTGGCAGACATATGTGGTGGAATACTCTGTACCATCCCTTCAGAGGCTGATTACTTCTCGCCAAATACTCAGGATTATATGAAGAAGTACCTTAAGGGTGCAGTGGACGTGGATGCGGAAGACCGAATCAAAGCCATTCATCTGGCTGCCGACCTCACAATAACCAGAAACGCAGCCGCCGGGGCAGCGGCCGAGGTGATGGGAGCAGGTTCCCCTGAAGCTCAAAGAAGGGCTATCCACAGCGATTATGACTTTGAGAAAAGAGAAGCACTTGCCAAGCGACTGGCTAATATCGAAACATGAATGTCAAGGTGAATTGAGAATGCCTTGGTTTCGAAAAAGGTGACGTGTGCGTTCTGTAACGTGCCCCGAGGTGCGGACATTACTTTTGGATTGACCAAATCTGGAGCGTGATTATGCGAGAACCTTTAATTGCCGGTAACTGGAAGATGAATACTAATCTCACTGAAGCTAGAAATCTTGTGCGGGCGATGCTGGGTCAACTGGATGGGGTAGCCAACGTGGAAAAGGTGGTCTGTCCACCTTTTATCTCCTTGTCTGCCATAAAGGAACTAATCAAGGGCACGTCCATTGAACTCGGTGCTCAGAATATGTATTTTGAGGATAAGGGCGCCTATACCGGCGAAATCTCGCCCCTTATGCTCGTTGATTTATGCGACTTTGTCATCATCGGCCACTCGGAGCGCAGGCAGCACTTTACCGAAACAGACGAGATCGTCAATAAGAAGGTGAAAAAGGCTCTCGATGTCGGGCTTCGGCCTATTTTGTGTGTTGGTGAAAGTCTTGAAGATAATGAGGCTGGTAGAACCGAGAAAGTAATTACCGGACAAGTGCAGGCGGCGCTGGCAGGAGTGAGTTCTAGCAGTCGGGTGGCCATTGCTTATGAGCCGATCTGGGCTATTGGCACCGGCAGAGCAGCTACTAGCAAACAAGCCAGTGCCACTATCAGTATTATCCGTAGCACTGTTGTCAGTCTCTGGGAGAACGAGACAGCTCAAGCCGTACGCATACTTTACGGTGGCAGCGTTACCGGCAGTAACATAGCTGAATTCATCGCCGAGCCTGAAATCGATGGAGCTCTGGTTGGCGGCGCTAGCCTTAAGGCCAACGAGTTTGTGAGCATCATCAGCCAAACAGCCGCTATCAAATCAACCCAATGAAGTGCCTCGTTGCTGTTATCGGCCCGACAGCGGTAGGCAAAAGTCGGGTTGCTCTGCGTCTAGCCCAAGATTTCGACGGCGAGATAGTAAACAGCGATAGTCGTCAAGTTTACCGCTATATGGACGTCGGCAGTGCTAAGCCGAGTTCCGCTGACCGGTCTCTCATTCCACATCATCTTATCGATATAATCAATCCTGACGAGTCTTTCAGCCTGGCTGTCTACCACAAGTTAGCCGGTGAGGCAATTGAAGATATCCAGCAGCGACGCAAGCTTCCTCTCCTAGTCGGAGGTAGCGGACTCTATGTTTGGTCAATAATAGAAGGCTGGAAGATACCACAGGTACCTCCCAATGCTCAATTTAGACATGGACTTGAGACGAGAGCCAAGGAGGAAGGCGTCTATGCTCTTTATCAAGAGCTTCAGAGGGCGGATCCTGTGGCTGCAGCCAAGATTATGCCAACAAATCTGCGACGAATCGTCAGGGCTTTGGAGATATGTCAGGCAACGGGGCAACCTGTCTCCCAGCTATGGCAGAAGCAAGCCCTTCCTTTTCCAGTCCTGATTATTGGGTTGACTGCGCAAAGGGATGATTTGTACCACAGGATTGACTCTCGGGTAGAAGAGATGGTAAAACAGGGGCTAGTTGATGAAGTGAAAGATTTGATGGCAAGAGGCTATAGTTCGGACTTACCTTCTATGTCCGGCATTGGCTATCGGCAAATAGGCATGTTTCTTCGGGGAGAATTGGACCTGCCTACAGCCATCCAAAAGATGAAATATGAGACTCATCGCTTCGCCCGTCACCAATATGCTTGGTTCCACCTGGATGATGTCAGGATTAACTGGTCTGACATGCGCAATGATGTGCAAAAGGAGGCAACTAATTTGGTGAAAGCCTTTTTGGCCAGTCGTCAGGACAAACAGGTCAATCATGAACTTCACTAAGTCTCAAGCTACGGGAAACGACTTCATATTAATAGACGCCCGAAATATGGAGCGAGTCTGGGCAAAGCTGGCTCAAGACATGTGCCACCGCCATTTCGGTATAGGCGCCGACGGCTTAATTCTAGTGATGGCTTCAGATGCCGCCACCCTAAGAATGCGCATGCTTAACCCCGATGGTTCTGAGGCTGAAATCTGTGGCAACGGCCTGAGATGCTTCGCTAAGTACGTCATTGATAGACAAATAACTCCTGGGCCAAGCTTAGCCGTGGAGACAATGGCAGGCAGTAGAACAGTCCAGGTTTTTTTGTCTCAAGGCAAAGTTCATCAGGCCAGAGTGAACATGGGCGTACCCCGCTTCAGCGCTAAGGACATACCTGTAGTGATGGGCGAGGCGGAAAAGGGTAGGGGAGAAGTTGACATAATGCCAATACTTGACTATGCTTTAGATGTGCACGGGAAGAAGTTAACTCTGTCATTCGTGTCCATGGGCAATCCTCACGCCGTGGATTTCTTATCCCAGCCAGTAGCCGAGTTCCCTTTGTCTGAAATAGGACCGGGGGTAGAAAGGCATCCCATATTCCCGGAGCGAGTAAACTACGAGGTGGCCAGAGTTCTGAATTCAACAAAAATAGAGGCAAGGGTGTGGGAACGGGGAGCTGGGGAAACTCTCTCCTGCGGCAGCGGCGCATGTGCCATAGCTGTAGTCGCCAGGCTAAAAGGTTATGCAGGTGACGAAGTTGACATAATGCTGCCAGGTGGGGAGTTGATTGTGGCCTGGGACGGGGCAGGGGAGGTATATCTTACGGGTGCGGTAGAAGAGGTTTTTGACGGAGAGTGGCTGAGATGAAATTTTCGCATCGGCTTGATAAGCTACCTCCATACCTATTTGTGGATATTAATCGAAAGATTGCCGAAAAACGAGCCAGGGGAGAGGATATAATCAGCTTTGCTGTCGGCGACCCTGATATGGCGACACCACAGCATATCCTTGACCAGCTATGTCAGGCGGCTAATGACCCGTCTAATCATCGCTATCCGGAGACCGCCGGACTGCCTGAACTTTGCCAGGCTATTGCCCGGTGGTACCAGAGACGTTTTGGAATAACTCTTGACCCAGGTAGAGAAGTGCTGCCACTCATTGGCTCCAAAGAGGGCATCGGGCATATATCTTTCTGCTTCATTGACCCTGGCGACATAGCTTTGGTGCCAGACCCTGGGTATCCCGTGTATTCCATGAGCACATTACTGGCTGGCGGCGAGCCTCATTTGATGCCGTTGACTGAGGACAACGATTTCCTGCCGAATTTGGAGGAAATTCCCAAAGCGGTTACCACGAAGGCCAGGCTTCTATGGCTGAATTATCCCAATAATCCCACCGGAGCAATTGCTGAGCTGGATTTCTTGCAAAAGGCGGTACATTTTGCCGGGAAACATAATCTGGCGATATGTCACGATGCTCCTTATACCGAAGTTGCCTTCGATGGCTATCGCCCACCAAGCTTCCTACAGGTGCCTGAGGCTAGAGAGGTTGGCATTGAATTCCACTCTTTGTCCAAGACCTATAACATGACCGGCTGGCGGATAGGTATGGCTGTCGGCAACGCTCAGATGATAGATGCCTTGTTTCGCTTTAAGTCCAATCTGGACTCAGGCATTCCCCAGGCTATCCAGCGAGCCGCTATTGAAGCTTTAGATGGTTCGCAGGACTGCATTGCGGAGCACAACTTTGTTTACCAGCGACGCCGGGATAAATTAGTTAAAGCTCTCAATAGCATAGGTTTAAGAGCCAGGCTGCCCAAAGCCAGCTTTTATATCTGGGCAAGGATCCCTCGAGGTTATACATCAGTAGACTTCACCACCGAGCTGCTGGACAAGGCCAATGTGGCAGTTACCCCAGGGGTTGGCTATGGTAGTGCCGGCGAAGGTTACATTCGCTTGTCTCTCACCCTGTCCGACGACCGCCTTGAGAAAGGCATAAGCCGGCTATTGGATTGGCATAAGGCCAAAAGAAAATAGAGGGACATAGTGGTGTAGATTAGACAGTGAGACTCGAGGATAGTACAGATTGTGGACCAAGACAAGAAACTACGAGATCTAATAACGCAAAAAAAGGGGAGAAAGGAAAAGCTTACTGTTACTCTCGATTATAGTGTGCATCACAAGGGAAATCCTCCCGATGAAATGAAAATAGCCGAATGGGCACAAAAAGGCTTGATAGAAGTGAGGGATACCCAAGCGACTCGACAAGAATTGAAAAGGGCGGATCCAAGGGTAAAGGAACTGTTAGAAACAAAGATGGAGCACTATCCGAAATTGATGCCAAGACGTCCCGCCATGTTCAACATGGTGGCTTTCAACGAAGCTGCATTCAACGATTCTGGGACTACACGGGACGGAAGACATATAGGCGAGATTGCGGAACAATTCCAAGAGGTAATGTTTCCAGACTTTGACAGGCTGAGAGGAAGGACTAAGAGAAACGCATATTACGACGTTCTACACATGGCATGCCATTATGTGTTCAACAGAGATGTTTTTCTGACTAGAAACTTGCGGCATTTTGAGAAGGTCTTGGCGAAACATCCGGACATTGTAATAGCTTCACCAGAGAAGTTCACGGAGATTAGCAAAGACTGTTTTGAAGGTGCGGAATAAAGACGGGGAATATTTTCATTACTGAAGCCGAAGTCGAGAAGGCTTTCTTGGTCGGAGTTGAAACCAGAGCCTCTGCCGATGGCTGGCGTATTGACAGTTCTCTGGAAGAATTGTCCTATCTGGCCCAGGCAGCGGGTGCTGAAGTAGTTGGCAGCGTGACGCAAAAGTTGGGGAAACCTTCTGCTACTCACTATTTGGGCAAGGGAAAGCTCCAAGAGCTACTCAATCTGAGACAAGAGTGTCCATATACGGTGGTCATTCTCAATGATGAGCTGTCACCACGCCAGCAGAGAAACCTAGAGGAAGCCCTCGAGGTTAAGGTGATCGACCGAACAGCACTGATCCTTGATATCTTTGCTAAGCGGGCTCAAACCCGGGAAGGTCAGCTTCAGGTGGAATTAGCTCAGCATCAGTATCTTTTGCCACGGCTCGCCGGGCAGTGGAGTCACCTTGAGCGTCTCGGTGCCGGCATCGGCACCAGAGGTCCTGGCGAATCGCAGTTGGAAACTGACCGTCGTCTTATCCGTAATCGAATCCATCGGCTTCAAAGCCAAATAGAGGCGGTAAGGCGGCACCGGGCACTTTATCGACAAAAACGCAGAAAGAGCCAAATCCCCATTGTCGCCATGGTTGGCTACACCAACGCCGGCAAAAGCACTTTGCTCAATGCCTTGACCCAAGCTGGTGTCTTAGTGGAAGACAAGCTCTTCTCCACTCTCGACCCGGTGGCCCGTCGCTTGGCCTTGCCTGATAACCGGAACTTCTTGCTGGCTGACACCGTTGGCTTCATTCACAAACTGCCGCTATCTATCATTGCGGCTTTTCGAGCTACGCTGGAGGAATTGACGGAGGCTAACTTGCTCTTGCATGTAGTTGACATAATGCATCCCAATGCCGCCGAGCAGTTTCAGACCGTAGAGGAAATCCTGGCTGACCTTCACATTGACAACAAGCCTCAGATTGCAGTTCTCAATAAGATGGATTTGGTAGCGCAAAGTGAGAATGACCTGACTGAGCTGACGGCTCCTCTTAAGCTGCCCAACGACAGGGCAGTGCCAGTCTCGGCCCTGAAAGGCTGGGGGCTGGATAAGCTCCTGGACGAAATTGCTCTGTGCCTAGCTGAAATGCCTGAAACTCACTTTACCCATGTAGCCCCAGTTGGGGAAGAATAGAAAATGGCTGGTGCCGACGGGAACTAATGCCGCAGCCGGTAGCTACAATTGATTATCAAAAGTGTCGCCCTGGCAAATGTGATAAGGGGCTCTGTGCTGCCGCAGTTGAGTGTCCAAACAAGGTGCTGAAGCAGGAAGCACCTTACGAGTTTCCGTTTTCCCATCCGTCTCACTTCTGTAGGGGTTGTGCCAAATGTGTCGAGGCTTGCCCCTGCGAAGCAATACGAGTGGTGTAAGCTAAGAATCGAGATGAGCCGTGTGAATTTGCACCGGGGGACAAGGCTGGGCAGTAGATACTTGACAAGAGAACACGAAAATATTAACATAAAGGTGGTTCGCAAATTGACAC
>CAZOQG010000041.1:0-15056 GCA_964582065.1 uncultured Dehalococcoidales bacterium
CGGACCCCAGGAAAGAGGCGACGAAGTTGGCCAGCAGGCTGTTTCCACCGACAACGCTAGCGACCACTTGTTCGGGAACAGCTACTTTGAGTATACCGGCGACAAACACTCCCACCAAAAGCCAGGGCACTACGAGACGGACAAAGTGGCCTGTTTCCTTCATCCATCCTTTAAGCTCACCCGTAGTAAACCAGCGCCACAAGACAATGGCCAGCGCCACTAATAGTATGCCGGTCACTATCCACTGCCCGGAGGCAGCAAACACTAGTATGCCAACTAGAATGGCAAAGAAGACCAACTGTTGCCAGAGGCTTTTGCCCTCAGGCTCGGCCGCCAGCGCGGCAAAAGCAGCAGCATCTTTCTGGGACTCTTCCTTGCGGTAAATGGCGGTCATGGCAAGGCCAATAACGACTGAGAACAAAATGGCTCCAATTGCGCGGCCGGCTCCCAGGTCGTAGCCGAGAAGCCTTGCCGAATAGACGATGGCCAGAATGTTAATGGCAGGTCCGGAGTAAAGAAAAGCAATGGCAGGCCCCAGGCCAGCCCCCCTTGTGTAGATACCCCCGAATAAGGGCAGCACGGTGCAAGAACACACTGCCAGAATTGTGCCCGAGACCGAAGCTATGCCGTATGAAAGAACCTTCTTTGCCTGCGGGCCGAAATACCTCAACACCGCAGTCTGCGAGATGAACACAGCAATGGCCCCGGCTATGAAAAAGGCCGGCACCAGGCATGTGAGAACATGCAACGACAAATAGTCCATTAGGGCGTCAAGCCCCCCTTGAATCAACAGCCAAACAATCTCCATTTGCTTACCCTTATCCTAAATCCTAAAATTCGAGTATACGAATACAACGGCGCAAAAAAGAGGGGCCTTATCCTGCCACTCTGCGCGCACAACCTGGCCCTATTCTTTCGGCACTTCGCAGTCTTTGCCTATCTAGTGAGGCTGTCTCGTTCCCTTCCAGTGCTTTTGTGACGGCCTGAATCAGGTCTACACAGTATTGTTTCGAACCTTCTGTATCGATGGAATACAGCGACCAGAGACCGTCATGCCTGAGTTTGAGGAATCCAGCATCATAAAGAGCACTCAGGTTCCGAGAAGCACGGGCCTGTGTGATCTCAAGGGCCTGCATCACCTCACATACGCAACACTCTCGTTCCGTAAGGACGTTCAGGATTCTCAGCCTAATCTCATCTGATAGGGCTTTGGAAGCTTTGACTAACTCTCGCATTCCCAAGTGCCTTCAAGCTACATCCGTGTTTCCGAATATAGGGATATAGTATCACGTGGGCAATGCTCCTGTCAACTTTTGGTCTGCCAGTGAATGTTTTTCTTTCTTGGATATGCGCGCGGGGCACGGTACGAGTTGAACGGTCGTTTGGCAATGCCGCTTCCTCCGTTGCCTGTGGTTCAAAAAACTGATTCCTGAGACCTTCCAGCTATGTCTTCGCTCAAAACAAACTGTCTCCCTTGAACAAGAAAGCGGCCAGGAGCAGTAAGGCGATAGCATAGAGCAGGTTAAACCAGATAGCGCTGAGTACTGTTCCCAGCTTCATCAAACCAACGACCGGAAAACCGAACAGCGCCAGGGGGTTCCTCCGCCATGCCTTTTTTGAATAGCTCCATAGATTATCGACATCTCCACTACTTGGAAAGGAATGCATGGCTATGGATATGCCTAGCCAATAGAGCAAGTAGGTAGTTATTCCGAGGGGAAAGGGAGCATTTATGGCCACAAGGAATATGAGGAAGGCAATAGACGTGTTGACTATGAACGGGGCGATATCGATTAAGAATGCCTTCACGTAGCTATTTACCGGACCGTGGATAACATATCCCGCGGGGTTACCGAGCCTGAAATAGCATGTTTTGTAGACTGGAACGTTGGCGCGGTTACAGAAGAACTTGTGGGCCCATTCATGAACAATAATGCCGGGAAAGGTCAGAATAGCAATTAGCCATCCGAAACGGAGGCTCGTTTTTATGTCTTTCACGCTACGATTATCTTGCCGCGATTTTAGATTATTTGCTTGTCACCCTGAACCCTGAACGAAGTGAAGGGGGAAGGGTCTCAAAGTCGAAATGTAAAAACCACATTCAAAGAATGCAAAATGACAGATTAAAATTCAAAAACCAATCCAGGGGGGGCTGGCTCTAAAGAGCAAAAAACGACATTTACATTTCTATTTGTCATTTTAACTTTCGGCTTTTAAGTTTTAACTTAGCGATAGGGGAGGGCTCAGAATGACACCGACCTGTCTTTGCGAGGAGCACAAGCGACGAAGCAATCTTGGAGGAAGGGAGCGGCTAACTAGATTGCTTCGCTTCGCTCGCAATGACAGAACGGGGAGAGATCAGAGCCATCAACCCTTATACAAATGACAGGTAGGGCTGCTAAACACTCTGCGGTTTACCTGTTGAATAGGGCTCTATTCCCATTCTATGGTAGATGGCGGTTTGCTGGTGATGTCGTACACCACCCGATTTACTCCGGGCACCTCGTTGACGATGCGGTTAGAGATGCGAGCGAGGATGTCGTAGGGGAGGCGTGCCCAATCTGCGGTCATAGCGTCCTCGCTTGTCACCGCGCGCACGGCTACCAAGTAGCTGTAAGTGCGGTAATCTCCCATAACACCGACGCTCCTGACATCGGTAAGGATAGCGAAAGTTTGCCAAAGCTGGCGATAGAGCTTTGCCTTCTTGATTTCGTTCATTACTATCCAGTCAGCAGCCCGGAGTATCTCCAGGCGTTCCTTGGTTACCTCTCCAATTATGCGAATAGCTAGCCCTGGTCCGGGGAAAGGCTGGCGCCATATCATATCCTCGGGTAAGCCCAAAGCCAGGCCGACTTCGCGCACCTCGTCCTTAAATAGATGGCGCAGCGGCTCAATTAGGGTAAGCGCCATTTTGGTGGGTAAGCCACCGACATTATGGTGGGTTTTTATCCTGGCAGCGGCTTTAGTTTCCAGAGAGGTACTTTCGATAACGTCAGGATAAAGAGTGCCTTGAGCCAGGAAATGGATCTTGCCCAGCTTGGCTGCTTGGTATTCAAATACTCTGATAAACTGCTGACCCACTCGACGACGCTTTACCTCGGGGTCGGTCACTCCTTTCAATTGCTTGAGGAACCTGTTGGAAGCATTTGCGTAGACTACATTCATTTTCAGGTTATTGCGGAAGGTCTTAAGGGCTCTCTCCGGCTCCTCACGGCGCAGTAGTCCGTTATTGACGAATATGCAAGTTAACTGGTTGCCGATAGCTTGGTGAACGAGCGTGGCTGCCACTGCTGAGTCGACGCCGCCGGAGAGGGCGCAAATGACTCTGCCCCCTTTTACCTGCTGTCTAATTGTGTTGATGCTATCACTGATGAAGCTACCTGGTGTCCATGTACCTTGACAACCACATATTCGGTAGAGGAAGTTTTGAATTATTGTCTTCCCCTGAGGGGTATGAACCACTTCGGGGTGAAATTGAAGCCCGAAGATGTCAGTGCCATTGCCTACAACCGCGGTGGGGGAATTCTCAGTGTAGGCCAAGGCTTTGAAGCCGGGGGGCATTTCAACTATCTGGTCGCCATGGCTCATCCATACCGGCAATGAAGAGGGCAGGCCGGCAAAGAGCGCTGGGCCTTCATCATTTATGTGCAAGATAGCCTGACCATATTCGTGCTTGGTTCCTGAGGCTACCTGGCCGCCTAGCTGGTGAGTAAGAACTTGCGTGCCGTAGCAGATGCCTAGGATTGGTAAGTGGCTGTCATAAATACGAGCTGGAGCCAAGGGCGCTCCCGGCTCATAGACGCTGGCTGGACCTCCGGAGAGGATAATTCCCTTAGGTTGGAGAGAAGCTATCTCTTCCCAAGGTGCATCATAGGGGATTATTTCGCAGTAGACATGGCATTCCCGAACCCGCCGGGCAATTAGATGGCTGTACTGGGAGCCAAAATCAATGATGGCTATTGCCTCGCGCGCCGCGGGAGATATTACGTCTAGCTCAGATGCAAGTTGCTCGCCATGTAACTCCTTGGCGATCTCCAGATACATCGATACTTCGACATCATCGCTGGTAGCTACACGATGGCTATCTACCTTATCACTCATTTCATTTTTCAACTAAAAGTATATCATAGGTTGACATAGCATACTACGGTTGGTGTTGCCAGCCGCTTTCTGTCTTTGGGGCCAGGCGTTTTTGTTATATTTGTTATAAAAGTATAGAATATCATGGGGTGTGTGATATACGGTTAGTTGATGAAGAAGAGCAAGCGTTTCCTCGTATCTTGGCTTCGTAAGGGTGGACTGGCAGTAGTCTTGGTTGTCTGTCTGCTTGCCGTGGTAGTCTACTTGGACGGTTCTCTTGGTAGACGAACACAGTTATCAACGGTTGACTTCGAGTCTATGGATAGCATTGAGCAGCAAGCTTGGCAGTTGGCTGAGGATGTTGTTGGGGCAGGCAGGGAGGTGCAGGAGCAATTTGTTGCCGAGTTGCTTGACCTTTACTACGAGGTCAAGGACAGCGACCTTGCTGTTTTCTGCAACGCAGGTGGTTGGGGCAAGAAACCATTATCTGCTGATTACCAGGGGCGAACTTGGATGGCTGGGATTGAAGCCAAGCTGACTGAGCTGGGGTGCGAGTATTGTGTAGTTGACCGTGTGCGCACTGGCGGTGGCTTGGCGGAGTATCTTTTTGAATTCAAAGAGCATGTGACACATTATCCTTCGAAGGCAAAAGAATTGGCTGCTAAGATCGGGTTTCTGACTCAGCAAATCGCCGACCTGAAGATAATAGTAGCCGGTCAGAGTAGTGGCGCTGCTTTCACCAGTGATGTAGCCGGATATCTGGAAGATGACCCTGGGGTATACTCTGTCCAGGTGGGCATTCCCTTCTGGCATCGAGCGCCTGAAGTCGCTCAGTCATTGGTGATAGACAATAGTGGGGTTGGGGATGATGCTCTTGCTGGAAGAGACCTTGTGACATTGTTGAAAGCTAATTGGGTGAAGCTGTTAATTATTGGCCAGGCTCCCTCTTTTACACCTGTTGGCTGGTCGATAACCAGAGCGTTTATTGTTTTCGGAGCGTATAATTTCGATTTGGGCTTGGAAGCACCAGGGCACGAATATATGTGGGAGTATCCCGGTGTTGGGCCAGTTATTGAAACATTCTTGGCAGAGAACTTTGGTACAGAGTAATCTCCCGTGGTGCGAAGTACTTCAAAAGTGGGTGGTCTGTCCCGGCAAAAAGCTTCTCAAATTGACAGAGCTATCGAAATCCTCAAGGCTGGCGGTATTGTAGCTTTCCCTACGGATACGGTGTACGGACTGGGGTGCGATGCTTTTAACAGTGAAGCTGCTCGAAGAATTTATGAAGTCAAGCGGCGCCCCCGTTATTTGCCCCTGCCAGTTCTAGTGGCTGATGTAACGCAAGTCGCGGCCGTGGCCGGCTCAGTTTCGGGGGTTGCTGAGCACTTGATGAGGTGCTTTTGGCCTGGCGGGCTAACCTTGGTTTTACCCAAAGGGGCTCTGCTTCCTGATAGCGTTACTGCTGGTAGCAATAAGGTGGCGGTGCGAATTCCCAACCATGTTGTCCCTCTCGCTATCATTCGTAGATTGGGGATACCGATTATTGGAACCAGCGCTAACGTGAGCGATAGCCCTAGTGCTGTGACGGCTCAAGAGGTTGAGCAGCAATTAGGTGGCCAGGTTGACTTGATTATTGATAGGGGCAGGTGTCCTGGTGGCCTGGAATCTACCGTGGTCGATGTCACCGGGGAGACACCTGTGGTTTTGCGTCGAGGTATCATACCTGAGGACGAGATAAAAAGGATGTGCCAGGAATACGCTAGATAGGTAGGCAGAAATGAACGTTGCTTTGGGCTGTGATCATCGTGGTTTGGAGCTAAAAGGGACTATCACAGGTCTGCTCATGGAGTTGGGACATGATTGTCAGGACTTCGGCTGCTATAGCAGTGAGCCTGTGGACTACCCAGATATTGCTCAGAGAGTAGCTGAAGCGGTAGCCTCGGGGAAGTTCGACCACGGGATTCTGATTTGCAGTAGTGGCATAGGCATGAGCATAGCTGCCAATAAGGTGAGGGGCATAAGAGCCGCTCTGTGTTGTGATGTCTTCAGCGCCGGGCGGGCTCGTCAGCACAACGACGCCAATATCTTATGCTTAGGTGAGGAGACAATCGCGCAGGGTCTGGCTCTGGATATCGCAAAAGCTTATCTCGCAACCACCTTTGAGGGTGGCAGACATTTTCGACGCGTGGAAAAGATACGTAGTCTGGAAACAGCTTCGCTTGACAATAAATAGCTGCTATGCTAGTTTACTAGCATGGTCTGAAGTCTCTTTTTCCGTCTCCAAAAGGGGGCGGCATTTTGACTTTAGGAGGCAATTTTGAAAAGGATGCGGAGCGATGGCGTCAAAAAGGGCATTGAGCGGGCACCACACCGTGCCTTGCTTCGGGCCACAGGCGTTTGCCAGGAGGACTTTGCTAAGCCCTTCATAGGTATAATCAATAGCTTTAGCGAGGTTGTGCCTGGTCATGTGCACCTTGGAACCATCGCTCAGGCTGTGAAAGAAGGGGTGAGGAGTGGGGGGGGTGTGCCGTTTGAGGTTAATACTATAGCTGTTTGCGATGGTATTGCCATGAATCATCCCGGCATGAAGTATAGCCTTCCCAGCCGAGAGCTGATTGCTGACTCGGTGGAGATTATGGTTGAAGCTCATGCCTTTGATGCCCTCGTCTTCATTCCTAACTGTGATAAGGTGGTACCGGGAATGTTGATGGCGGCAGCCAGACTTAATATACCGGCCATCTTTGTGAGCGGAGGCCCTATGTTAGCTGGTCGGCTGAGCAAAAATGGTCAGACTGAGTCGGTTGACGTTAACTCGGTATTTCTGGCTGTAGGTAGAGTAGCCAAAGGAGAAATGACTGAGGCCGAATTGGCTGAACTGGAGGGGGTTGCCTGCCCGGGTTGCGGTAGCTGTTCTGGCATGTTTACCGCCAACACCATGAACTGTCTAACCGAGGCTTTGGGAATGGGTTTGCCCGGCAATGGTACGATTCCCGCAGTAGATGCGCGGCGAGTCAGTCTGGCGTATGAAGCTGGGCGGCAGGTCATGTCTGTCTTGTCTCAGAACCTTCTGCCTAAAGATATTATTACTAAGGAGTCTGTTTACAACGCTTTTGCCGTTGATATGGCTTTGGGTGGCAGCACCAATTCGGTGCTGCATCTTATGGCGATAGCTTATGAAGCTGGGGTTGATTTCCGTCTCTCTTCGGTTAACGAGATTAGTCAGCGCATCCCTCATATTTCCAAAATAAGTCCGGCAAGCGATTATCATATTGAAGATTTGGATCTGGCTGGCGGTATTCCGGCGGTCATGCAGGAGATATCAAGCCATCTGAATTTAAGAGCAAAGACAGTCTCAGGGAAGTCCTTGGCCGAGACCATAAAGGGGGCTAAGGTCAAAAACCGAGAGATTATTCGCTCACTTTCCTCTCCTTACTCAGCTACGGGTGGTCTGGCTATCCTTTTCGGGAATTTAGCTCCTGAAGGCGGTGTGGTAAAAAGCGCTGCCGTAGCTCCTGAAATGCTTGTCCATCAGGGGCCAGCCCGAGTTTTTGATGATGAAGAAATGGCTACCAAAGCGATAATGAAGGAGAAAATCAAGCCTGGGGAGGTGGTTGTCATCCGTTACGAGGGGCCGAAAGGGGGTCCAGGGATGCGAGAGATGCTAACCCCGACTTCGCTTCTCAGCGGGATGGGTATGGATAAAGAGGTGGCTCTTATTACCGATGGCCGTTTTTCCGGAGCTACCCGGGGCTCAGCTATCGGTCATGTATCACCTGAGGCGGCTAGTGGTGGGCCTATCGCTGTGGTGAAGGATGGTGATATCATTAAGATTGATATTCCAGCTCGTAAGCTTGAGATAGAGATAGATGAGGCGGAGATGAGTAAACGGCTGGCTCGACTGCCCAAATTTGAGCCGAAGGTGAAGGAAGGTTATCTCAAGCGCTATGCCGAGAAAGTCACTTCGGCGAGCAGCGGAGCGGTATTCGGCAGGTAGGAGATATTGATGAGAAAGACCGGTGCTCAGATTCTGTGCGAGAGCTTGGTCAAAGAAGGTGTCGAAGTCATCTTTGGCTATCCTGGTGGTGCAGTACTGCCATTGTATGACACCCTTCCACAATATCCACAGCTCAGACATATATTAGTCCGACACGAGCAAGGTGCAGCTCACGCTGCCGACGCCTATGCGCGGGTTACGGGAGAAGCAGGGGTATGTCTAGCTACTTCAGGGCCGGGAGCTACTAATTTGGTAACTGGAATTGCTAATGCCTGCCTCGATTCATCTCCTGTGGTGGCCATCACCGGCCAGGTAGCCACGCCTTTCGTCGGCAAAGATGCTTTCCAAGAAGTAGATATTACTGGTATTACTCTTCCTATTACAAAACACAACCATCTTGTCCTCGACGTCAAGGAGCTGGCCAAGGTAGTTAAGGAAGCCTTTCACATCGCCCAGGCGGGCAGACCAGGACCGGTTCTTATTGATATACCGCGCGATGTTTTCCAGCAGGAAACGGAATTTGTCTATCCAGATAAGGTCGATCTGCCCGGCTACAAGCCGACACTCTTTGGACATCCAGCGCAGATGAAGAAAGCGGCTGAGATGATAAACGGAGCTGAACGCCCTATCATTATTGCTGGCAGGGGGGTAGTAGTCTCGAAGGCTTTTGCTGAACTTAGAGAGCTGGCTGAGAAGGTGCAGATACCGGTGATTACTACTCTTCTGGGCATCGGGTGTTTCCCGGAGACCCATGTATTGAGTTTTGGTATGTTAGGGATGCATGGCATGATTTATGCCAACAAGGCAGTAGACAATGCTGATGTCATCGTTGCTATTGGGATGAGGTTCGATGATCGGGCTACTGGGGTGGTCAGTTCTTTTGCGCCGCAGGCTCGTATCATTCACATTGATATTGACCCTGCTGAGATAGGCAAGAATGTGCGAGTGGATGTGCCCATCGTTGGTGATATTAAGAATGTTCTTGAAGCGTTGAATCCGCAGGTTGTTCCGCGCGACCACATAGAGTGGTTTAATCAACTGGACCAATGGCGCCAGGAGCATCCGGCAATAGAAATCAGGGAAAGTGATGCACTTTTGCCTCAATATGTTATTCGCCAAATTTATGAGTTTACCCAAGGTGACGCTACCATAGTTACTGGCGTTGGCCAGAATCAGATGTGGTCAGCTCAGTTTTTCTTTTACGATAAGCCAAATCGTTTAGTTTCTTCGGGTGGCCTAGGCACCATGGGTTTTGAGCTTCCAGGGGCCATCGGGGCGAAGGTTGGCCGTCCTGATGAAACGGTTTGGTGCATCGCTGGTGATGGTGGCTTTCAGATGACCATCCAAGAATTGGCTACGATAGCCCAGGAGAATCTTGCTATTAAGATAGCCATTATCAACAATGGTTATTTAGGGATGGTGAGGCAATGGCAGGAGCTGTTTTACAGGCGTCGCTATGTTCACACGCAACTTTCCTGCCCGGATTTTACCAAGATCGCTGAAGCCTATGGTATTCCCGCATTGAGAGTGAAGGATAAGATTGAGGTAACTTCAGCTATACAGAAGGCAATGGAGCACCAGGGTCCGTTCTTGATTGACTTTGCTGTTGAGCCTGAGGAGAACGTTTTCCCTATCGTACCGCCGGGGGCAACTCTAGTCGAGGCCATGGAACTGCCAAAGCCGGAGACGGTGATTCGTTCAACCTAATACGATTAGAAGCAACAGGAGAGAGGGATAAGGTCAGTGGCTATAACAAAGCATACGTTAGTCGCTTTAGTAGAGGACAAACCTGGGGTTCTCAACCGGGTATCCAGCCTTATCCGCCGGCGTAACTTCAACATCGAGAGCATCGCCGTCGGCCACGCCGAGCGACCTAATTTGTCCCGAATGATCATTGTAGTGAATGGCGATGATGCCGGAGTAGAGCAGGTCAGGAAACAGCTAGACAAAGTTATCGAGGTGGTCAAGATAGTTGACATAACTAAGGATGAGCCAGTGCATCGAGAGCTGGCGCTGGTTAAGGTCAAGGCTACTGCTTCCACCAGGAGCGAAATCATCCAGATTGTGGACATTTTTAGGGCTAATATAGTCGATGTTTCCTCTGATTCCCTTATGGTGAGGGTTACCGGGGATGAGGACAAGATTGATTCCTTGCTGGACCTTCTCCGCGGCTTTGGCATCATGGAGATTGCTAGAACTGGCCGCATTGCTTTGACTCGTGGCGGTGGCGGTCCATTGCTGGTGGAAGAGACGAAGATACCGAAGCAACCGCCGGAACCACCGGCCTCAGGAGCTGAAAGCCCACCAAACTGGTAACAACACAGTGACAGCCAGATTCCGCAGGCGGATAGACAAGTTTGTAAGGAGGTATAATGGCTAAAATCTATTATGACAAGGATGCCAAGTTGGACTTACTTAAGGGGAAGGCGATTGGAATTATTGGTTTTGGCAGCCAGGGGCATGCTCATGCCCAGAACTTGAGAGACAGTGGCTGTCAGGTAATCGTTGCTGAAGCTAAAGACACTGAAGGCTGGAAGAATGCTCAAAAAGCTGGTTTCAAGGCGGCCGCTGCCGCTGAAGTAGCTAAGCAGGCATCTATAATTGTTATGCTTGTCCCGGATACCCTGCAGCCAAAGGTTTACCATGAATCAATTGAAAGGGAGCTATCATCGGGCAAGATGCTGATGTTTGCTCACGGCTTCAATATTCATTTCGGGCAGATTGCGCCACCTCCTGATGTGGATGTTACCATGATTGCTCCCAAGTGCCCGGGTCATATGTTGCGCCGGCTCTATACTGAGGGCTCGGGACCACCAGCTTTGGTGGCGGTTCATCAAGATGCTTCGGGCAAGGCAAAGGACATTGCCTTAGCTTATTCTAAGGGCATTGGCTGTGCTGGAGCCGGAGTTTTGGAAACGACTTTTGCTGAGGAAACCGAGACCGACCTTTTTGGCGAGCAGACGGTGCTCTGTGGTGGGGTTACCTGCCTGGTCAAAGCTGCGTTTGAGACACTAGTAGAAGCTGGCTACCAGCCGGAGATCGCCTATTTCGAGTGCTTCCACGAGCTTAAGCTTATCGTTGACCTTATGCATCAAGGTGGCTTGAGCTATATGCGCTATTCAGTGAGTGATACTGCGGAGTATGGCGATTATACTCGGGGACCACGAGTTATCGATGACATAGTCAAGGATGAGATGGCCCAAATCCTTGCTGAAATCCAGGACGGGAGCTTTGCCAAAGAGTGGATACTAGAAAACCAGGCAAATTGCCCAAGCTTCAATGCCCTGAGGCGAAAGGATGCTGAACACGAGATTGAGATCGTGGGCAAGAAGCTCAGGGCAATGATGCCGTGGCTGAAGGGCTAGAATACGCGCGAACAATATGGGAGCGGTAGCGGCCAGGCTCTTTAGAGCGATTGACAGGAAGGATTGAATGAAAACCGGTAGGGTTACCATCTTTGATACCACCTTACGGGACGGGGAACAGGCGGCCGGGGCCGGTCTCAGTGCCCAGGAGAAACTTCAAATCGCAAGACAATTGGAGAGGCTAGGCGTCGATGTCATTGAAGCCGGCTTTCCCATAAGCTCGCCCGGCGATTTTGAAGCAGTTCAGCTTATCGCCAAGGAAATCCAGGGTTCAACTGTCTGTGCCTTGTCTCACGCCAACGCCGAAGCTATAGATAAGGCCTGGGAGGCAATAAGAGAGGCAAAATACCCTCGGATTCACGTTTTTCTGTCAGCTTCGGATATTCACCTTTTTTATCAACTGAACAAGACCCGTGAAGAGATTCTGGAAATCTCCCGTGACATGGTGGCTCGGGCTAAGGGACATGCAGACGACGTGGAGTTCTCGCCTATGGATGCCACACGTACCGAGCCCATGTATATTTACCAGATATTGGAGGCGGTGATTGCAGCCGGGGCGACTACAGTGAATATTCCAGACACTGTGGGCTGTGCCATTCCTCAGGAGTTTGGCGATTTAATTGAGGGCATTTTCAACAATGTGTCCAATATCGACAAAGCCGCAGTTAGCATTCACTGTCATAACGATTTGGGTGTGGCAGTAGCCAATAGCCTTGAGGCAATGCGAAGGGGAGCCAGACAGGTCGAGTGCACTATCAATGGCATCGGTGAGCGGGCCGGCAATGCCTCCCTGGAAGAGATCGTTATGGCCCTCAAAACCCGAAATGACCTTTTCAACCTTACCACGAATATTGATACCACCCAGATTTATAAGACAAGCCGACTGGTAAGTGAGCTTACTGGCTTCATAGTCCAGCCCAACAAGGCTATTATCGGCGCCAATGCCTTCCGTCATCAATCGGGCATCCACCAGGACGGAGTGATTAAGAAGGCGATGACCTACGAGATTATGGACCCCAGAACGGTGGGTATTCCGGCCAGCACCCTTGTCTTGGGCAAGTTGAGCGGCCGGCATGCTTTCAAGGAGCGGTTGGCTGAGCTCGGCCACTTCTTGGATGAAGAAGCTCTCAGCCATGCTTTTCGGGCTTTTAAGGAGTTGGCTGACAAGAAACGGGAAGTCACCGACCGGGATATCGAATCTCTGATAGCTGAAGAATTACGGACTGCCTCTGAATTCTATCATCTCGACCATGTTGAGGTTTCTTGTGGTGATCATAGTATCCCCACGGCTACGGTAAGGCTTATCGCTCCTGATGGGCAAGCCCTGGCTGACGCCGCCTTGGGTACCGGACCCGTGGATGCGGTATACAAGGCTATTAATCGCATAGTCAGAGTACCCAATGAGCTTACTGAGTTCACTGTCAACTCGGTAACTGAAGGCATCGATGCCATCGGCGAGGTGCTGATAAGAATCGAAAGCGATGGAGTGACCTATACCGGACGCGGTGCTGCCATGGATATTATCGTTGCCAGTGCCAAAGCCTACATGAATGCCCTGAATCGGCTTCTGGCAGCCAAGAAAGCAGGAACAGAATGAGCGACTGTTTAGCGAACCCACCTGTCATTCTGAGCCCTTCGCTATCACTAAGTTGAAATTCAAAAGTTAAAAGCTAAGATGACAAACAAAAATGTAAAAATTATTCCTTGCCCTTTAGCGTTGGAGTGCTCGTGGCAGGTATGTTAGTGACTTCAGTCACCTTCGTTTCAGCCTTACCTGCGAATTCATCTTTGAATTTTAGCTTGTCATTTTGCACTTTTATGTTTAACTTTTACATTTCGACCTAGAGACCTTTCCCCTTCACTTGGTTTAGGATTTAGGGTGACAGGTGAACATACTTGAATGAGCGATTCTGATGGGTCCGGAAATAGAAATGGTTTTGCGCCTGCTTCTGGCAACGGCTCTCGGAGCCGGCATCGGCTATCAACGGGAACGGGCCAATAAGCCGGCTGGACTGCGTACTCACTGCTTGATTGCCCTGGGGGCCGCTCTCTTCACCGCGGCTTCAATGTTCGGCTTCGGTAATGGAGTAGATCCTTCACGGGTTGCCGCTGGGGTGGTGGCTGGGATTGGTTTCATAGGCGCCGGAGTCATATTCCGTACTTCTGGTGACTGGGTAGCTGGTCTGACTACTGCAGCCAGTATCTGGGTTGCGGCAGCCGTAGGTTTAGCCGCCGGCGCTGGTATGTACTTGATATCATTCTTTGCTGCCCTGATTGCAGCGGGTGTGCTGCTTATTCCTAAGCTCCGAGAGTGAAGCAAAGATTTGAGGATGTTGAGAGCCTTTGGCAACTTTGTTTCTTGTCATTCTGAGCCCTGTGGGCGAAGAATCTGTTATATCTTGTCCCATGTTATTGCGAGCCGAAGGCGTGGCAATCTCGGTGGTGGGGTGTTCCAGGTGATTCTTCGCTTCGCTGGGGATGACACGCGAAGGACTTATGGTGACAGTTTGCCGTTAGTGAATAACTTCAGTGAGTTATGCTTTGACTTTAGCTGAGAAGATTCTAGCTGCTCATTCGGGCAAAGACAAAGTCAGCCCTGGCGAATTCGTGAATGTCAGGGTTGATTTGGTATTAGCAAACGACGTCACTGCGCCCCTGGCTATAAGGGAATTCCAACGCCTGGGACTGAACAAGGTGTATGACCCCAAGAAGATAGTGATGGTTCCCGACCATTTTTGCCCCAATAAGGACATACTCGCTGCTGAGCAAGCCAAGATGATGCGTGAGTTTGCTCGAGAACACGATTTAATTCATTTTGAAGTCGGCAGGATGGGTATTGAACACGTGCTCTTGCCTGAGCAAGGCCTGGTTCTACCCGGAGAGGTAGTGGTTGGTGCTGATTCTCATACCTGCACCTATGGGGCTTTGGGGGCCTTCGCCAGTGGTATGGGGTCAACAGATATTGCTGTGGCTATGGCCACCGGCGAGATATGGATGAAAGTGCCACCAACTATCAAGTTTGTTTACCGTGGGAAGCTGGGGAAGTGGGTTGGGGGCAAAGACCTTATCCTTCACACCATCGGTGATATCGGCGTTGATGGTGCCCTTTACTCGGCCATGCAGTTCGTTGGCGAGGCAATTGATGCCTTGCCCATGGATGGACGCTTTAGCATGGCCAATATGGCAATTGAAGCCGGAGCCAAGGCTGGTATCTTCAGAGTGGATGCCGCAACCGAGAAATATGTTGAGGCTAGAGCCAAACGTTCTTATCAAATATACCAACCTGATGAAGATGCTGAGTATGCCAGGACGATTGAATATGATGTATCCAAAATTGAGCCTCAGGTAGCCTTTCCCCATCTGCCTTCCAATGTGAAGCCGATAAGCAAAGTAGTTGACATAAAGATTGACCAGGTAGTGATTGGCAGTTGTACCAACGGGCGTCTGGACGATTTGAGGCTTGCTGCCAAGGTACTTAAGGGAAGGGAAATGAACTCTGAGCTGAGATGCATCGTTATCCCTGGCACCCAGCAGGTCTATCTCGAAGCATTGCAAGAGGGGCTGATAGAGACTTTTATCAAAGCCGGTGCAGCGGTCAGCACGCCTACCTGCGGCCC
>CAZOQG010000042.1:0-14736 GCA_964582065.1 uncultured Dehalococcoidales bacterium
GGTGGAGACAGTAAAATAGTCGTGCTGGTCCAACACCTTGACCACTTCTTCGTAGGGCAGAATCTGGCGGGTATCCTCTATGGTCTCTTGAACGGGTAACACGCGCAGGCCTTTGAGATGGGTGTCGGCATACTGGTCCCACCCACCGTGATAGTAGTATTGATTTATCAGTGGTGACATCGCCTTTGTCCGCTCGTCCGTACGCCCGTGCCAGCCAGCGGTGCGATAATTCACGAACATGGAGTCGTTGAGGCTATAGCGGACGGTGTCGCCTTTGACGGTGCGGAAGACCACACCTTTCCTAGCCAGCTCATCCATCTGCCTGTGCAACTCTGTGAGATCCATCTGTTTCATCTCCGCCAGTTCCTCGAGATTCCTCCCTGAAAAGGGCATGCCCGTCAACAGGGAGGCCTCTTCAGGGGTGTAGGTGGCCTTAATCAGAGGCATCAATTCATCCGCTTCGGGCAGTCCCCACCAGCTTTGCTTCAGCGAGCCCATGAAGCCCTCGTAGATTTCTTGCTCAGTCATAGCAATCTCCTCCTTTATCTTTTTTCTTGTTCAGCCGTAGCAGTCACCACTTCATCAATATTATCCTTAATTGCCGTTTAGCTTTCTTGTGCCATCGTGTCACTCAGTCTTGGGGCGCTCGTTGGGACAGGCCTTGATACATTCGTCACACTTGAGCCAGTAGTTGTAGCCGGCCGTGTTAATGACCGTCTCAATGTTTCTCTGGCCAGCCTCGTCTCTCAATGCCAGGGGGTATATGGCGTGCCGGATAGTATAGCTCATACAGGTAAGCTTCTGAGAGGAGCCTGTGTCAAATGCTCCAGCGGGGCATGCTTTCTGTCAAGCATTGCATTTCGGGGGACAGGGATTTTCCGCTACCAGTGGGTCTCCGGGTATGGCGGCGTTGGTTACGACAGCCCCGAGGCGGAGCCGGGAACCGTATCTGGGGTGGTAAACCATGCCACTGCGGCCAAACGCACCCAGACCGGCCAGCACTGCAGCGTGCTTGAGAGAGATGATTTCCCAGGGTTCGAGTCCATGATAAACCAGCGGGGCGTAAGACGGAATCTGAACCGCTCGATAGCCCTCGGCTTCAATATCGTTGGCCAAATCTAGGCCGAGTTCGTCCAAGTAGGGATAGAGGGTATGATAGCTGCGGTGGAGGAGGTGCAAATTGTAGCCCGGCGAACTGAAGACACCCCTCGGAACGATTCTTCCGAATACAACTACAGTTTTGGCGTCTTTGCAAACATGGCATGGATGATGGCTTTCCGGCGCTTGGTCGAGGCGGTCCACTGTCGCGAAGCCCACCAGGTCAGCTCCCTTGTCTTTGGCCAACTTCTTCACCTGGTCTGTGAGTTTTGTGGTGCCGGCAACAGTCATTTCCAACCTTGTTGAGGGTCTACTCATGCGCCTCAGCCGCAACGCTACCCGGTGCCTGAGCCAGTGCCAGTGTCCTGAGCACTTGCTCAAAGGTGTCCATCTCTTCCTGGGAAAAGGGATGTCTTAAAGTAGCATCGAGTTCGTCGGCGAACTTTAGGATGCGTGGCCCCACTTCGCGTGCCTTGGCGGAGAGGAACACCAGCACCGACCTTCTATCTTGAGGGTTCAACTGGCGCTCCACGTAGCCACTTCTTTCCATCCTGTCGATTATACCTGTCAGTGTCGAACTGTCAAGGGAAACACGCTCCCCAAGCTCGCCGATACTGATACCGTCGCCCATCCACAAGGCATTGAAGACGAAATATTGTGGCGGAGTTAGATTGAATGGTGATAGCCGCTTTTCGTAGTGGTCGTATACCCGACGCATTACCCTCCCTACGTTGAAACAGATATGCTTTCTGGCGTCATACATAGTTGGTGCTCCTATAGTTGGTACACAATCATTTTGTATGCATTGTAAACTTCTTGTCCGCTTTTGTCAACTGGAGTACGCTGCCCAAGTTGATGGGCACGAGGGATCCTCGCCTACCAGCGGTCGAGAATCACGTTTTTGGTCGAAAATTTGCCGAAACTGATATACTAGCGTCAACCTGACAAATGTCTTATAATTTCACGAGCCATATGGAGCAGACCAAGCTTAGCCAGGATTTAGATAAGTTGAGACAAAGCTTAGGTATCCTTCCTGAAGCCACGGCCACCCCTGCCTTTGTAGTTGTAAGTGGTTTACCAGGAACAGGCAAATCTTTCTTCTGCCATAAATTAGCCGAAAACTCGCCATTTTGTATCTTGGAGAGCGATGCTATGCGCAAGGCTCTATTCCCTTCTCCTGATTATGGCTTTGAGGAAAGCACTTGCCTCTTTTCGGCATGCCATAATCTTATTGAAGAGCTTTTGGATAAGGGAGTGCCACTTATCTTTGACGCTACCAACCTGTCGGAACGCAATCGTGAACGTCTTTACCGTATCAGCGATAGAACAGGTGCAAAGCTTGTTCTGGTGCGCGTCGAAGCACCGTCAGCGACGGTTTACGCACGTCTTAAGGCACGAAGTGAGACGACTAATCCGGAGGACAAATCGGATGCTGGTTGGGGGGTCTATAGCCGGATGAAACCAAGAGTGGACAGAATCAAGCGCAACCATTTCGCAGTTGATACTTCGAGGGATATTGGTCCAGTGATAGACAAAATAGTACGCATGATAAATCGCTAAATCTTAAGTTGAGGTGAACGGCATGGCTTATGGCTATAACGGCAGGATTCTGCGAGTTGACTTGACCAAGGGGGATGTTTCGGTTGATGAGCCTGGGGATGGGTTCTACCGCCGTTACTTTGGCGGGCGGGGTTTCATCAGCTACTATCTTCTCAGGGAGTTGAAACCTGGAACAGACCCGTTGAGTTCGGAGAATAAGCTGGTCTTTGCTGCCGGCGTTGTTACTGGGGCTCCGGTAGGCGGCAGTGGTAGAAATAGTGTCGGGGCGAAGTCTCCGCTGACTGGTGCTTATGGTGATGCTGAGGTGGGTGGCTATTGGGGAGCCGAACTGAAGCATGCTGGATATGATGCGGTAATAATTGAGGGTAAGGCGGAAAAGCCAGCATATCTGTGGATAAAGGAGGGTGAAGTAGAGATAAGGGATGCTAGCCACCTTTGGGGCAAGACTACTGCCGAATGTCAGGAAATCATTCGTGCTGATGTGGGAGAACCGTTGGCTCGAACGGCTATTATCGGTCAGGCTGGCGAAAACCTGGTTCGGTATGCGGCGGTTATGAACGATGTTAGTCATGCTGCCGGTCGGACTGGGATGGGGGCTGTAATGGGCTCGAAGAATCTGAAAGCTATTGCTGTCAGAGGGCATAATCGTCCAGCGCTGGCCAATCCTGATGCGGTGGGTGCTCTGGCCAAGTGGCTCAGAGACATCGTGGGCATTGTGATGGGCGGGATGCACTCTCAGGGGACAGCAGTGGGTCTGAAGGCTCTGAATAGGGATGGGGGCTTGCCAACTCGCAACCTCCAACAGAGTGTCTTCGAGGAGGCTGACAAAATAACAGGCAGAGCAATGAAGGAGACTATTCTGATAGGGCAAGGGAGTTGCTACGCTTGTCCTGTCCGCTGCAAGCGAATTGTATCGGTGGCCGAGCCGTATCAAGTTGATCCTGCCTACGGAGGCCCAGAATATGAGACTCTAGCTGCGTTTGGCTCCAATTGCGGCGTTGATGACCTGGCGGCCATAGCTAAAGCTGGTGAGCTATGCAATGCTCATGGTCTGGATACCATTTCTGCTGGAGCAACTGTAGCCTTCGCCATGGAATGTTATGAGCGAGGTATCCTGGGTGACAGGGATACTGGAGGGCTCAAGCTTAACTTCGGTAGTGCTTCAGCTATGCTGCAGCTTGTGGACATGATTGTCAAACGGGAAGGCATCGGTGACATATTAGCTGAGGGAGTGGCCAGGGCAGCTAATAGAATTGGCAAGGGCGCTGAGGAATTTGCTTTGCACGTCAAGGGGCAGGAAATTCCTATGCACGAGCCTCGTTATAAGCAAGGACTAGGTATTGGCTATGCCATTTCGCCCAAGGGAGCTGACCATACCATGAGTGTTCATGACAGTATGTATACCACTGAGGGCCCTTTGATGGAGAGTGCCAAGGGCCTGGGTTTGCTTGAGCCACTGGCCTTGAATGACCTTAGCCCGTCGAAGGTCAGGATGGTTGTTTATCATAGTTGCTGGCAGCACCTTATTGATTGCCTCGTGCTGTGCAATTTTATGCCCTTCAGTTACCAGCAGGTAAATGAGCTAGTGGGTGTGGTCACCGGGTGGAATAGCACAGTTTGGGAACTGATGAAAGTCGGCGAGCGCTGTCTGGCTATGACCCGTGCCTTCAATATCCGGGAAGGGCTGGGCAGGAAAGATGATGTTCTACCTCAGCGCTTTTTCACCCCTTTGCCTTCAGGCCCGTTGCAAGGAGTCAGTATTGACAAAGATCAGTTCGAGCGAGCTACGGAGACATTTTATTCTATGATGGGATGGGATAGAATAAATGGGAGGCCTAGCCAAGGGAAACTGCAGGAGTTGGGAATCGAGTGGGTATCTGATTATCTGGGAGGCGAAATTGAAGATTAAGGTTATTGTCGGTGATATTCAAGAAATTGAAGCTGATGCCCTCGTAGTCAACCTTTTTGAAGGGGTGGAGCGCCCAGGTGGGGCAACAGGTGCTGTAGATGAGGCTCTGGGTGGAGCTATTGCTAAGCTCATTGAGCAGGGTGAGATCAAGGGTAAGCTCAACGAGGTGAGCATTATACACAGCCTGGGCAAAGTTCCGGCGCGAATTGTGGCTGTTGCCGGGTTAGGTAAGCAGTCTGAGTTTACCCTGGACAAGATTCGTGGTGTGGCCGCGGAGTCTTGTCGCTCCTTGCGAAAATTGAATTGTCGGCGAGTAGCTACTATCGTGCATGGTGGTGGTGTTGGTGGGATTGAGCCCGCCGGAGCATGTCAGGCTATAGTTGAGGGTAGTCTTCTCGGGTTGTATAAATTCCGCAAGCATATAACTAAAGAACCTGAACATGGTGATGTTGAGGAACTGCTCATCGTGGAAAAGGATGCAGCGAAGTTGCAGCTTCTGGAGCGGGGGTGTGAAAAAGGGGAGGTGATGGCGGAAGCTACTAATTTGGCTCGAGATTTGGTAAATGAGCCGGCTAATCATATGACGCCGAGTGATATGGCAAGGGTGGCCGAGGGATTGGCAAAGAGTTACCGCCTTCGTTTGACCATTCTGGACCGGGAGCGGATGGAGAAGGAAGGGATGGGTGCGCTTTTGGGAGTGGCTCGGGGAAGCCGCCAGCCGCCAAAGTTGATCGTTCTCAGCTACAAAGGTGATAAGACTTCATCCGAGACTCTAGGCTTTGTTGGCAAAGGGATAACTTTTGATTCAGGAGGGATATCCATTAAGCCGTCAGAGGGTATGGCTGAAATGAAAGGCGACATGGCGGGGGGAGCGGCAGTCCTGGCGGCCTTGAGTGCGATTGCTCAGCTGAAGCCTAAGATTAATGTCACTGGTCTTGTTCCAGCGACTGAGAATTTGCCTGGAGGGAATGCTACCAAGCCAGGAGACATTTTGAAGGCCGTGAATGGCAAGACTATAGAGGTGGTAAACACCGATGCTGAAGGGCGACTTATCTTGGCTGATGCCTTGGCGTATGCCGTGAAACAAGGATTATCACCGCTGGTGGATGTGGCTACATTAACCGGCGCCTGCCATGTAGCTCTGGGCGATTTCTGCAGTGGGATTTTTGGCAACACACAGGAGTTGGTAGATAGATTGGTTAGGGCTGGAGCAGAGGCTGGGGAGCGTTTGTGGCAGATGCCAATGTATGAAGAATATAAAGAGCTGAACAAAAGCGAGGTGGCTGATATAAAGAATACGGGTGGGAGGTGGGGTGGTGCCATTACCGCTGCGCAGTTTCTATCTGAATTTGTTGGTGATACGCCTTGGCTGCACATTGACATAGCAGGTACTTTTACTACTGACAAGGAGCGAGGTTATCTGGTAAAGGGGGCCACGGGGGTCGGTGTCCGAACCCTGGTTAATTTGGCTCTGGCTTCGACTAAATAAGAGGAGGTTCGTTATGAAACTGAAATGGCTGGGGCATGCTTGCTTTCTGATTACCTCTGAGGCGGGAATGAAGATAATTACAGACCCTTATACTTCAGGTGGTGGTGTTGGGTACGCGCCGGTTAACGAGGCCGCTGACATTGTCGTGGTAAGCCACGACCACTTTGACCATAATGCTGTCTCATCGGTGCCGGGCAAACCTGAGGTGGTCAAGGATGGTGGTGTGAAGGATGTTAAGGGGATTCAGTTCAAAGGTATTGCTACTTATCATGATGAGTCCCAAGGTGGGGAGCGTGGTACCAACACCGTTTTCTGCTTTTCTGTGGATGGACTGAAGCTGTGCCATTTGGGTGACCTCGGGCACCGGCTTAGTCGGGAGGACATTGCCGAAATCGGCGGTGTAGATGTATTGTTTATCCCGGTGGGCGGCTTTTTTACAATCGATGCCAATGTTGCCAGCCAGGTGTGCGATGATTTGAAGCCTAAGGTCGTCGTTCCCATGCATTACAAAACGCCCAAATTAGACTTTCCTGTAGCTGGCGTTGAGGATTTTGTGAAGGGCAAGAAAAACGTAAGGACGCTGAATTCCAGCGAGGCGGCGTTCAAGTTGGGTGAGCTGCCTGGGGCTACCGAAATTGTGGTCTTCCAGCCGGCATTGTGACCCGCCAACTTCCTTGGTCGAATGAGATCACTTAGTTTTCAGTTCCTCCCAGGCTGAGCGAGCAGCTTCCATCTCAGCGGCTCTCTTGCTTTTTCCTGAGCCTGTCCCCAGTATCTTGTCTTCGAGTGTGACCTCAACGGTGAAGTCCTTGTCGTGGGGCGGGCCTGAGGTTTCCACGATGCGATAAGCTGGGAGTCGCTGATATTCGGCTTGAGTGAATTCCTGCAACAAGGCCTTGTAGTTTCGGCCTATCCCTCTAGTTGTTATTCTCTCAAGTCGGCTATCGAGTTTGCCTAAAACGAAATCCCTGGCGGCAGTCACACCTTGGTCGAGGAATATAGCTCCGATTAAGGCTTCAAAGGCATCGGCGAGATTGGTTTGCCTTTGTCGTCCGCCTGTCGATTCCTCTCCCTTTCCTAGAAAGAGATAGTCGCCAAGCTTGAGCGCGGAAGCTAGTTGAGCCAAAGTCTCCTGCCGGACGAGCGAAACACGGATTTCGGTCAGATCGCCTTCAGCGAGATGAGGAAATTCATGATATAGTTTTTCGGCCACTACAAAGCTTAGCAAAGCGTCGCCCAGGAACTCGAGGCGTTCGTTATCAGGAAGGGAGAAGTCAGGGTTTTCATTGACGTAAGAGGAGTGGACAAGAGCTTGTTGAAGTAGGGATGGGTCTTGAAAGGCGGTCCCTATAAGCTGTTGCAAAGCCTGCCAGTTAACCAAAGTCAGCTACCTCTGTTCGTGGAGTATAGCAAGCATGTCGTGGGCTGACAAGTCGGCTTGCTTGGAAATCCCTCCTGTTATTCTGACACCTCCCCCCGTCATTGCTACGAAAATAGATTCTCATCCTTTATCTTGGGTAGATTGGAGCATCAGCTCCAATCACGCCTAGAGCGGATGGTCTACGCTACCCTATTTTCGTCCTCCGTGGTGCCGATTGCAATAGGCATGATTGATTCTGAGCGCCGCGAAGAATCTTACTCAGCTCAGGGTAGACTTCGCGCTGGCGTCAGTTGTAATGTTGCGCTCAGGCGAATCTTGACCTATACTGACGATAGCTCCGAGGAGGAATATGGATGTGTCTCAATCCTTTCTTTTCTGAAAACCTTTGGTTATGTTCCAGGAGGTCGTCTTCATCTTCTCAGGCATCGTACAAGCTGAAGGTATAAGAATTGGCGAAAGGAGATAACAAATGAAAAAGACGTGGATGCCCACAGTTGCAGGTATTTTGGACATAGTTGCTGGTGGTCTTAGCCTGAGCGTATTATTTTTATTTGCTGTTGGTCCAATGATTATTATGCCACTTAATGAAGGGACATTCTCTTTAAATTGGTCTTTGTTCCTTATGGTTATTCCTGGACTAGCTATTGAAGCACTAGCTATAGTTGGTGGTGTATTTGCTATACAAAGAAGGAAGTGGAGATGGGCACTTGCCGGCTCTATCGCTGCATTCTTTCCGTCATGGCCTCTGGGGATAGCGGCTATTGTACTCACAATACTATCTAAGAATGAGTTTGAATAATCACGCCGGCTGAACCTCTCATGCCTCGTGGGTTTGCTCCTCCCGATCTGCCTTCTTATTTCGGACTAAGGGTTTGTTCTACCGGCTGTGGGAAAAAGCGGGAACGAGAAAGCAGCTTCGGAAACTGGTTGACAATGACCCCGCCAAACATTGTTTGTGCTCGTTGCTTGGTCCTCCGCTTCGGCTCCTCGCCAGTTGCCAGTTGAACCAGTTGTAGCAAGTGATAAATCTCTGGCGCCCCGGGATAGAAGAGATCACCCGCCCCAAGCATCTGAAGGCAACCGGCACAATAAACGCAGAGAATATCGGCGCCGGTCTGCTTCGCTTCCCGGAGCCTCTTCAGAGAGGAGCGGGTAAGATAAAAGGGATTGTAATTGCTCTCAATACTGAAACCAGCCCCGATCCCGCAGCAGACCATTGTCTCCTTGCTTCTCGGCATCTCAACCACCTCTATCCCGATTCGCTGCAAAATCTTCCTCGGAAGCTCAATATAATCGGGTTCCAGAAACTTTGAATAACAGGAATCCTGAATCGTGGCCCGAAAACCGAGATTATGCTCAACCTTAATTCTCCCGCTTTCAAGCCCCTCCCAGAGATAGCGGACGAGGGGCTTAAACTCGGCATCAAACCGAATACCGAACCGCTCTGGCATAACCCTGGTGAAAAGAACCGTGCCAGCAGTGCACATCATGAGAACTTGTTTGGCTCTCATATCGCCGAACCTGGCCTGCATTCGCTTGCCCTGGGCCTCGGCCAAGTCGTAATAGCCCATCCGAAAGAAAGTCTCTCCACAACACCAATCGAGTCCCCCCCGAGTCGGAAGCCCTGGCAGGAGAGAGGTATCCGTGAGGTAAGGCATGGTACAAACATTGCATCCAGGGTAAATAAACTCCTCGCAGGTAGAGCTATCATCCCAGCTTGCCAGCTTCGCTTTTTCATCCTGAGGTAGCCGCTCAATGACATAACTGCGGAAGGTCTTGGGCTCCAGCGGTAAGAAATATCTCGCCCGCTCCAGAAGCCCTCTCCTTTGATATTCCTCCCACCAGTGGTGGACAATAGTCTCGCAGGGATTTGCTTCATTTGGACAATAGAAATCACAGTCAAAACAACCGGTACAGGATCGTGAAAGCCAATTACTGATGTTACCTTGGTTAATCTTCGCCTTCTCTTTCTTTGCTACATCAAGCGGAAGAGAAAGCTCCGGACACCTTGAAAGGCACTCACCGCAAAGTTTGCATTGCTTGAGGTCAAAAAAGCGGTATCTTTCCGAATCAGTCATTGTGGAACCTCCTTCGCAAATGGAGAATCAGCCGCACTACAAGATGAAGGCTGGTCTGCGTCGCTCGATTTTGGACCAGGCGGCTCTTATAGGCCCGATTGAAAAATCCTGTGAGCCGGTCAGCCTGAAAACCGATTCCGGCTGAATCCATCTCGTGGTCAAACTTAGAAAGGTCAATCCAGAATCGCCTTCGGGCCCTCGGCTCAAAAGCCATCCGGGTTAAATTGGCAGAGATGATTGAGATGATGTTAAAAGCTTGCTCCTGAGTGCGATGAATTGGCCTTCTGCCATCTGCCATGTCCACCAGTTCAAGAAGATGATAAAGCTCAACCCTGCTGCCGTAAATCTCCTTAACCAGGGAGAAAACAAAATAACAGGCAGAACAATAAACAACCAGCCAATCCGCTCCAGCCTCCTCTGCTTCCCGCAAGCGTCTGGCTCCGTGTTCAATTAAATCGAGAAGACTAAACCTTCCGGCCGCAGCCCCAAATCCACAACAGAGAGCATTTTTCCGGTTATGTTCCATCTCGATTATCTCAGCACCGCATTCGCCGGCAATATCTCTGACTGTCTGCCAGTGCTGGTTGCCGATGCTCTTGGAGAAGCAATTATCGTGAATGGTGATTCGTTTGCCTATCTTTTGGCTAAGCCGGAGGTTGCCTTGCTCAATCCGTTCCGATAGCCACTGCTCCAATGGTACTATCTCAAAATCAAAGGTTACCCCGAATTTTTCGGGAAGAATCTTGGTCAGCATCGTATATTCGGCTGCCATCATTGTAATGACTCGTCTTGGTTGAAGCTCTTCTAATACCTGCTTTGCCCTTTGAGCGATTCTACCCACCACCTCCAAAAGTCCGAGCTGATATATGTGCCCGCCGCTGCACCAGAGCCGTTCATCACCATAAGGAGTAAGTTCCGCCAATAGTGGCGTCATCGCCAAATACGGAGAAAGAGCATTGAAACAGCCGGTAAGTAAGATTTCCTTTCTTGCCTTACCCTCAATTGCCCGCCAGCTTTGGATCACTTCCTTCTCTTGGAGAGGGAGCAAAGGGTAAAGCTGAGCCCAGATTGAAGCCTTATCCCCAGGCATCACCATCCGAGCGATGGCAGGAAGGCCCCGGGCATGATAGCGCTCATCCCAGCGAAGAAGAATTAAGTCATATGGTTGACACTGATTGGGACAGTAAAAGTTGCAGGAGAAGCAGGTGGTGCATTTATCCAACACCGGGCTCGACAATGCTCGGTTGAGCCTATCTTTTTCTTCCCTTGCTTGGCTCAGGCTATATCCCAGAACTGGACAGTGAGAAAGACATTCTCCGCAGAGCTGGCAGCAGTCCGGGGAAAAGAACCGTGCTTTCTCAAGCATTTGTGCTCCGGATAAGTCCTTCTATGGCCAAGAGCTCTGCCCCCTTCTTGAAAGTACCACCCTGGGCATCATCTTTGACTCGTCACCTTCGTGGGTGTCGGGTCCCCAGACCCGACCAGATCAAACCTGAGTTGCGGGTCAGGAATTCGGACATAGTCACCCTGATTGAACAATTCAACAAACCTTATCTCAGGTCAGGGATCTGACAATCACATAAACCTTCTGTGGTCAACAGTTCCGCCCCTGCCTGATAGCACTACGCTCGGCACCGTCTTCACCGCACCGGCGTGATATGGAATATTGGTGCAGAATATGCCCGGCTCTTCACTGCTTCCAGAGAAGGCTAGGTAGGAGGGTATCCCTCGGTCGCCCACCAGCCAGGGCTTCCCAAACTGCCCAGTTGTCCTACCTAGCTATGTCTTCCCGCAGTTCATTTATGAAAGCAATCGATTCCTTTGCTCTCTGAATCAGGGCAGGTTCTTTTGATAACTCAATGGCCTTGTTGTAATCGGCAATAGCCAGGTCCCACTCCACCTTCTCCGTCGAGGGATTGTCTGTGTTGATGGAAGGTGAAGCTTGACCAGAACTCAGCCCGATTACCTTACCATAGTCTGCAATGACCAGGTCCCATTGCGCCTTCTTGCCTTGAACCCATTCGCTGTTGAAGCGCCACCTGTCCAGCGAGGGGTCTAGCGCAATCGCTTCATTGTGGTTGGCGATAGCTACATCCCACTGTGCCTTCTTGGCGTGGGCAAAACCGCGGTTACAATAGGCCTCCGCCGGGTCGAGGTCTTGCTCCACTGCCTTGGTCAGGTCAGGAACGACTGCCAGTTCCCATTGGGCTTGCTTGACATAAAACCATCCCCGACCTCTATAGGCAGCGCGTAGCTCTGCATCGGCCTCAAGACGCATAAATAGGGAACCGTAGGACGCTACATCCCATTGTGCCTCATTGGCATAGGCCCAACCGCGGCCATTATATGCCTTGGCCATACCGGCATCGAGTTCGATGGCTTTGCCATAATCAGATATGGCTCTGTCATATGCCCCGTTAGACACGTGTGCCCATCCTCGGTAATAGTATGCCAGCGTGTATTGAGGGTCTAGCTCGATGGCTCTGGAGTAATCGGATACGGCTCTGTGATACTGACTGTTGTTGAAGTAATAGGCCTTACCACGAGCCCAATAGGCTGTAGCCAGGCCGGGGTCTAACCCGATAGCCTTGTCGAGGTCGGCAAAGGCTTTATCATAGTCCTCAGTTTGGTTATATTCCCCTGCTCGATTCGCATAGGTCTCAGCCAACTTGGAGTTAAGCTCAATTGTTGGCTCAAGCTCGATTGCCTTGCTATACTCGGCAATAGCCTCATCCCATTGTTCACGTTGATAATAGGTGTCACCCTGCTCAAGGTGTTCGAGTGCTGGATTTGCACACGCCAACGCTAATAATGTCATGCACATAACCAGAATAGTCCCAAATTTGCTTCTCACTTCGGCCCCCTTTTGACTCGTGACAGCTCTGTTTGCCCTGATTATACACTTACCGAAAGTGAGATGGAAGATTCCATAGAGTATGTCCAGCTCATGGCTGCTTGCACTGGATTCGAACTATTCTTGGTTACAAAATGCAACGTTTGTAGTGCATTATGTTCATGTGTGAGCTGAGATCTAACTGGAGATGAATGGGCTTATAACCTTCGCTATGGTGGTCACTTTGAGTAAAATGATAGAATTGACATGGTGGTCTGTGCAAAACGAAATAGAAGTCTGGTGTTGATAGACCTGCCGGTCGAATTAAGTTTGGACATGAGGTTCTTGAAGAGCATTGTGATTTGCACTTGAAGGAGAAGAATTGGGAATCGTGCCGTTTTGGCCCAGGTTAGCTCGCTGCTTAGAAGCAGATAGGTTTTCGATGAGTGTGACCACACGCTGCAAACATGAGGCCATGGTGAAATGTTAATGAAATTCCTATATACTAAGTCCAGCATCTACAACAAGGATGACGATTTGGATGTAAGGTTTTGAAATGTTTCTTGTATTGGTAGAAGGGAGACAGACGAGGAGACAAAGGAGGAAACAAACATGAGCACTGAGGGAAATCAAAACGGAGCATGGCAGTTGGCAATGAAAGGTAAGATCTGGAAATTCGCGGCAATCGGAGTAGGTGTAACTACTGTACTTATCTGTATTATCTTTGCTATTCCTTTCAACAAAGTAACGGTGGAAGTCGTGGAGACGTATACCGAGACAGAGTATAAGCAAGAAGCTTACACCGAAGTTGAGTCTTATACTGTTGAAGCTACTGAGGAGGCAACTGAAAGGCGGTCAGAAAGTCTATATGACGCGACCTTGCTCGAATTAGGTCGTAGAGTCATTCCGGACCGCTGGGGGACTGAAGTCGACTTTGCAATTGACCTAGAAGACAAGTTGAATCCTGTGGTTCTGGGTTCTTGGGAGGTTGAGGATTTCTCCAACGCAGTTTATGTTACGATTACCGACCCTGATTTGAGCTTGGTTTATACATATCTGGGTTCACAGGGTGCCATCCAATCTGATGATTTTAGTTTTGTGCCCAAGCGCTCAGGAGTGTATATGGTGCGTTTTGCCTCAGATTATGTCAGGATTGCCAAATACGCGAGATTGACAGTGGTTTTGGAATGTGGCGAGACTGTAACTGCAACTTCCGAACGTACTGAAACTAGAGAAGTGACCAAATACCGTCAAGTACCGGTCGAGGTAGAAAAACAAAGGACGGTAACCGAATACAAGAAGGTCTCCATGTGGGAGCTAATCCTTGGCACTGGCACAGGGAATGAGTAGGCAAATTAAGCTGGCTTGATCTCAACCTCCTATCAAGCTCATTCCCAACCGAGTGTTTGCCCCAATCATACATCCGGCCAAAGCGAAGTGGAATACCCGGCATGGAATGCATCCCCCGTGCTAACCTTGGCATAGATGGCAACTCTCATGACCTACCCTCCCCCTCTTGATTTGGGCGCTCTCTGTGGAAAGCCCCAGAACACTGTACTGCATTTGGGGCAGCGTGTGAGCTGGTGGGGCTTGGGCCGCTCAGCCCACTTATGCCCACACCGCTTACACTTGTAGACATATACTGGCATAGCCTTGCCTCCTTACTTACCCCCTCTCGCCGGGATGTTCCAGTCTCGATTATACACCCAGCCAAAGCAGAATAGAATAACCGCACAGAAAACCTTAAATGTAGGATTCTTAAATATGACATTAGGCTCGTAGAATTATTAGACCGAATTTGGAAGCTCTATCTAGTACTGTCTTTTTCACGGCTATTTTAGGGTGTTATTTGTCTGCACAACGAATTTTCTTGTAGGTAAAATGAAGGGAAAATGATGTTTTTTGTAGGTAAAACAAGGGTCTTGGATAGTTTTTCGGGAATTAATTGGCTTTATGGTAGCTGCGAAAACCTAGACTCAGGGAACGGCATGGGTGGATTTTGCGGAGTCTGCAAGAAGGGGCATTGCCGATTGCATAGACACACATTGGATTCACTTCAGGTAGTATACTTGACCACCAAGTCAAGGATTCATACGTCCTCGTTGACTTTTGTGCTCAACTCAACAATAGTGCCGATGCTCGCCGTATTGGCTGTAGAATGTGACTAAGCCAAAAAAGAAGGGGCCGGTGTGGTCACTCAGTCACCGACCTCTCCTCGGGGGAAGGTTTGTGTGGGGGACACAAAGCCCTCTCATCAACTAAAACGGTGGACTGTCCAAAGTGTTACAAAAAAGGTTGCCGTAGATACAGCCTCATGTTATAATCCCAACGAACTGGGGATTCGTCTAGCGGTAGGACGGCGGACTCTGAATCCGTTAGGCCAGGTTC
>CAZOQG010000043.1:0-14246 GCA_964582065.1 uncultured Dehalococcoidales bacterium
GGCATCGAGCCGTGCCTGCTTGGCCTTCTCCTTCTCGGCTAGAGAACAGCGATGGCGCAGCCCCAGGCACACCGTTGACGCAGATACAGCGCCGCAGGGCGCTTGCTGCTGGCCACCTATGCCTCCATTGAAAGCCGTGCAGGACCAGAGCATGTCTTCATCGCCCAGTTGATATGTTTCCCACATAACTTGCAGGACGGTTGGCCCTCAGTGGTGACCTTGGTGCATGAGCTCCAGAGCATGCTCCTTAGCCTCCTGAAGTGGCGCCTTGAGCGTCATGGTTCCATCCTCCTCTGTTTTGATTGGATCTCCCTTGTTAACACTGTGGCTGCATTGTAAGCTCCCTGCTCGCTGGCCGTCAAGGCCTCCAAAACTATGGCTATGGTGTGACTTTTCATTGTTCCCGCAATAGATATTTTAACTAACGGCATTCTCGATAAGCTCCATCCGCGTGGCTTTGCCGTTCTCGTCTAACTCTATACCGACGAAGTCTATGCGCCAGTTATCGGGCAGGTGCTTGTGGCTGCTGAGGTAGGCGAGGGCTGTGGCGATGAGCTTTTCTTTCTTGGCGAATGTCACCGACTCCTCGGGGCTGCCGAAGCTGGCACCGGTCTTGGTGCGGACTTCTACAAAGACGAGGTAGTCCTTGCGCTCGGCAATGATGTCGATTTCACCTTCGCGGCAGCGGAAATTAGTTTCGCGAATGCGGTAGCCTTTCTTCTTGAGGAAGTTCTTGGCTAGCTTTTCCCCGACGGCGCCAAGCTCTTTGCGCTTCATTTTACCTGGACAGCCTCTCTCAGCGGAGCGAAAGAATAACGGTGGATGGGCGAAGGTCCCTGCTGACGCAAACAGGAGAAATGCTGTTTGGTGCCGTAGCCCTTGTGACGAGACAGGCCATAACCGGGGTAATGTCCGTCAAGCTCGACCATGATACGGTCACGGGTGACCTTGGCGATGATCGAAGCACAGGCGATGGAGAGGCACAGCTTGTCACCTCTGGTTATCCCCTTTTGGGAGATGGGGAGCTGCGGGAGGGTCAACCAGTCTATGAGCAGAAAGTCGGGCGAGCAGGCTAATTGTTCAACAGCCTGGCACATGGCAATCCTGGTGGCATTGACAATGCCGATGGAATCGATAATCTGAGGTGGAACGATGCCGGCTCCGATGGCTATGGCTTCTTCTTCAATCAAAGGGAAGAGGAAATCTCGTTTGGCTGCAGGGATTTCTTTGCTGTCTCGAACTGACCTGAGCTTGGGGAAATCGGCGCATTGAGGCAGCACTACAGCAGCGGCGACTACCGGGCCGGCTAAGGCTCCCCGTCCGGCTTCATCAATGCCAGCGATGAGACGGTAACCCTGGGAGCTAAGCCCGTTTTCCTCGACCAGGCTTGGCGGGTCAGACGTCGGTTTGCGACTGTTAACTTTCAATGGTGCCACCGCCGAGAACCTCGCTATCTTGGTAGAAAACTACGGCTTGCCCGGGGGCAACAGCCCGCTGTGGCTGGTGAAACTCTATATCGACTGAATCCGGCTTTGGGGAGAGGGTGGCAGCTACTTCGGGCGACCTGTAGCGTATTTTGGCGTTAACCGTTATCGGCTCAGATGGATGTTTTCCTGACACCCAGTTCACTCTGCTGGCGGTAAGGCTGGAGCTACACAGCTCTTCTCCTGTGCCGACTGTGATTTTATTTGTGTCAGGTTCTATGTTAGTTACATAGAGACGTTCAGCAGCGGCCAGCCCCAGGCCGTGTCTTTGACCTACGGTGTAGAAAGGCGTTCCTTTGTGTTTGCCCAGTACTTCGCCTCGTCTGTTGACGATTTCCCCCTGAGTTGCAGTGGAGTGCTGGCTCAGGAAAGCGCCGCAGCCGGTGGAGGTGAAGCAGATATCCTGGCTGCTGGGTCTGTCGGCAGCAGGTAAGCCCTTTTGTCGCGCCAGCTCCCGGACTTCGGACTTCAGGTAATTGCCCAGAGGAAACAGCAAGTGATTGAGTTTGTCTTGTCCTAGAGTATAGAGCATGTAGGACTGGTCTTTGTTTGGGTCAATGCCTTTGAGCAAATGGTAGGCATCGTTGAAGTACTCGATTCTGACGTAATGACCGGTAGCCAAATAGTCGGTGCCCAGGGAAAGAGCTTGCTCGAGGAGAAAACCGAACTTTATGTGCTGGTTGCAGGCGATGCAGGGGTTGGGGGTTCGGCCTTGCACGTATTCCTGGCAGAAGTAATCGATTACATATTGCTTGAACTCATCCTCCAGGTCGATGGTGTGAAAAGGGACACCCAGAGAAAGGCAGACCTGCTCTGCGTCGTGAATGCTTTGCGTTGAATAGCAAGAGCGGTGCTGGTCCCCTGGGGCTGTTTCCTCCTCGTGCCACAAGCGCATGGCTACCCCGATGACTTCGTAGCCAGCTTCCTGAAGTAGAAAAGCTGCCGTCGAGGAGTCAACCCCACCGCTTAAGGCTGCAGCAACCCGTTTCTTAGCCATGCTTTGGTGTGTTTTGTGCCGACAGTAGTTGGCTAACCCTATCCCAGATGATTTTACCGATGCTGGCTTTGGGGAGACTAGCGTCTATCACCAGCCATCGCTCAGGCTCGTCGGCTGCCAGCTTGAGGTAGCCATCTCTTACCCGGTCATGAAAGGCAGTCTCTTCCGCCTCAAAGCGGTCTTTCATTTTGGCTTGTTTACGGCCCAGCCCTTTTGCTACCGGGATGTCCAGTAATACAGTCAGGTCAGGCTTTGTGCCCCCGATAGCAAATTCATTGACTGCTTTGATAGTTGTTAGGTCTATTCCCCGACCATAGCCTTGATAAACCGTGGTGGAATCGGCGAAGCGGTCGCAGATGACCACCTTGCCTTCTTGCAAGCCAGGGCGAATCACTCCATTTACCAACTGAATGCGGCAGGCGGCAAACAGGAATAGCTCGGATTCAGGTGAGATTTCATCTTGACGCCTTGTTTTCAATAGGCGTCTCAGCTGGCTGCCTAGGGCCGTACCTCCTGGCTCGTGGGTCAGCTCTGCAGAAATACCCAGCCGGGAAAGTCTTCTGTAGAGAGCTTTGGCCTGAGTGGTTTTGCCACAACCTTCACCGCCCTCGAAAGTGATAAATAGACTCAAAGATTACTTCCCAGAGAAAGATTTCGGTATATTTTTCGCCAGCCTTCTTAGCTTCTAAGAATCCTTACTCTTCTACCAGGTTCTTTACCCAGGCTGCGAGAGACCAGATTATGGCGCTCGGCCAGGAGATGCTGCAAACGACGAATGTAGGCATTTTGAGGACTCAGTTCTACAGCCCCTTCGCCTTCTTTCACCTGGGTAATTGCCTCCTGGGCTTCATTCATTGCCGACCCGATTGTGCCGTCTTTTTGCGGCATGTACATGCTATCAAGGCATTGTTTCAATTGAGGAAGGTTGTTGCTTTTGATTGCATAGATGGGAAGGCCAGATGCCTCGGCATCCCTTATCTTTTGTGGTTTTCGGCGATAGTAGTTCTTTGTGGTCAGCAAAAGGTTGGCTTCTTTGAGGTCGGCGGTAAGTTCGGTGACAATCCCTTTCTCCCTGGCGGCTTCTTCTAGCTTAGAGCGGTTGATGCCGAAGAGGTATATCCGTGGCGTTTCTCTCTTCGGCTCTGGCTGCCTTTTGTTCAGAGCATGGGAAGCTATTGTCTTATCTCTCTTTATTTCACCATCTTTATCCCACCAACGGATTTCGGTTTTCTGGGGCTTACCGTGGAGAATGGCGTCTACAGCTTCGCCTACCTCTGGGTGAATGATTACCTTATCTCGTTCCTGGATTTGGATGACGATATCAAAGGTGGGTGGTGCCTTGCGCTCCAGAATTGATTTCCGAGTGTGCCGCCGCCGCGCCTCCTCGTCTCCCAGGGTCACTGTCTGAATACCACCGATGAGGTCGGCCAGAGTAGGGTTCATCATCAGGTTCTCCAGGCTGTTTCCATGAGCGGTGCCGACCAGCTGGACTCCACGCTCAGCAATAGTTCGAGCCGCTTCAGCTTCCAGACTGGTGCCTATTTCATCGATAATGATGACCTCGGGCATGTGGTTTTCTACAGCTTCAATCATCACCGCGTGTTGCATGGTTGGCGTCGGCACCTGCATCCGCCGCGCATGCCCTATGGCCGGGTGAGGTATATCACCGTCACCGGCGATTTCATTGGAAGTATCAACCACGATCACCCGTTTTTTTAAATCATCGGCTAGAACTCGGGCTACCTCTCGTAGCATTGTTGTTTTGCCAACGCCAGGTCGGCCCAGGAGTAATACGCTCTTGCCTGTTTCAACAAGGTCTTGAATGATCTCTACAGTACCGAAGACAGCTCTGCCGATCCGGCAGGTCAGGCCAACGATTCGTGCCTGCCGGTTGCGTATGGCTGAAATTCGGTGCAGCGTGCGCTCAATGCCAGCACGGTTGTCACCGCTAAAGCTGCTGATACGGGAGACTATATGTTCGACATCTGAGTCAGTGACCTCATTGTGGCCGAGGACTACCTCGTTGTGGGGATAGCGAGCTTCAGGGAAACGTCCCAAGTCTAAGACTACTTCCAGTAACTCACTATTGTCGGGCTGCTCAATAAGTGCCTGGCGAATATGAGTCGGCAGGGCATCAAGCAGGGCGTCTAAATCATCAGCAATTACCTTCTGCAAATAGCATCTCCCGGGCGGCGTTTATTGTCATTGCGAGGCACGCAGTGCCGTGGCAATCTTGGTGGGGGAGTGAGGTTAGATTGCTTCGCTTCGCTCGCAATGGCAGGTGGGGATTGTTAAACACTATAATCTCCTGTGATAAGGTCAAGGAAATACCTGTGGAGTCTGAGGTCATCAGTTAGTTCCGGGTGGAAGGCGCAGGCAAGTATCCTCCCTTGCCTGGCAGCCACAACATTGCCGTTGAGTTGACATAATACCTCAACACCAGGGTTTGCCTTCTGTATCACTGGAGCCCGAATAAAGATGCCGTGGAAAGCGCCATCGCCCAGCGCTGGTATGTTTAGGTCAGCCTCAAAGCTGTCTACTTGCCTGCCGAAGGCATTACGGGTGACCTCGATATCCATAGCTCCGATGGGCTTTAGGTCTAAACCGGCTACTTTTCTGGCTAGAAGTATCATCCCGGAGCAGGTTCCGAATATGGGGAAACCCCGGCTAACTAGTTTCCGTATCGGCTGCATCAGGCGATAATCAGACAGCAATTTGGCTATGGTGGTGCTTTCTCCTCCCGGGATTACCAGCGCGTCCAGGCCATCAAGCTCTGAGGGTAAGCGGATGGGGATGGCTTCTGTGTTCAAAGTGGAAAGGGCTCTTATATGTTCAGCCACAGCTCCTTGCAGAGCGAGGACGCCAATTTTCACTCTACCAGCCTCTGGTTGCCAGTAATTCTTCTGGGGGTATGGTTTTTATGTCTAACCCAGGCATGGCCGCTCCTAGCGCTTTGGATACCTCAGCGATGATTGCCGGGTCTCGGTAGTGGGTAGTTGCCTTGACGATAGCCTTGGCTACCGCCTCAGGGTTGCTGGATTTGAAAATCCCCGAGCCAACGAAGTTACCATCGGCGCCCAGTTGCATCATCAATGCCGCATCGGCTGGCGTAGCCACACCGCCGGCGGCGAAATTGACTACGGGTAATTTCCCCGTTTTCTGTATTTCCATCACTAGCTCGAGAGAGGCGCCGAGGGCTTTGGCTTCGGTGGTGAGCTCATCTGTGGGCGTAGCCTGGAGCTTGCGAATACTATCCTGGACTGCCCGCATGTGTCTCACAGCCTCGACGATGTTACCGGTGCCAGCCTCCCCTTTGGTTCGAATCATGGCTGCACCTTCGGCGATGCGGCGTAAGGCCTCACCTAAATCGCGGCAGCCACAGACAAAAGGAATCTTGAAATCGTGTTTCCAGACATGATGGCTCTCATCAGCCGGCGTTAGCACTTCTGATTCGTCAATGAAGTCAACTCCCAGCGCTTCCAGCACTTGAGCCTCGACAAAATGTCCAATACGGCATTTGGCCATCACCGGGATGCTGACTGTTTCCATTATGGCAGTAATTACTGTTGGGTCAGCCATTCGAGCCACTCCGCCGGCGGCTCGAATATCTGCTGGCACCCGCTCCAGCGCCATGACAGCACAGGCTCCAGCATCTTCGGCGATTTTTGCCTGCTCCGGTGTGACCACATCCATAATCACACCGCCCTTCAGCATCTGGGCCAGTCCTGACTTAACTTTCCATGTTCCTGTATCCATTTCCCCACTCCCAACAGTAGCCTTTTAGCATATTCTACTCAGGCTTGTTTAGTTTGGCAAGCTGCGTTACCTGCCGCATGGTATCTTGTCTACAATTATAGCACTTAGCATGGGCAAAGCGAATTTCAAGAAAGTGTTTGGTTGTCATCCTGAGTCGAAGCGCTCAGCATAGCAAAGGGGTAGGCGAAAGGTTTTAGGTCGAAATGCAAAAGTCAAAGATAAGAATGCAAAATGACAGGTCGAAACTTAAGAATGCTTCCCCGCAATGACCCCAAATAGCACGTAGTGCGATCTCTTAAGGTTGCTTGGAGGTGGCTGACGGGGCGAGGGTTTGCCACCCCTTTGTGATTGCGAGGCACGGAGTGCCGCGGCAATCTCTGTGGGGTTTTGGGGCAGTGCTCTGTTTCTCCTCACCCCCCGTCCGCCGAGATTGCTTCGCTTTGCTCGCAATAACAGGAAGCGAAGGGCTCAGAATCACGGGTGGGATTGCTAAACAGCGTCATTTGCAGGTCGTTCTATCGACTTATGCTATAATTCTGAGATATGAGAATCCTGGCTATCGAAACTTCCTGCGATGAAACTGCGGCTGCTGTTGTCGAGGACGGGGCCGGTATTCTGTCGAACATCGTTGCCTCTCAGGTGGATATTCACGCTCGCTATGGGGGGATTGTCCCTGAAGTGGCCTCAAGACAGCACCTGCTTACGGTCTTGCCTGTGGTAGAAAGTGCTATGGCTGAGGCCGAAGTTGCCTGGCAGGACATAGCTGCTATCGCAGTAACCTTTGGTCCCGGCCTGGCAGGCTCGCTATTGGTCGGGGTGAATGTAGCTAAAGCGATTGCTTTTACTCAGGGTTTACCTCTTATTGGTATCAATCACCTCGAGGGTCATATTTACTCCAACTGGCTGGGTAACGAGCAGCCGGTGTTTCCTTGCCTCTGTCTCATCGCTTCCGGGGGGCACAGTGATTTGGTGTTGATGACTGGACATGGGCAGTTCGAGAAGCTGGGACGGACTCGTGACGATGCTGCTGGTGAGGCGTTCGATAAGGGGGCTAGGATTTTGAACCTCGGTTATCCCGGTGGCCCAGCTATTGAGGAGGCGGCCAAAAATGGGACACCTTCTTTGCCTCTACCTCGGGCCTGGCTCAAAGGTAGTGACGATTTTAGCTTTAGCGGATTGAAAACGGCGTTGCTCCATCTAGTGCAGGACAAGGATTCTTTAGATGCTTCTTTCGTGGTCGAGGCAGCGGCTAGCTTTCAACAGGCGATAGTCGATGTTCTGGTTACTAAAACCCTACAGGCTGGTGAAAGACTGGGGGTTGGGCAGGTACTGCTGGGGGGTGGTGTGGCAGCTAATAAAGCTCTTGGTGACCACTTTGTACGCAACTCACCTATTCCGGTCCTGATACCGCCTCCGAGTCTGTGCACCGATAACGCAGCTATGATTGCTGCCTGTGGTTATTATCGTTTCCAACTGGGCGTGACCGATGGCTATGATATTGACGTGGTGCCTAACCTTAGCCTCGGTTAGATGCCACTGGACATTGGCTACAGTCTCGGTGACGACAGTAATTCTTGAAGATGTGAATCAGCCCCTGTTGTTGACAGGCGGAAAGACCAACATCTGGCTTAAGCAGAAGTTGTTGTTTCATATAGCGAGTTAGCTCATTGTCTCCCGGCTTCGGATAATGGTGGTAAATCTCAGCGGCTTTTTTCTTCAGCTTTGGCTCAGCGCTTATCTCGCCCCAGGCACAGACGAACGGCAATATTGTATTTATTGCTATCTCGGCAGCTTTGTCCCGTCCCAAAAGAGCTGAACTTGCTTTCTTGGTAACGCCGAAGTCGAAGTGCTTTGCCCAGTAGCCTTGACTGGCGATAGTCAAGCCATTTTCCAGCCAGCGATGTTCAGTCTCACGAGGCGCTTTCTTCACCAGTTTCACTATTCCTGGGAGTAGCCCTGATTTGTCATACCGGGCCAGGATATAGCTCAGGGCGACGAGCCGCCGAGTAGGGAAGTTGTCGGGGCGCACTCTAAAAAAACACCAGTCGGTTTCCTTCATAGTTTCGACTGCACCGCTGGAGCGCCATATCGTTTCTAGCTCGTCGACCTCTCCATCTCCGAACGGATTGCATCGCAGCTTAAGCCGCTGGGAAGGTAAGAGTCCGGCAGTTCCTAAGATCCAGGCTTGTTTAGCGGCACTAGCCTGAAGTTCGACTTTCTGTAAGAAGCTGAGGAGTAACCTATCGGCGAGTTCTTCACAGGGTTTGGCATTCCTGGCATAGCCTAAAGCTCTGGCCAGGCCTCGAAAAAGCACCTGCCCAGCCTCTTCTTGGTTTAGATCTGTGTGAAAGGAAGTTGTCTTGGCGGCGAACCTTTCCTGGCCGGCGGCAGTGAGCAATTTGCTCAAAGATTCGGTGTTTGAAAACCTTGTTGCTTGTGGGCACGAAGGTAGTGGGTAGTTGGCTAAGTAGGGTTGGTGCCTTAGCTTGCCCAAAGAGTCGCCAAGGAAAGAACCTAGACAAATTGTGGGAACAGTGTTGCCATTCTGCAGCAGGGTAGGAGATTGGCTATCACGCCACATCACGACATGTAGGACTATGTTGTTGTATTTCACGTCCCGATGATGACCGTGGCTGTACCACTGGCTGGATTTAACATGGATCTCGATGTCTCCTTTTGTTACCTTGCTGTTGATGGCGAAGACAGCATCTGTGAAGTCACAACCACTGCCGCTACTAACTCTACCCGGATAGATTATCTGAAGCTGTTCACCGGCATCAGTAACCAGGCTGGTTATCAGCTGACGCTGCCAGATAAGGGCAATAGTCTTCTCTGAGAGGTCTGTGTTCATTTTAGCTTTACACGATTACGTGTAGACATGAGCAAAAATTTTTTGAAAATCGACTAGCTTGGTCTACTTGGCACCCAGGTTTGCTTTTCGTCGATAATATGTGTTATTTGCCAACCTCTTTTTTGTAATTCAGAAGTGATGAACCGGCGGTGGCATCGCCATGGAAGCCTCTCGGCACAGAGTATGGCGCTTCTCTTCTGCGCCGCCATTCTTTCCACAATATCTATTCCCTGTTCAAACTGTGAGGTTGCGGTAAAGGCTCGGTAGCCACCACTCCGGTAACCACCCAATTTTTCCCCCAAATACAAATAGTCAATCTGCGCTTCTGCCAGTAGTCGCACCAGTGGCTGTTGTTTGAAATGTTCAATCCGGCTGCTGGGAAAGCGGCGAACGTCTATCACCATTTCAATGCCATGGCTTTGAAGCAATCCAGTAAACTCTGCTTTTGATCTGGTGCTGGTTCCTAAGCTGTAAATCGGGCTATTGCTTTTCATCCTCGTGTTTTTCCATAAGGTCGATAAATCTCAGAGCATCGTCGTGCATGGTGATGTTGTTGAACAAAAACATAGCTTTCTGCGATTGGCATCTTCTTGAGTCTGTCTAGTTCTTCGTTGCTGTGCTGGTGGCGATAGTCTCGCTCGGCAGTGCCTCTTGCCGCCAGTTCAAAGCTGTGTTCAAAGTTGGTGGTTTGTAAAAGGTCTGCTGCACCTCAACCAATTTGAACTGAGCGAAATAGTATTTCATACGCTTGGGGAAACCACAGCAACCTACTTTGACCCAGTGCACCTCACTCCTTTGTCTCTTCTTTCACGATTGACCCATACTTGAAACCGGAACGCTCGGCAACTATGGTCAGCAAAGTGGCTGAAGTTCCTCGCGGCTTGTACATTCCAGTTTCCCATTCGCTGATCGTCTGCTGACGGGTGCCCAACTCTTCGGCTAACCTAGCTTGAGTTAGTTTCAAATGCTGCCTCAGCGCCCGAACGCCCTGCCCATCCCAGTTGACCGGATTTCGTTTTCGACTCATTTCCTCTATATTTTACACGGTATAGCGTAAACAATCAATAAGCAAACGAGCACCGGGAGAAAACGATATTAACTTCGGTGAGATTGGTCGGCATCTGGCTGTCCTTGTCGAAAAGCCATCCTCGCTTGGGAGGTGGAGTGGACAAGGAGCTTTCTCCAGTGGCAAAATAGGGGAGGTGGTATGGTGGTTTTTTTGAAATGTTAGCGAAGCATCAGAGAAAGGTAGTGTAACATGCCTATCTATGAGTATAAGGCAGCCGGAGAAGGCTGCAAATATTGCCGAAACGGCTTTGAGATTATGCAAAGGATGGATGATAAACCCCTCGGCGAGTGCCCGAAGTGTCAAGCCGTGGTTAGAAAGCTCCCGTCGCGGTTTCGTGCCTGCATTGTTGAAACCCCAGACGATGTAGCTGAAACAGAAAGCAAACTGCATGACTTTGAGAAAGAGGGGATGTGGAGTCATGCTGCTGAGCTTGCCGACAAAACAGGCCTGGAAGATAGAGCTAGAGAGGATTACAGGAAGGCGGGATATAAGATGTAGGCACGAGTCGGTGATTTTTTCCAGAGAATTGGATAATCGTGTCTAAGCAAAGACTTTACAGACTGACTTGTTTGTGTTAATATTATTAGCAGTCTCAGGCAGAGACTGCTAAAATCTAAAGAAGGAGGTAAAGATGGCGGCTAAACTTCAACCCCTAGGGGACAGAGTAGTGGTGCGACCGGCAGCCAAGGAAGAGGTTACCAAGGGTGGTATTGTCCTGCCAGATACAGTCAAGGAGAAACCACAGGAAGGCAAGGTCATTGCTGTGGGACCAGGCAGGCTGACTGACGAGGGCAAACGGATAGTCATGGATGTGAAGGTTGGCGATACGGTGATTTATGCCAAATATGGTGGCACCGAGATCAAGGAAGACGACGAAGAGCTGATGATCCTCAGGGAAAGTGATATTCTAGCCAAGAGGACTTCTACGAAGGGTTCATAAAACAAAAGAGGAGGTTTCAAAAGATGGCAAAACAGATTCTTTATGGTGAAGAGGCAAGGCGAGCGCTGAAAAGCGGCATCGATGCCTTAACCGATGCCGTTAAGGTGACTCTGGGCCCGAAAGGACGTCCTGTAGCATTGGACAAGAAATGGGGCGCACCTACGGTGATCAATGATGGTGTTTCCATAGCCAAGGACATAGAGCTACCCGACCCGTTTGAGAATATGGGAGCCCAGCTGGTGAAAGAAGCTGCGAGTAAGACCAATGACAAGTGCGGCGACGGTACCACTACAGCTACTATTCTGTCTCAGGCAATTGTAACTGAAGGTTTTAAGAATATAGCTGCGGGAGCTGACGCTATGGCATTGAAGCGGGGGGTTGAGAAGGGGGTGGCTGCTATAGTCAGCGAGCTGAAGAAGATGAGCATTCCAGTGACTACCAAAGAGCAGGTGGCTCAAACCGCAACGATATCAGCAGCTGATGCCGAGATAGGCAATCTCATCGCTGAGGTCATGGAGAAGGTAGGTAAAGACGGAGTAATTACTGTTGAGGAATCAAAAGGTTTATTGTTTGAGACGGATTACGTTGAGGGCATGGAATTTGACCGCGGCTACATTAGCCCTTACTTTATCACCAATGCCGAGCTCATGAAAGCGGAGCTTGAAGACCCTTATATCCTGATTACTGACAAGAAGATATCAGCTATAGCTGATATCTTGCCGGTTCTGGAGAAAATACTTCAGGTATCCAAAAATCTGGTGATTATCTCTGAAGATTTAGAAGGCGAAGCCTTAGCTACCTTGGTGGTCAACAAGCTCAGGGGGACTATGAATTGTCTCGCGGTGAAAGCGCCAGGCTTCGGGGATAGACGCAAGGCGATGCTTGAGGATATAGCTATCTTGACCGGAGGCAAGGTCATTTCTGAAGAGATAGGCCGGAAACTGGATTCAACGACGGTAGCTGACCTTGGTAGAGCCCGCAAGGTGGTGGCCGACAAAGACAACACCACCGTTGTCGAGGGCAAAGGGACTGAGGGGGACATCCAGGCACGAATCAAGCAGATCAAGGCACAGGTTGATGAGACTACCTCAGACTATGATAAGGAAAAGCTCCAGGAGAGGTTAGCTAAGTTAGCTGGTGGTGTGGCGGTGGTGAAGGTGGGGGCAGCCACTGAAGTTGAGCTCAAAGAGAAAAAACATCGCGTTGAGGATGCCCTATCGGCGACCAGGGCCGCAGTTGAGGAAGGAATTCTGGCTGGCGGTGGTGTTGCTCTACTTAATGCCAGCTTTGTTCTCGACAAGGTTAAGGCAGAACGTGATGAGGCCATTGGCGTTGCTATTCTCAAGCGAGCCGTTGAGGAGCCGGTGCGATGGATTGCCATAAATGCTGGTGAGGACGGCTCAGTGGTGGTGGATAAGGTGAAGCGCAGCAAGAAAGGTGCCGGTTATGATGCGGAGAAAAACGACTATGGCGATATGGTAGAAAAGGGTGTTATCGACCCGCTCAAGGTTACCAGAACTGCGTTAGAGAATGCTTCCAGCATTGCTAATATGATTCTGACCACTGAGGCTCTGGTGACCGACATTCCGGAAAAAGAGAAGGCGCCAATGCCACCCATGCCAGAGTATTAGGACGAGACAAAAGATCTTGGAGCAGAGCCGCCCGCCCAGGCAGGCGGCTCTGCCTCTGTCGGGAAGATTCTAAAGCTTGAGCATTTCTGCTATCGGTTCTTCCTTTTTGACAGGTCCGACGACGGCCAAATTTAGCTTTTCACCAGTCATTAGTTGCTCAGCGACTCGCTTCAGGTCTCCAGCAGTAACGGCGTCGACTAGGGATATGACATCGTCCACGGTGAGGATATTGTTGGTGAGAATCTCTTGACCTCCTAACCAAGCAGCAACATTTCGACTATTCTCTAGGCTTAGCAGCAGCCGCCCCTTGGCTAGCTCTTTAGCCTTATTGAGCTCAGTTTCAGAGACGCGCTCCTTGAGCTGAGAAAGCTGGTCAAGAATGGCTCCTAACGCACTTTCGACTCGCCCAGGGTCAACTCCAGCATGAATTATGACTGCCCCTGAATCTGCAAAATGGTCAGCATAGCTGTGAATATCATAGGCAAGACCCTGTTGCTCTCTAATCTCGGTGAACAGACGACTGCTCATCCCCTCGCCTAATACTATGCTAAGCAGGTCAATGGCAAAACGGTCAGGATGGAGAAAAGATAGCCCGGGAACACCGAGGCAAAGGTGAGCCTGTTCAGTGTCTCTAAACTCAATGTGCAATCTGGGCGCTTCTTGCTTATCATCGCTGGGGAATCCTGCCGATACCTCGTTAGGTCTCCACTCACCCAGAGCCTGATTGAGGGTCTCTTGCACCTGCTCGTGTTGGATGTCGCCGGCAACACTAATCACAGTGTTATTGGGTAGATGATGGTGAGAAAAGAAGTCGAGCATCTGTTGGCGAGTCAGAGCAGTTACCGTTTCTTTGCTCCCAGCAACATCTCGTCCCAGTGGTTGCCCCGGCCACAAAAGCTCATCGATTAACATGCCGACTCGCTGCCGCGGGGAATCAAGGCTCATGTTTATTTCCTCAATAATTATCTGACGTTCTCGGTCAATGTCTCTGGCGTCAAAACGGGAATTTCGCAGCAGGTCGATGAGCACATCTAGGGCTGGAAGAAAATGCTGGCTAGCTACTTTACACCAGAAAGTGGTTAGCTCTTTGTCAGTACCCCCGTTGATTATACCGCCGACACTTTCGATGGCTTCGCTAATCTCCTTAGAAGTCCGGCGCTTTTCGGTGCCTTTAAAGCAAAGGTGCTCGATGAAATGGGAAATGCCTGATTCAGACTCAGCCTCATAGCGCCCACCGACGCCCATAAAGAAAATCACCGAGACCGAGCGTGTGTGAGGCATGCTGTCAGTAATAATGCGTAATCCATTGCTGAGGATACTTTTTTGGTGCATAATACTAGAATTTTACTCGCCCCTGGGGTGTAGCGTCAATGTGGCATGGCGAAGGTACAGCATTAATCCAGCGGAGCCCTCGGGCCACACAGAAGTAGAAAGCGCTTTTGCTCGCAGCGTTCATCTGCGGTTGCTTGGCTGAAACGAACTCGACGAGCCGGAGATCAATGCAACCTCAGGAGGCCA
>CAZOQG010000044.1:0-13963 GCA_964582065.1 uncultured Dehalococcoidales bacterium
TCCCTGTCGCCAGCTTGAAAGGCTGATGTCCTAGGCCTCTAGACGATGGGGGCAAGCCGATTAGGGATAAACAGGCAGAGCTTCAAGCCCTGCCGTCTCAGGAAAGCCAAGCATTATATTCATATTCTGGATAGCTTGTCCAGCAGCCCCTTTGACCAGATTATCAAGGCAACTGATGACTATGAGCCTACCCGTTCTGGGGTCAACGGCAGGATAAATAAGGCAAAGATTACTACCCCAGGTTTGTTTGGTCTCAGGCGGCTTATCTACTATCCTGACAAAGGGTTCATCTGCATAGTAATCATGATACAACTGCTTTAGCTTCTCTTTGCCTTTGACCAGCTTGCCCTCCTCAGGTCGTGCATAGCATGAACTCAATATGCCTCGAGCTGTTGGCACCAGATGCGGTAAGAAAGTCACCGAAGGAGAAAGGCCGGGATTCAAAGTTCCCAGTTCCTGAATAATCTCCGGTAAATGGCGGTGTCCCTCCACAGCATAGGCACGAACATTATCGCTGGCCTCAGAGTAGTGAGTCGATAAGCTTAAAGCCCTACCGGCGCCAGAAACACCTGACTTGCTGTCAACGATAATATCAGGGTAAACAAGACCCTCTTTGACCACCGGCGCCAGAGCCAGCAATGCTCCCGTCGGGTAACAGCCAGGATTGGCTACCAGGCTAGCTGTTGCAATTTCGGAGCGATGGAATTCAGGCAAACCATAAACGGCTTGCCGTAATAGCTCCGGTGCCGGGTGAACGAAATCATACCACTCCGAATACTTGCTGGCGTCTTTAAGGCGGAAGTCAGCGCTGATATCAACAACCTTGATGCCACGCTTAACTAGGGGCACTATCACCTCGACGCTCGCTTTGTGTGGCATTGCCGAGAAGGCAAAGTCAACCTCTTCAAGCTCAGCAGTAATCGTCAAATCGGTATCAGCCAGGTGTGGAAAAACCTCAGCCAAATTCTGCCCAGCAGCGCTTCTTCCAGTAACCGAGGCAAGCTCCACATTCGGGTGGCGATAAAGCAACCTGGCTAATTCTACGCCGGCATAGCCAGTAACATTTATGATGCCAACTCTTACTTGTGACATAACCAGACCCTGTTAGAACTCTAACTTACGCCATTCAGGTGACAGGTATCATTGAGAAGCAAAGCCGACGGTACACTGCCTCTTACCTCAAAAAGGTTAACTGCACAGATATCCTGAGCTATCTGCCAGAAGTGAGAATTGTCCACGCCAAGCAAACTGAGGATGAGAATCTGGCATACCACCTTATGAGAGACCAAAGCAATGGTTTCCTTCGGATGCTGCGTTATCAGGGTATCTACTGTCGAAGCCGCTCTTTTTCTGACCCCCGCCAGGCTCTCACCACCTGCGAATTTTACTTTGTTCGGACTTTTCAGCCACCTGGAATAGAGAACGCCGTCCTTAGCCGCAGCTTCGTCCGGGGAGAGGCCCTGCCATTCGCCATAATCAATGTCAATAATTCCAGGTAGCAACTGCACTTCGAGGTCAAAGCGCCGGGCTAGGACTTCAGCCGTGGTTAAAGCTCGACGCAGCGGGCTGGAATAAATTACCGAAACCTGCCATTCAGCGATACGCCCGGCTGTAGCCTCAGCCTGCTTCATCCCTACCTCATCCAGCTCGATATCGGCTCTGCCTCGAAACCTTTCCACCCGGTTCCATTCCGTGCGCCCATGTCTAACCACAACAAGCCGAGTCAAAGTTGCTCACTCCTGACAGAAACACTATCTTTCTATGACCGTAGCCATACCCTGCCCGCCACCAATACACATGGTTACCAGGCCTAAGTTTAGATTCCGTCGTTTCATCTCATGAAGGAGAGTCACCACCAGCCTAGCGCCGGTGCAGCCAATCGGATGCCCTAGAGAAATCCCGCTGCCATTTACATTTGTGTTATCCAAACTTAGTTCCAGCTCTCTCATACAAGCTATAGCCTGAGAAGCGAAGGCTTCGTTGAGCTCAATTACATCCATATCCTTAATGCTTGCGCCAGCTCTTTCCAGCGCTTTCTTTACCGCCGGTATTGGCCCTAATCCCATATAAGCTGGGTCCACAGCTCCAGAAGCATAGGACTTGATGACTCCCCACGGCTCAAGTTTCAATTCTTGAGCTTTCTCCTTAGTCATCAGTAATACTGCTGCCGCAGCATCGTTAATCCCGGAAGCATTTCCAGCAGTAACTGTACCATCCTTCTTGAACGCTGGGGCTAGCTTTGCCATCTTCTCCAGAGTGGTATCCATAGGCCGCTCATCGGTATCGAAGACCAGAGCTTCCCCTTTCTTCTGAGGGATAACCACCGGCACTATCTCTTCCTTAAACGTGCCCTGGGTTATAGCAGCTCTAGCCCGCTGATGACTCAAAAGACCCAGCTCATCCTGCTCTTGCCGAGAGACATTATACTTATCAGCAATATTTTCCGCAGTCAATCCCATATGATAGCCATAGAATATCTCCCAGAGTCCATCATAAACCATAAGGTCAGTAACCTCACCCTTGGTAGTAATATCCATCCGATAGCCCCAGCGAGCTCGCGGCAGAACATAAGGGGCATAGCTCATACTTTCCATCCCGCCGGCGACTACCACCTCAGCTTCACCCAGCATTATTGCCTGAGCACCCAAGGTGATCGCCTTAAGCCCTGAGGCACATACCTTGTTTATAGTAAAGGCGTTCGTCTCTTTCGGCAGACCGGCATAAATCGTAGCCTGCCTGGCAGTATTCTGTCCCTGCCCCCCTTGAAGAACATTGCCCATAATCACTTCGTCCACTTGAATCTCCACGAGAGAATCATCCCAGTCATAATGAGACTTCTCTAGCTCGGTTATGTCACCGTCTTTCAGTGCCTTCGGAGCATATTGAAGCAATCTCTCACTGGTTTTGGGTCTCAGCCTAGCCTGCTTCAACACCTCCTTAATAACCAGTGAGCCGAGACTCACTACAGGAACATCCCTCAAAGAGCCTCCGAAAGCACCAATAGCTGTCCGAACACCGCTAACAATGACTACCTCTGGCATAGGTATCCTACTCCTTAGTTTAGTTCAAGAACCTGTGCTGTCCAATAATTTGCGAAAAAGGTCTGGTGTCAGGTTTTTGAGAAAATGATTACTGGAACTGTCAGAGCTGTTAGGCAAAGAGGTAATGGAAATCCTGTTTTGCTTTAGCGCCCATATATCGCTGCCAGAACTTACATTCCATTGTGATTGGCCATGCACGATCCAGTAATAGTGCCTCCTGCCATCATGCCCCGGTTCGATTTTATCAGCATATTCACGTTCGCCTAGCCTGGTAATCTCTATCCCCTCGATCTTTTCCCGAGGCAGGTTAGGTAAGTTAACATTGAGCAGCATTTTTGTAGATAAGCCGCTACCATTGATTTCACTGGCCAAGAGCCTAGCTAGTCTGGCAGCGACATCGAAATGAATACCTTCAAAGGCTGCTACAGACAAGGCGATGGCAGGAATCCCATAGAAATAGCCTTGCAAAGCAGCACCAACAGTTCCTGAGATGAAAACATCATCACCTAAATTGGGTCCTTCATTGATGCCTGAAACCACCAAATCTACTCTGTCTTTCATCACAGACCTAATAGCTAGAATGACACTATCGGCAGGAGTCCCTTGCACTGAATATGCGTTTACCCCCTTCAGACGCGGCTTTATTTTGCTTAATCTCACAGGCTGGTGGAGTGTTACCGAGGTGCCCACACCGCTCTGCTCTCTATCTGGGGCAACTACGGTTACTGTGCCCACATCTCGTAGCTCTTTCACCAATGCCCAAAGCCCGTCAGCATACACGCCATCATCATTACTAACCAGTATTCTCAAAGCAACATCCCCAAAAAAAACTATTTGAGTTTACCATAACAGGCTACGGAGGACAAACCTTTGTTCGCGTCTCATTAACGCATGCTTTTCTCTATAGCAACATGTGGGGACAGGTTTTTGGATCTGCCTCGAGCCCACGCTCATTTTGAGCCTACTCCATCAAGCGAGAAGGAATCCTAATCGTCTCCCATTGAGAGGCAAGGAAAGAAGAACAACGAAAAGGCGCTATGTGTCACCATGATACCGAATGTATACACTCGCTTGACAAAGCCTAGCTGTTACCCTATTTTATAGGTACGGGGGGTTGTAGAAATGGGCGAGCAGAAGACAAGGGTTCAAGCAGCCGCTAGAAATGAAGCCTCAGATATAAGTTTGCAGGACGTAGCGGATGGTCTGGAAGACGGGCTTTTCATCATAGATAGAAAATACCGGATAAGGTTTGTTAACTCGGTTATGCAGCAGCAGCTGCGTCAAAGTAGCAATCCGGTCGGCAGACAATGCTATAACGTCCTTGAATCCAGGGATAATCCTTGCGGGCCACCTTTATGGCTATGTCCGCTTACCAAGGTACTGCAGAGCGGTAAGCCGACCGTGATTGTTCACCCCAAGTATTCCCCAAACGCGCATATTGTCTCCAACGAGTATATCAAAATCACCATGTATCCACTCAGGGACCACCATGGCCATATCCACGCGGTTGCCGAACTGAGAAGAGACGTTACCGCAGAAAGAGAACTGGAGAGCCAGATCCTAAGGCATCACCATCAGCTTGTAATATTGAGCCACATTTCAAGTGCGATGACCAAGCTATGGGACTTGGATGCCATACTAAGGAATGCTTTAGACAACGTGCTGGAGATCATCAGCGGCGCCATTGGAGGAATTCTCCTCTTGGATGATGAGACTGAAACGTTATACTATCGCGTGCAGCGCGGCTTGTCCGCTAGATATGCCAAGGAGATGCGGATGCCCCTCGGCGAGGGAATAGCGGGAAGAGTAGCCCAAACCGGTGAGCCCATGTTGTTAGAGGATATCTCCAAAGACCCACGTAGTGTTCGCCCCGTTTTGATAAGCGCAGAGGGTCTTAAGGGATTCGTCAGCATTCCTCTGAAGGCAAGGGATAAAGTTGTAGGCGTGATGAACGTCGCCAGCCATGTGGCAGGATGGTTTGGGGCAGACCATGTGTCGCTTCTCAATTCCATTGGTGACTATCTCGGTGCCGCAATTGAGCAAGCAAGACTGTACGAGCGACTGGCAAGTGCGACAGAAAGATATCAAATCCTTCTTCACCATGCTTTGACTGCCCAAGAGGATGAGCGAAAAAGAATCGCCCGAGAGCTGCACGACGAGACCAGTCAGTCACTTACCAGCTTGACACTCAGTCTACAGGCTATCATAGGAATAGCGGAAATGAAAGGCATTAAGGATGCCGACCTTATGGAAAGGATTAGGGCAACACACTCCTACGCGGTTCACGCCGGCAATGAAATAGTGAGGCTCATGAAGGAACTCCGCCCTACCCTGCTGGATGAGCTTGGAATGCCTGTCGCAATCCACCGCTACGCCAAGGATACTCTTCAAGCTCAAGGCATTAATGTATCGGCAGAATTCATAGGCACAGACCGCCGCTTCCCGCCGGAAGTTGAGGTAACACTTTTCCGTGTCGCCCAGGGGGCGATAGGCAACATCTTGGAGCACTCAGGTGCGAAGAATGTCTCTGTCAGATTAGACTGCAACGCCACCGAGTGTGTATTACGCATCGAGGATGACGGCAAAGGCTTTGATGTCAACAAGCTCACACGGGTGGATCCTAGCGGTCGAGGTGCTGGCTTGTTCACCATGAAGGAGAGAATAAGACTGGTGGGCGGCGCCTGTAATGTCGAAGCCCATCCAGGACAAGGGACCAAGATTACATGGAAGGTGCCACTGACTACGGATGTGACAGATGAAAAGGATAAGGCTACTAGTAGTCGATGATCATACTCTGGTGCGAGATGGAATTCGCGCTTTATTAGGGCTAGTTGCGGACATAGAAGTAGTCGGTGAGGCAACAAACGGAAAGGAAGCCCTGGAAAAGGTAGCGCAGCTTGCGCCAGACGTGGTACTTATGGACCTGGCAATGCCTATCATGGGTGGACTGGAAGCCACACGCAGAATACGCAGGCAATTCCCGGCAACCAAGGTGCTGGCACTGACCCAATATGATGACAGCGAATATGTCGTCCCTGTCATCGAAGCGGGGGCCCGTGGTTTCGTCACTAAGATGGCAGCCTTTTCAGAGCTCACGTCAGCTATCCAGGCTGTATACAAAGGGGATTCCTTTCTATCTCCCTCAGCGGCAGCAGCTCTCGTTCAGGAATGTCAGCAGAAAACCAATGCAGAAGGGGAAACAGACCCTTACCAACAGCTAACAGATAGAGAAAGGGAAGTGCTTAAGCTAGTTGTTGAAGGACATACTGCTCGGGAAATAGCGGACATGCTGGTCGTCAGCCACAAGACCGTCGAGTGGTACAAAACCAGCCTAATGAACAAATTGAACATCCATAACAGGACCGACCTCATCAAGTTTGCCATACGCAGGGCGATCATAACCCCGTGATGTCCTAAACCAAGCTCTTGCCACACGTCCTCCCCCGAACCCACCCCTGACCAGGGCTTTTCCTAGCCCAAATCAAGGACTATCCCAGTAAGAATCCTAGGGACTCAGCCATCCAGTTCTGGGAGATTTCCTATTGTCTCCCCATCAGAAGCCAGGTAGTATACGGGTAGAACCTTGATCGTTCGCGTTCAAAGGGGGGGGTATGTATTCATCAGCGGCAGACAATGGTCAGAGCTCCCAAGCCAATAGAACGGCGAAATTATCTCCTGACCACAGCCTGATACCGGCCTGCCAGACTGCGTGCCCCTTGCATATGGAGATCAGAGAATATATTGATTTGGTTGCCCAAGGAAGGATTATGGAAGCGTTGCAGGTCATAAGAGATGGCAACCCTTTCCCCTCTATCTGTGCCTATGTTTGTACTCATCCCTGCGAGGATGCTTGCAGACGCAGCCAGGTAGATAAGCCTATCGCTATCCGGTCGTTGAAGAGGTTCGCGGTGGAATTCGGTGGTGACAGGATGATCCAGGCTGAAGCTGAGACTACGCACAGCGAAAAGGTTGCCATAGTAGGCTCCGGTCCAGCAGGAATGGCCTGCGCTTACTATCTGCGGAAGTTGGGCTATCCGGCAACTATCTTCGAAGCCCATTCAGAGATGGGAGGTATGCTCCGAGTAGGTATTCCCCAATACCGTCTCCCCCGCGAGGTGCTGGACATTGAAGTTCAGAGACTAACCCAGATGGGGGTTGAAATCAGAGCGAACACACGAGTGATATCCCTAGACCTGTTATTTGAGATGGGTTACAAGGCTGTCTTCATAACCATTGGAGCCCATCAGAGCCTTAGAATGGGAATAGAAGGAGAAGAGAGCCCGGGGGTGATAGATGGGGCAACTTTTCTCCGTGAAGTGAACCTCGGGCTTAAGCCATCCCTAGGCAAAAGGGTTGCTGTAGTAGGGGGAGGAAATGTCGCAATTGACACCGCCCGTACTGCCCTTCGGTTGGGTGCCCACAAGGTGAACATTCTGTATCGCCGCAGCCGTGCAGAAATGCCAGCAGATCCCACAGAAGTAGAGCAAGCCCTGGAGGAAGGGGTAGACATCTTGTTTCTGGTGGCGCCGACCAGAATAAAAAGGAAAAATGGGCGGTTAAGCGTGACTTGCATCAGGATGGAGCTTGGCGAAGCGGATGCTAGTGGCAGGCGCCGGCCTGTGTCGATCAAGGGCAGCCAGTTCACCAAGCAAATCGATACCCTGGTTGCCGCTATTGGACAAGCACCTCAGGCCCCGGGTGATTTCCGCCTCCGAATAGGCAGAGGCAGCACTATTCAGGTCGACCCCGTCACGCTCACGACCAATAGGACAGGGGTCTTCGCTGGAGGGGATGCTGTCACCGGGCCAGCAACCGTAACTGAGGCTCTGGCCGCCGGCAGGCTGGCAGCCTCTCGTATCGACGACTACCTTCAGCACAGGTACCCACTGATTAACAAAGAGGTGCGAGAAAGCATGGCAGGCGACCTGCTCCCCGAAACCATAGAAATGATAAGGAAAACTGGACGACTCGAGCCACCAATTCTTTCTCCTGAAACAAGGGCAGGAGACTTCAAGCCGGTGGAGCTGGTCTATGACTGGGAATCCGCCGTCGATGAAGCGAGAAGATGCCTTCGGTGTGGTATGGGCGCCGAGATCATGTTTCAAGATAAGTGCGCCACGTGCCTTACCTGCCTGAGGGTGTGCCCATATCACGTCCCCTACCTGGATGCGACCGGCACGATCCAGATACCACCCGATCAGTGCCAAGCCTGTGGCATATGCGTTGCTGAGTGTCCAGCAAAGGCAATAGTCTTGAGAAAGCCGTACGACCGAAGACAGATAAATGAGGAGCTAGATCATGCCCTTAAGTCTGCGGCAGAATCGAAGGTCAAGCCCTTCATTATCGGTTTCTGCTGCCAGTATGGCCTCTTTGGCACCGGCAGCCTGACAAGCCTATGGAGGGGAGCCAAAGCCGGTATCTGGATTGTGCCTGTTCTTTGTGTAGCCAAGGTGGAAGCTAACCATATACTGCGTGCCTTTGAGATGGGTGCAGAGGGAGTTTTCATCGCTGGATGCGGGGAGCAGTGTGCCAGAGAAAACACTGCCTCTTGGGTTCACCAGCACGTTGAAAAGGTTAGAAAGACCCTAGCACAGATCAATCTTGAGCCAGAGCGCGTGCGGGCTTTCACCCTAAGCACCACCAATGAGGACCCTGCCCCGGAACTGGATAAGTTCATCGAACAAATACGTGGGCTCTATTTGGCCTCGATAATAACGCAGGAGGTGAAAAGTTGATAGTGGCGCAGCAAAAGCCTCTAGAAGAAATTGGGCGAATGATTGCCCCTTACGAGAGGGTACTAGTCCTCGGTTGTGGTACCTGTATGACAGTTTGCGATGCTGGTGGCGAGCGTGAGGTGTCCTTTCTCCATAGTGCATTACGGCTGGCAGAGGCAAAGAGCGGAAACGGGGGTCACACCTTTTCGGAGTACACTTTGAAAAGGCAGTGCGACCCTGAATTCCTAGATCTGCTTGTTGACAAAGTCGAGGACGTGGACGCCATTCTTTCGCTAGGTTGTGGCATCGGGGTGCAGGCTTTGGCCGAACGTTTTCCAGATACACCCGTGCTGCCCGGTGTTAATACCTGTTTCATGGGTATGGCTAAAGAGTGGGGGATTTGGGATGAGAGATGTGCCGCTTGTGGCGACTGCAGATTGGAAGAGACTGCCGGCATTTGTCCCATCACCAGGTGCACAAAGGGGATACTCAATGGTCCTTGCGCCGGCACCAAAAACGGTAAGTGCGAAGCCAACAAAGATATGGACTGTGCCTGGATTCTTATCTATAAGCGCCTGGAAAGACTCGGACAACTGGAGAAAATGCGCCGATATTACCCTCCCCGGAACTTCCGGGCGATTCCCAGGCCGAAAAGGATCGTGAGCAAACCTAGTATTGGTGTAGGAGAGGATAATGGCTAACTCGTTGTTTGAGGAAAAACTTTGCTCCAATAGATTCTTGGTGACAACAGAGGTCGGGCCTCCCAAGGGGGCAGATATCTCGGAGATGGTTCACCATATAGATCTGCTTAAGAATAAGGTTGACGCCATCAACGTCACTGACCATCAGAGCTCGGTGATGCGTTTCCCCTCGTTAGGTGGCTGTCTATCGGTGAAGGAACGTGGTGGTGAGCCTATCCTTCAGGTGACTTGTCGTGACCGTAACCGCCTGGCGCTTCAAGCTGACCTTCTTCTGGCATACTCTAGAGGCATCGGCAACGTGCTTTGCCTCACCGGAGATTCCATTGACGTCGGGGATCACAACGAAGCAAAGCCCGTCTTTGACATGGATTCTGTTCAATTGCTGAAGATGATCAAGACGATGGAATCGGGAACAGATATAGCGGGGAACGATCTCAAAGGGACTCCGAAATTCTGCGTTGGTGCCTCGGTACATCCCGAAGCAGATATTATTGAGCCGCAGCTCGTCAAGTTCGACAAGAAGGTTGCTGCAGGGGCGCAATTCTTCCAGACTCAGGGCATTTTCGACCTAGGTAGCCTTCGCAGGTTCATGCAATACGCCTCCCAGTTTGATGTGAAAATCCTAGCAGGTATCATAGTCATGGCTTCGGCAAGGATGGCTCGGTACATGAATGACAATGTTCCCGGAATAATTGTCTCGCAAGCTATTATCGATGAGCTTAGCACCGCGGAGAAGGGTAAGGGACTTCAGAAAGGAATCGAGATTGCTGTGCGCTTGATAAAGACAATAAAGGAGGAAAATCTGTGTCACGGCGTGCATATTATGGCGGTAGGTAATGAGGCGATTGTGCCTGACATCTTGGAGGCGGCTGAGCTGGTCGGTGCGTATCCCTAAGACAGCAGTCTGGTAAAGGGTGGCCCCAGGCCAAGGGGTTGGCTGAACCTAGCACAAAGGGGGAAAGTAAAATGGCAAACAATGCAAGAATCCTAATCATAGACGACGAACCAAATTTCGTAGAAGCTTTCCGGATGACTCTGGAAGCCAAGTCCTATCAGGTGGTCATTGCCTCCAGCAAGGCACAGGCCCAAGAGATGATGACAGCAGATCCGGATATCGTTGTTCTGGGTACCATGGCGCCCGCTGGGCAAGCATTCTCCATGTATAAGTGGCTAAAACAACACCCCAAACACAAAGACATACCACTCTTGGTGATCGATGCCCGATATGAGGAACGGCCTATCAAAGGATGGAGAAGGTTCGAGGGCATACAGCTCGAGTCCGATGGCTACGCAACCAAGCCAATCGAGCCAGCTTCGCTGGTGCCCCAAATCCAAATCCTGCTGCAAGAAGCAACTGGGCCTAAAAAGATAAAAGTGCTGATAATAGATGACCATACTATGGTCAGGCACGGAATACGTGCCCTTCTTGCAACCCAAAAGGATATGGATGTGGTAGGTGAGGCTGTTAACGGGCAAGATGCGCTTGAGCAGGTGCAGCGACTCTTGCCGAACGTGGCGTTGATGGATATAGTCATGCCCGTGATGAGCGGGCTAGAAGCAACAAGGCGAATAAGCAGCGAGTGCCCCCAGACAAAGGTTTTGATTTTGACACAATATGATGAGGAAGAGAATATGCTTATTGCGAAGCAGGCGGGAGCACACGGCTTTATCCCCAAGAGGGCAGCAAGTGCAGAGCTCATAGACGGCATAAGGGCTGTAAGTGGAGGAAAATACTTCTCCTGGTCTTTGCCGTGATGATTACCGGCTAGGAGCGAGGGACAGCGCGGCGAGGCTTGCCCGTTAGCGTATTCACATGTGGACCCAAAGAAAAGCCTCGGGCCAGGCTTGGGCGACCTTAGGGCGCCACGGACTAACGGACTACATGTCTGTTTTTCTCATGAACGATTTATTCTACCAATGTAGAGCAACACACGTACTCCAAGCTTCAAGGGTCACGTCGAGTTCACCCCCGATACACATAGGCAAAACAAGGCCGATTCCTATAGGTGTAGGTCATGCGGCTTTAAATGGCCTCGGGAAAATAACAACAAAAGGAGAGATAAGATGGAACAAATATGTGCAACTTGTAAATTCGCCCAGGGGTTTGCCTTCGGGCCCGGGATATCGGGTCCAGAGGAAGGTGTAAAATGCACTAACTCGGAATTAGCCAGATATCTTGATGAATTACAGAAAGGTACTTCCTACCAGCAAGAGTTCAATGAACATGGCTTTATCAACATCTTTAGAGTAGAAGCCGTTGCCTCCCACAAAGGTGAAGAATGCCAATTCTGGGAAGCTCAAGACCGAGAGTGAAAGGCGGGAATGAGGTAACTCAAAGCCCCTAGCCAAAACGCAGACTGTTTGCTTTTCCTCAGTTCTACATGATATAATCTCAGCTTGGCGAAGTAGGTCTCGGAGACTTGTGTGCAGGTAACATTAGTTAACTACACCCCTAACCCCGAGCTTACTATTGTGGCTGCAGCTAGGTCCTCAGCCTCCCAATCAACTTTCGAAGAGCTCTGCGATAGACTTAGCTCCCTGCAGATAGATAATCTGTTCAAGCAGTTGTTAGACTCAGGCCACCTATCGACATTCGAGCACGCCACTTTCACCTTCAATATCCAGGGTATCTCGCGAGTTACCAGTCATCAGCTAGTTCGCCACCGTCTGGCTAGCTATACTCAACAGAGCCAAAGATACGTCGCACTCAAAGATTATGGCTATGTTACTCCGCCGACAATCTCCAGGCAGAGTGACCTTTTAGCCCAGTATCAGCAAGCTGTAGAAAGCGCCCATGAGCTTTACTCCCGGATGCTGGAAGCCGGTATTCCAGCCGAGGATGCTCGCTATGTTATTCCCCAGGCCATCGAAACCCAGCTCGTCATGACCATGAACGCTAGGGAGTTACTCCACGCTTGCTCATTGAGATTATGTCTGCGAGCTCAGTGGGAGATTTTGGAGCTCTTTGAGAGAATAAAGACTGAAGTGGAAAGGGTAGCTCCACGACTTGGCGCTGAGCTCAAGCCAAAATGCTATCGTCTCGGTTACTGTGACGAGCGAGAAAGCTGTGGCATTTTCCCTACCCGCAAATCTGAGGTAGAGGCAAAATAGCGAAAAGAGGAGGTATGAACCTATGCCAGCAAAGATCATCAGCGGGACCCAGATAGCCGCCGAAATCCGCGAAGAACTGAAAGGGAGGGTAAAGAAACTAAGCGAGAAGGGAGTAACCCCATCACTAGCTGTAGTGCTGGTGGGGGAGGACCCGGCCTCAGTGTCCTACGTTACCGCCAAGGCTAAAGGCGCCGAGGAAATAGGGATGCATGAGGAAACCATTCGTCTGCCAGCAGATACACCAGAGGAAGAAGTCCTGAAAACGGTTGACAAGCTTAACAAAGACCCGAAATACCACGGCATCTTGGTGCAACTACCTTTACCCAAACATGTCAGCACAGACAAGGTGATTAACTACATCCCTCCAGAAAAGGATGTGGACGCCTTTCACCCGGTAAACGTCGGCAAATTGTTCAGAGGTGAACCTTGCCCCCTGCCCTGTACCGCCCATGGAGTTCAACAATTGCTAGTCAGAAGCGGCTATGACCCCGGTGGCAAGCACGTTGTCATCTGTGGTCGGAGCAATATCGTGGGTAAACCTCTGGCAGGTATCCTGATGCAAAAGAAGAAGGGGGCCAATGCTACCGTCACGATATGCCATACCGGGACTAAAGACATTGCCTCATTCTCCAGGCAGGCTGACATTGTGGTAGCAGCAATGGGTAGCCCTAAGGCGATAACTGCTGACATGGTCAGAGATGGCGCAGTAGTCATCGATGTCGGTGTTAACCGCGTCGAGGACAAGACAAGGGAAAAAGGCTTTCGCCTGGTAGGTGATGCCGACTTTGAGGCAATCAAGGAAAAGGCAGAGGCAATAACACCGGTACCCGGCGGTGTCGGTCCGATGACAGTGACCATGCTACTGATGAATACAGTGGAAGCTGCAGAGGCAAAGGCGGGGATAAGCAGTTAGAAAGGCGACATCTTAATAGAAAGCTAAACCTTTTCGGCTTTTCAGCGCAAGCTAAAAATAACAAAAAAACAAGGAGGTTTCTATATGGCCTACGACGCAACAAAAATGAAGGATTGGCAGATTGCAGAAGCGGCTGAGCAGGACATGCCGCCCCCCGATGAGTGGCGGGAAAAACTCAACCTGCAAAAGGACGAGGTTGTTCCTTTCGGGAAACTATGCAGGCTCGATTTCATGAAGATTATCGAGCGTCTCAAGGACAAGCCGGACGGCAAGTACATTGAGGTAACCGCCATAACTCCCACACCATTAGGTGAAGGGAAGAGTACAACTACCTGTGGTCTTATGGAAGGCATGGGCAAGCGGGGTCTGAATGTAGGCGGCTGCATCCGTCAACCATCAGGTGGCCCAACCATGAATATTAAGGGAACCGCTGCTGGTGGCGGCAATGCGTTGCTTATCCCTCTCACCGAATTCTCCATGGGC
>CAZOQG010000045.1:0-13735 GCA_964582065.1 uncultured Dehalococcoidales bacterium
TGTCCCAGCAGGCAAAGGCCCAATCTTAGGCATAGGCCCAATGTTGGGATAGAAGGCAAGAAAGAAAACCACTACTACTCCCAGTGCCAAATTCCCCCGGCTGGCGGTCAAACGGAAGCCGCCGTGGCGGCTCTGTCTTCGCTTAGCTTTCTTCTTCCCCTTTTCAGCTGTCTGTACAGGCGCAGCAGCTGGTTCCCTCAAGCCAGCAAACTGCAGAATTAGCCAGGAGAAGTAGCCGGTGAGCAGAGCAACATTGACAACAAAATAGTAGGCAAAACGGCGCATGGATAGGGTAGCTGCCAGTATCACCAGACTCCAGACGATAAATAATGTCTTGTCAGCCTCGCCTCGCTTGATAGTGAAGTAAACGAGTATGCCCAGGGAGATGAAGCTGATAAAAAAGCCAGTGGTAAAATTACTCCAAGCAATCATCCACGAGAAATTGTCACCAAAGAAGAGGAAAGGCCGCATCTCAAGGATGGTCGTTTCCATGGGCCAGACAAAGATGCCGAGACTTCCCACCATTGATTTGAGGAGAGAGGGGCTGATGATTTGAAAAACCGCCAGGCTGGCCAGGCCAAACCCGAGGATGGCAAGCGGGTAAAAGATCGGCTTCAGGCCACGGCTAGCCATCAGCCGGGAAAGCCCAGCTAGAGCAATCGAGATGAAGATGGCAATAACCAGAGAAGCTAAAGACATCCTGTCCGCAGATGTCGGCAAGAACATCAGCAGCGCAATTGTGAAGGCAGTGACACCAACAAAACAGAGGTAGTCAGTCGACCTGCTCCTCAGGTGGTCAATAATGAACTGGACTAAGAAATAGACAAAGACGATGAAAACAAACAGCAGGGCGCCTGCCCACGTGAGAAAGTAGACTCCCACGAAGATGCCAGCGAAAAGGCTGTAGATAAGTGGCTTGGCAATGGTTGCCCACTGCCTATGCCACAGGCAGTCAAAAGTTATCCCTCTGTCTCTACCAGCCTTAATAGCCAGAATAAGGAACAACATGGCTATGGTGGTGAATAGTGTTTCGGCAACATGGTAGTCGGTGAAGCCAAGAATTGACCTGCCAAGAAACTCACCAGGGAAAATAGCAACCAAGCCAGCGGCTATTACACCAGCCCAGCGATTGAACAGCGCCTTGCCGATGAAATAGACCGGGATGACGGTTAGTGCACCTAAGACAGCCGGGAAATAGACGCCAACTACATCCACTGTGTGCTGGGTTGGCGAGCCCAAGCCAATGAGCCAGATAATGCCAGCAAGCAAGTAGTTAAAAAAGGCGAAGCCAACTACTCTACTGCCACCAGGATAAATCATATAAGGGTCAAATAAATTAAGGTGAGGGAAGTTATGGACAAGGTTGTCAACAATGCGCATATGATAATAGGCGTCATTGCCGGTAAACTTTATCCAGTCGCCGACAAAAACCTGGTCATAGGGAAGGACGACTCGGAGATACAGGGCAACAGAAAAGAATAAAGCTACTATTATGCCAGCAACAAGCTTGGGGGAAAATCCGTTTTGGCTCATTTGTCAGCTTTAGACTGAATTATAGCTTTACGTTGCTAGTAGTGCAAGGCTTGGCAGTCCGGTAGACATTGACTTCTGTGCGACTTCCAGATATTCTGTAACTTAACAAAATAAATGTGGTGAGGTGCCCGAGGGTGACCAAGGGCTTGATTGGTAAGCAAGTCGGTGGAATTCCGGCACAGTCCCGCCTACTGTGACAGTCAGAACACCAACCTCACTAATTGCGGCTGCCTCCGCGGAGTAAGGGGGTGGGATTTATTTTTCTTGATTAATCCCCCTTGCTTTCCGGAGCGGGGGATTTTGTTTTGCCATGAACTTGAAAAGAACCACAATGGGTCAACATATCCGAGATTGCCTTCTTATTCTGTTGCTATTGGCACTGCTTCCCTGGCTCGCTTGTGCTCCCGAACCCACCCCAGGCAATCTGGTCGATGACCTCGGCAGGGCGGTAACCATTGACCAAATACCTCAAAGAATCATCTCTCTGGCACCGAGCAATACCGAGATCCTGTTCGCTCTCGGCCTGGACGACCGGGTGGTAGGAGTCACTGAGTATTGCAACTATCCCGAAGCGGCTGCAGCTAAACCTAAAGTGGGCGGTTTCAGCACCGTTGACATAGAGAAGGTGGTTTCGCTTGAGCCAGATTTGGTGCTGGCAACGCGAATTCACGGCAAAACTGTTATCCCGGCGCTAGAAGAACTCGGACTCACGGTTGTAGCCCTAACACCGAGTTGTCTAGACGATGTGCTGAACAGCATCACGTTGGTAGGCAGACTCACCGGCCAGCGCAAGGAGTCTTCGCAACTAGTTAATAGCTTGAGGACAAAGATTGAGAATGTGGCCAGCAAAACTCGAAACCTCCCTACGAACCAAAGGCCGAGGGTCCTTTATCTCACCTGGCATGATCCCTTGATGACTGCCGGCACAGGAACCTTGGCCGATGACATAATCAGCAAAGCAGGCGGACAAAACATCGCTCACGATATCTCAGGAGACAAGGCTATCGATCTGGAGACAGTCATCCATAGAGACCCCGAGGTAATCATCGCCTCTGTTGGTATGGGGACAGGCGAAGACTTGCCCTGGCAATATGTCAAGACCGAGCCGAGACTGGAAGGCACTCAAGCATTGGTCAATAAGAGAGTGTACAGAATCGACGGTGACACAATACACCGTCCTGGCCCTCGGGTAATTCATGCTTTGGAGTTAATGGCACAATTCATTCATCCAGAGCTCTTCTACGCAACCGAATGAATATTAATCATATCACCTGTTCAAATAGTGTCTCCTGCTCAACTGGCAATCGCGAGCTGCCGCATGAGGTGATAAGGATCATCTAGGAATGGCATTAGAACTGCTCAAAGATGTGACCATACCCAAAGCCGCTACCGCTTACCCTCTACAATGGCGTAGTCGAGTTTACGCCATAGTCGCTCTAGTTCTACTTCTAGGAGTAGTGATGGTAGTGACCTTGGCCATAGGCAGTACTCATATCCCCCTGGCTACTCTGGGGCAGGTACTGTTGAGCAAGTTACCTTTTATCGAAGTCGAGCCCACCTGGGCCAGCAGTGTGGAGACCATCATTCTTGACATTCGTTTACCTCGGCTGCTCCTGGCGGGGCTGGTAGGTGCCGCCTTGGCTGTAGCCGGAGCTACGTACCAGGGTCTTTTCCGCAACCCCTTAGCTGACCCCTATCTTATTGGCGTCGCCCAGGGGGCAGCGCTGGGAGCCGTCATCGGTTTCGTCCTGCCGGTATCATGGCAAGCCGCCAGCACCCCATTATTGGCATTCGCCGGCGCTCTCATAGCTGTAGCCGTCGTCTATTCCATAGCCAAGGTGGGCAAAACCCTGCCCATGACAACTCTCATCTTAGCTGGTGTAGCCCTGGGCGCCTTCCTGGCAGCGATTACTTCATATTTGATGATTGCCTCAGGAGACAAATTGCACGGCATAATTTCCTGGCTCCTGGGCACATTTTCATTGACCAGTTGGTGGCAAGTGACAATGGTGATGCCCTATATCTTTGTTGGCATAATTATCATCTGGCTACACGCCCGACCTCTAAATGTAATGCAGCTTGATGAAGAGCAGGCACAGCAATTAGGCATCAATGTAGAGCGAGTCAAGCTGATTCTGCTCGGGGCCGCAACACTGATAACCGCCGCGGCAGTTTGCTTCTGCGGTATTATCGGCTTTGTCGGCATAATTATCCCTCACGCTGTGCGGCTCGTCTGGGGCCCCGACCATCGCTTTCTGCTGCCGCTGACCACCCTTGCCGGGGCCAGCTTTTTGATCCTGGCCGATACGGTTGCGCGTACTGTGCTAGCACCGACCGAGATACCAGTAGGTGTAATCACTGCCTTTTTGGGAGCTCCTTTCTTTCTCTATATACTGCGACAAAAGAAGAGGGCCGTATTCTAGATGCTTAATTTACGCTTAGACGAAGTTAGTTTGGGCTACGGTAAGCGAAGAGTATTACATAATATTATTCTCGAAGCCAAGCCACGGGAAATGCTAGGCATTATAGGTCCTAACGGCTCGGGTAAATCGACATTGATTAGAGGCATAACCCGCGTAATTTCGCCCAGTTCCGGGCGAGTTTTCCTTGACGGACAGGATATAGCCAGTATGAGCCGCAGTAATTTAGCCAGGCTGATGGCCGTTGTGCCTCAGAATCCAGTCTTACCTGACCCTTTCACCGCCTTCGAGGTGGTGTTGATGGGACGGACACCACATCTGGGACTTTTGAGGCACGAGGGGGAAAGAGATTTGGCTATCGTTCGAAGAGCCATGGAAGTCACCAAAACTGTCGCCTTCGCTGAGCGCAGAATAGGCGAGCTTTCCGGTGGTGAAAGACAGCGCTTAAGCATCGCTCGGGCCTTAGCTCAAGAGCCAAAGATAATACTTCTGGATGAACCTACTGCCCATCTCGATATCAATTATCAGATAGAGACTCTCGACTTGGTTCGTCAACTATGCCTGGAGCAAGGATTGATAGTTGTGGCGACATTACATGACCTAAACCTGGCTGCTCAGTATTGCGACCGATTGGTTATGCTCAGTAATGGGAAAATCTACTGTCATGGAGTTCCAAAGGCAGTGATCAACGCTCAGACCATTAAGGAAGTCTACGGGGCTGAAGTTCACGTCTATCCTCATCCGCTCAATGACTTGCCAGCTACCCTTATTGCATCTGAGAAAGACAGGCATAAGCTGAGCCAAAAGTCGGTGTGAAAGCCATGGAGATTATATTTATTCTGCTTATAGCCCTTGCGTTTGACCTCGCCTTCAGCGAGCCACCTAATTCCTGGCATCCCGTGGCCTGGTTAGGCAAGCTCATCTCTCTAGACGTGAAGTGGGCTCCTCAAAGAGGCAGACTGAGGCAGCTAATTTACGGTATCGGCATGGTTTTAGTGACATTGGGACTAATTGTCGCACCCGTTTATTTCTTACTCGTACATCTCAAAGAAATGAATTCAGTCGTCTATGTTATCGCTGCCGGGTTCTTACTCAAATTCAGTTTTTCCCTGCGCGGGTTGAGGCAAGCAGTGGGTGAGGTCAAAGGATGCCTGGCCCAGGACAACTTGGCCCAGGCATGCGTTAGCTTGAGGTCTCTGGTCAGCCGTGAAACTTACGACCTCAACCAAAACCAGCTAACGTCAGCTGCTGTGGAGTCGGCAGCCGAAAATAGCTGCGATAGCTTTGTAGCCCCCCTGTTTTATTTCTTGCTTTTAGGTGTGCCTGGAGCAATAGCCTACCGGATAGTCAATACCTTTGATGCTATGGTGGGATACCATGGGGAGTGGGAATACCTGGGTAAGTTTGCCGCCCGACTGGATGACGTGGTTAATTTTGTCCCGGCCCGGGTCACCGGTTTGCTAATAGTTCTAGCTGCCTGGATATGCAAGAAAAACGTGTCACAAGCCTGGCGCATTATGCTTCGTGACCATAAGAAAACGCAGAGCCCTAACGCCGGCTGGACAATGAGTGCCATCGCCGGTGCTCTGGGAGTGCAACTGGAGAAAGCAGGGCACTATAACCTGGGCGATAACCACTGTTCCTTGTCACTAGATACTATAGATGCTTCCTTGCAAATGATAATGGTCGCGGCTGTTATTTGGAGCTTATTGTCCATCTTAGCTGAGGTGATATACTTTGCTGCAACCTAAGCCAGCCATAGAAAAGCTTGTCCCCTGTACTCACGGTGGCATCGATTATAGCGAGCTGGAAAAACTAGGGATTTCCTCAGAGACCATTCTCGACTTCAGCGTTAGCTGCAACCCCTTCGGGCCACCACCGGGCATTAGAGAAGCCCTAAGCAACACATCCATCGAGTGCTATCCTGATTCTGAAGCTAGCCAACTAAGGCACCTGTTAGCCAGCCGGCTAAATATCGCCCCGGACAACCTTATAATAGGTAGCGGCTCGACTGAGTTAATCAGGTTGTTAGCCATTGCCTATTTTGGCCCCAAGGACCTAGTCCTCATCCCTCAGCCTACTTACGGCGAGTATGAAATCGCCTGTCAGCTAGTCGATGCTGATGTGCTGAAGCAACTGATGCGGAAAGAGGCGAATTTCCACTTAGACATAGCTGAAACAGTAGACTTGATCCGGAAACACCAGCCTAAGGGCGTTTTTCTATGCAACCCTAACAACCCCACCGGGCAGTATCTGGCCAAAGAAGAGGTAAAGCAGATTCTATCAGTCTCCAAAGACAGCATGGTCATACTTGATGAAGCCTACATCGCCTTCACCGAAAATGCGTGGACATCTCTGGACTTAGTAAATCATGGCAATTTGGTCATCCTGCGGTCAATGACCAAGGACTACGCCTTGGCCGGATTACGCCTTGGCTACGCTATAGCCGCTGGGCCCATCATCTTGGTTCTAAGACGAGTCCGACCACCGTGGAACATCAATGCCGTAGCCCAGAAAGCCGGTATTCTCGCCCTAAATGTCGATGGTTATATCGAGGAGTGTGGCACCAAAATGCAGGAGGCAAAGAGCTTTCTGGTACAAGAGCTAACATATCTTGGTCTGCCGCCATTGCCATCGCAGACCAACTTCTTTTTGGTCGAAGTCGGCAATGGCGCAAAATTCAGGCAAGCCTTGTTAAAAAGGGGGATTTTGGTTCGTGATTGCGCCTCCTTCGGTTTGCCGAATTACATTCGCCTTGCACCACGCACCATGCCTGAATGCCACAGGCTCATTGCGGCCATAAAAGACACCGGAGTTTGCACCCATGACAGCTAAGACCTTAATGATACAAGGCACAGCTTCCTCGGTGGGCAAGAGTATCATTGTGGCTGCATTGTGCCGTATTTTTCGGCAAGACGGCTTGCAAGTTGCCCCCTTCAAGGCTCAGAATATGGCCTTAAATTCCTTCGTCACCAATGAAGGCGGCGAGATCGGACGGGCTCAAGCAGTACAGGCTGAGGCAGCCGGCATTGAGCCCTCAGTCCATATGAACCCTGTCCTACTTAAACCCGAGGCTGAGGCTAGTTCACAGGTGATTGTCTTGGGCAAAGTGGTCAGAAACCTGGAGGCCAGCCAATACTATAGCTATACCCCTTACCTGGTGAAAACGATTGAGGATTCCCTAAATCAGCTACGCTCTGCCTATGATATCGTGGTAATTGAAGGAGCCGGCAGCCCGGCCGAGATAAATCTGAAAGAAAGAGAAATAGTCAACATGCGGGTAGCCCGAATGGCCAACTCACCTGTGCTTCTAGTGGGCGATATCGACCGGGGCGGTGTTTTCGCCTCCATCGTCGGCACTCTAGAATTACTAACCGAGGAAGAGCGTAACCTGATTAAGGGCTTCATCATTAACAAGTTTCGCGGTGACCTTGAGCTATTGAAGCCGGGCCTGGACCTTCTCGAGAAACACACCGGAAAGTCTGTCCTGGGGGTGATTCCTTACTTCCGAGGCATCACCATCGCTCAGGAGGACTCGGTCTACCTCGAGGAAAGGCCAGCAGGCTCAGCTGATGGTGGTGTGGATGTAGCCATCATACGCTTGCCCCATATCTCCAACTACGATGATTTCGACCCTTTAGAAGAGCAGGGCTGCACAGTTCGCTATGTAACCAATAGTTCTGAACTGGGCAATCCAGACTTGATTATCCTGCCCGGCACCAAAAGCACCATTGCGGACCTGCTTTATCTGCAGGAACAAGGATTGGCACAAGCCATTACCCATCAAGCTAAGTCCGGCATTCCGGTAGTAGGTATTTGTGGTGGCTATCAGATGCTGGGCGAGAGCATTGATGACCCTGACAAAGTCGAGTCCAAGCAGGGCAGTGTTGCCGGACTGGGCTTGCTCGATAACCAGACTATCTTTGATCATGATAAGACGACCACTCAGGTTAAGGCTCGAGTGATTGCCGATGATGGCTTACTGAAAGGACTGAAAGGGATTAGGATTACCGGATACGAAATCCACATGGGGCAAACCAGAATCCAAAACTACCTGCCGGCATTTCAAGTCACGGAAACACCTCAAGGAAAAGCCAATTACTTTGACGGGGCTATTGGCAGCAACGGCTGGACATTTGGCACCTACATCCACGGCTTGTTTCATAATACCGACTTCACGCATACTTTCCTGAAAAGGCTGCGGCAGCTCCGGGGATTACCAATGGCCCCAACCCCATCAACAAACAGGCAGGAACAATACGATAAACTTGCTGAGCTAGTCAGACAAAACCTGGATATGTCCCAGGTCTACAAGATAACTCTGGGGAGAAGTCATGGCTGAACAAACTACCAAGGGCCTCATTCATGTCTACACCGGCGATGGTAAGGGCAAGACTACTGCCGCTCTAGGTCTGGCAATGAGAGCCGCGGGACAAGGGGTGAGAGTGGCCTTCATCCAATTCATAAAAGGGCAACCTTGCGGTGAGCATTTTTTCGTGTCTCAGCATCAACCATTTGACATAGTCCAGATAAGCGTTGGCGATAGCTTTGCTAAACCTAAGAAACAGCTAAGCCAAGAAGCCCAACAGACACTGGCCTACGCCGAGCAAGAGATAGTCACTGGGAACTATGGCCTCGTCATCCTCGACGAGATTCTTGTAGCTATCAGCCAGGGCTTGATAACGATCAAGCAAGTATTGGACTTACTGGACGAGAAACCAAATTCCGTTGAGCTGGTTTTGACTGGGCGGAAGGCACCTCCAGAGATAGTCCAACGGGCTGCCTTAGTCACTGAGATGCTCATGATTAAGCACCCCTTCACCGAGGGAATTGCCGCCAGGCGCGGCATCGAGTACTGACAGGACAGGACTTTCAAGTCATGGCCAATTCTCTAGACAGAGTACTGAAAGCAATAAAACCACTAGATAGCTCCGTAATGGCAACCGCCCAGAGGCGCCAGGATAACCTAACCAAGCCACATGGCAGTTTGGGCAGGCTGGAAGAGCTATCAATCCAGATTGCTGGAATCAGAGGTGAAGCGATACCCAAACTGGAAGATAAAGCCATCATAACGATGGCTGCTGACCACGGTGTGGTTGCTGAAGGGGTCAGCCTCTACCCTCAGGAAGTAACCAGGCAGATGGTGCTCAATTTTCTTCAGGATGGCGCTGCTATAAATGTTTTGGCCAATCACGTAGGCGCCCGAGTTATAGTGGTTGATATGGGGGTCATAGGTGGTTTCCAGGCGATGCCTGGATTGTTATGTAAAATGATCGACTTCGGCACCAAGAACATGGCAAAAGGACCGGCGATGACCCACCAGCAAGCCATGGATGCTCTGAAGGCCGGCATCGAATTAGTTGAAGCCGAGGCAAAAAGAGGGCTCGACATCATCGGCACCGGGGACATGGGCCTTGGCAACACCACCGCCAGCAGTGCCATTTTCGCTGCCATCAGCGGTGAACCAGTGAAGAAAGTAACTGGCCGGGGAACCGGCATCGATAACAAACAACTGGCCCATAAGGTCAAAGTAATAGAGACAGCCCTGTCAATTAACAAGCCAAATCCTGAAGACCCGATAGATGTATTAGCCAAGGTTGGCGGCTTTGAAATCGGCGGCCTGGCTGGAGTCATATTAGCCGGAGCTGCCCAAAGAGTTCCGGTAGTCATCGACGGCTTTATTTCCGGAGCGGCAGCACTCATCGCCACTGGCCTATCACCTCAGGTGAAAGATTACCTTATCGCCGCTCACGTTTCGGCTGAATCAGGACACAAGTTCTTACTAGATTTCCTGGGGCTAAAACCGCTGCTCAACCTAAATATGCGTCTCGGGGAAGGCACCGGAGCAGCCTTAGGCATCTTTCTAGCTGAAGCTGCTGTAAACATTTTGGCCCAGATGGCTACCTTTGCCGAAGCTGGTGTCTCTGAAGCCGAGCCGAAGTAGAAATGTAAACGTTAAAGATAAAAATGCAAAATGACAGATTACAATTCAAAAAGCAATCTAGGAGGCTGGCTCTAAAGGGCAAGAGGTGACATTTACATTTTTATTTGTCATTTTAACTTTTTGGCTTTTGATTTTTGAGTTGACAATTAGGAACACCAAGTAATCTCAAGTAAGGAATTCGACAAACATGGGTTTCTGGGCAGCTCTCCAATTCTTGACGATATTCCCAACTCCTATCCGCCACGAGGTCGCTACCAAGGCCTCTGGCCAATCTTTGACTTACTTTCCGCTGGTGGGTCTAATTCTGGGAGCAATTCTACTCGGCCTTCACTATGGATTGATTTTGGTTCTGCCCGCGCCGGTAGTAAATGCCTTGCTCATTACAGCCTTAGTCATCCTGACCGGCGCTCATCATCTTGACGGCCTTATTGACACTTGCGACGGGGTTATTGCCGGCAAATCCAAAAAGGAAAGGCTGACGATAATGTCAGACAGCCAGGTTGGCGCCTTCGGCATCGTCGGAGTCTTCCTCGTGCTTTTGCTCAAATATGTTTCCTTATGTTGGGTGCCTATACTGCCGGCCCTGCTGCTCATGCCCACCTTGAGCCGTTGGGCAACCGTTGGCACCATCTTTGCTTTTCCCTATGCCAAGGCTTCTGGCATGGGGGCAGCCTTTAAGCGAGGAGCTAACTGGCAGAGATTGACCATAGCCACCGTCATAGCTCTAATTGTCGCTGTAGCAGTATTGAAGTGGTGGGGGTTAATGTTAATGGCAGCCTTATGGCTTATTGTCTTTGGCATTGCCAGCTATTTCCGTTCGCGCCTGGGTGGACTTACTGGCGATAGTTACGGAGCCGTGAATGAACTGGCTGAGGTTTTGGTGCTTCTGTTCGTCATCTTGATTGGTAGGTTGCAATGACCCAGTATGCAGCTTCTTGGAGTGGTGGCAAAGATAGTTGCTTTGCCTACTGGAAAGCGATTTCCCAGGGCTTAAAGGTTACCTATTTGCTGAACTTCATCAATAAGGATTCGACAAGGGCAATGTCTCACGGTTTGGCCCACAAGCTAATAGCCCTACAGGCACAAGCTATGGAACTACCCATAATCCAGCAAAGAGTCACCTGGGAAACCTACGAGACAGGATTCAAAGCCGCCTTGGAGGAACTGAAGCTCAAAGATATCACGGGATTGATTACCGGCGATATCTATCTCCAAGAACACAAAGACTGGATAGACAGAGTTTGCGGTGAAGTAGGCGTGAAAGCGGTACTGCCTTTATGGCAGATGGATACCTCTCAGCTTCTGACCGATTTCATCGATGCCGGGTTCAAAGCCATCGTAGTCAGCGTCAAAGCTGAATTCTTTGGTAAGGAATTGCTTGGCAGACAGGTGGACAGCAAGTTTGTTGCCGAGCTTAGCCAGCTAGCACAAGGGGTACATATCGACCCCGCCGGCGAATCCGGCGAATTTCATACCTTCGTCTACGATGGGCCACCATTCAAGAACCCCATAAAAATAGGCAAGGCAGTGCCGGTACTCAGAGACGGTCGCTGGTTTCTGGATATTTCGGAGTATAGCCTTGGCTAGGAAGCGTATTCTCATACTCGGTGGTGCCCGCAGCGGCAAGAGCCGCTACGCCCAGGAACTAGCCGGAGAACTTGGTACCAAAGTCATTTTTGTAGCTACTGGTGAGGCATTGGACGAGGAGATGCAGGCTCGAATTGACGAGCACAAGAAGGCACGCCCCGGAAGCTGGCGAACTCTCGAGATCGCCACCGGTATCGGCAAGCAAATCGAAAAACAAATCGGCGATGCCGAGGTGGTAATCATAGATTGCCTCACTCTGCTTGTCTCCAACCTTCTAGGAGATGAGCCTGATTACCTAAAGGCTGAAAAACAAGCGATGGCTGAAATGAACGAGCTCGTTGCTTGTATCAATAGGCTCGATGCGAGCTTCATAATCGTCTCCAACGAAGTCGGCATGGGCCTGGTGCCCGAAACCAGGCTAGGCCGCCTCTACCGCGACCTGTTAGGCAAAGCCAACCAGTTCGTGGCCCGGCACGCCAGCGAGGTACATTTTATGGTAGCTGGCATACCAGTTAAGGTGAAAGGGCAGTAAGCTCAGGACGCCCTGTGGCTACACCCCCATATTGCTCCGGGTTGCACCTAACTGCGGCTATGTGCTAGAATGGCCCAGACGACGAATGACGCCATGCTCTTAGGAGGTTTAGGCTATGGTGATTACAAAGGAATGGTTTACAGTGGAAGAAGCTGCCGAATATTTATGTGTCTCCAAAAGAACTGTTTATAAGTTGACTCAGGAAGGTAGATTAGCCGCCTTTCGCATCGGTCAGAAACGCCACCGCCGCTTTCGCAAGGAGGACTTGGACAAGGTGCCCCGGGCACAGGAGACCGTCAACGATATGGATTCCTTCCTGGCCCTGTCGGTCTCCACTGACCCGGTACTGGCAAACGTGTGGGACAACGAGAAAGATGCAGCTTATGACCACATATAGTCGCGGCGACGTAGTTCTCATCAGCTTTGTCTTCACTGATGAGGCCGGGATGAAGCAGCGTCCTGCTGTCATAATCAGTTCCGATACGTATCACCACCGGCGACGAGAGGCTATCATCAGTGCCATCACCAGCAGAATAGACCGGGTACTGGTGGGCGACCATCAGATAAGTCACTGGCAAGCGGCTGGATTGCTGTTCCCATCGGTCGCCACGGGAATTATCAGAACGGTAAAACAGAGTATGATTGTCCGCAGGCTAGGCGCAATATCAATAGACGACATGAACGCAATTGATAAACAGCTAAGAGTTGCGCTTGCATTAGACTAGTAACAGATAAACTCCCAGCTCACCGCCCACCACGCCAGCGAGGTCTACCTCCTGATAGCTGGCATACCGGTAAGGGTGAAATGGCAGTAAAGCCAACCTAATTCAGCAACGATTCGGTCGAAAGTACAATAAGTAGGCTATTGCCAGAATCCAACCTGGACTCTTGACTTTCCTGTTATCGCTCATTATAATGAGCACATACTCAATATTTGGAGCAATATATGCTGCATCCTCATATAATCGCTACGAGCAACCAGAAAGTGCTGAGTCTGCTGGTAAAATTCTCGAACCAGGAATTCTATGAGAGGCAAGTGGCTCGTAAGCTTGGGATATCTTACGGCTCAGCAAACCGGGCGTTAAATGAATTATTCTCGACCGGGGCTGTCACACGCAGACGGGAGGGGAAAATGTATTTCTATTCGATAGATTCCTCGACTGCTGCCGTCATTGAGTTTAAGAAAATGGTAAACCTCATGCTAGTTGAACCATTAGTAGAAGAACTAAAAAAGATATCAAGCCGTATAATACTATATGGCAGTTGTGCTCTTGGAACAGATACATCCGAGAGTGATTTAGATTTATTCGTTGTATCGAACAGCAAGGAAAACGTGTCAAATGCTATCAGCAATTTCAAATTCCCGAGAGGATATGAGAATATCCACATTCAATCAGTGATTAAGACACCTGTCGAACTACTTGAGGGAGTGGAACCAGAGCGGGTTTTCATAGAAGAAGTTGACCGTGGCATAGTACTATGGGAAAGGGTTGCCAGTGAATCAAGAGTTTGAGCAGTGTCTTGAAAGCAAAAAGATCGTTCTCCTCTCTAGAGGCAAAAGCCTGGTTAAGAAGGAGCTCTCAGTTGCCAAAAGTGACCTGTCGGATGCAAAGGCAGGCCATGAAAATGAGCGTTACAAATGGTCGACTATCCAAGCCTACTATTCCATGTTCCATGCTGCCAGAGCGCTTATCTACTCTCAGGGCTACCGCGAAAAGA
>CAZOQG010000046.1:0-13456 GCA_964582065.1 uncultured Dehalococcoidales bacterium
GCGCCAAATACTACTTTACAGGGGAAGATGTCGGCATTCCGATAGTTAAGATAGCGTGAAGTCTAATGCTCGCGGTCACCCGTGGGCGGGTGACACGTAGGAATTGTTCAAACCGGGACATAGGTTACACTTTAATGCGGACACGTAGGAAATACTCCTTCTTAAGGTCGCCTCGGTGGGGTCTGGGTGAGGCTAAAGAGGCCGTCCGAAAACTAAGGTGGGCTTCTCCAAAGTGGCGAACTATCATCAAGAAAACCTCCTATTTTGAGGCCATGTGGGAAATCTAGACCAGAATCCCCGTCTCTTTGCCAAGGAAGTGGGAAATGAAATGTCATGGTTCGTCTTTTCGGACACGCTCTAAAGCCTCGCACTACATGCTGGATTGCTTCGCTGAACCTGTCCTGAACATTGTGAGATTCTTCGCTATGCTCAGAATGACACCAGGCGAAGGGCTCAGAATGACAGGAGGCGAAGGGCTGGCAATGACACTCGTGGCGCTACACGTTAGACTGTTGCGCTTGGACTTGCAATGCCCACCTTTATCAGAATGGTTATTCAAATTCTTTCTGAGACATTACTGTGAATACGATAGCCGCTATCCCCAAAGGCCATGCGGCAAACAATGCTGCGATAGAGCCAGTGAGTGCCCAACCCCACTTCTTTCTCCGGAGGGCATAAATACCACCTATTATGGCCAATACATCCACAATAACTAGTGGCAAGGCTATGGCAACAAGAAGAGCTGCTGGCCCCATAGGCAGTGACATGGGCAGGCGACCGGGTAGATTGAGACCTCCGGTGGCGCTAGTGATCATAAAGAATGCAATGCCCATGATAAGAAGTGTGAGTCCAACCAGAGAGAAAGCACCAGCAACTATATCCAGGATCCCGGTGACTGTTGGCTTCCATGTCTTTTCCATCTCTACCTCCTTGCTCTGAATTCCAGGTTTAGTCGATTATGTGCCGCCAAGTATCCTGCGGTTCCTTCATATTAGTATCACAGGGAGCATCGTTTGTCCAGTGGGCCAGTTCTCAGCCAATTACTTGCTGGAGGAGGGGAAGAGGTGGATAGGCCTGAAGAGCCTGTCCCTACGTTTATTCCTTGTCGTTCTGAGCTCTGCGGGCGAAGAATCTCTCATAGACTCTTGACGAAGTTTATCTGAGCGAGGTTATTCGGTCGTTTCACTCCCTCAGGATGGCACAACAGTGACAGGCTACAAATGTTTCACGCAGTCATGTTGCACGACACGGGATCAAGAGAAAACCCAAATCGGTCTTTGGCAAGGGTACCGGGCTGAGCCAAAGTTGACCTCGGGTCTGCATACAGTCAATAATTAGCAGATAGTTCAACATGAATATTGTCAGAGGCCTTTTCTCAGGCTTTTTTTGCTCTCTACTGGTGACGGTCCTGTTTCTCCTTGGCATTGTTGTCACAATAAACATGACCGTCCTCAATGCTGACTTCGTGGTCTCCGAGTTTGATAAACTGGATATCTATTCGGTCATAATCGATGAGGCGAAGGCTCAATTGCCGGGCGAAGAGCTTATTGAGGCTGAAACCCTGGATAACATCATCACTGAAGTTAAGCCGTGGCTGGAAGAGCAGACAACTGCGGTTATCCATGCTGTTTATGGTTATCTCAAGGAAGACCAGGAGCTAGATGTGGTTATTTCTTTAGAGCCAATAAGGGCCATTGCCCAGGAAAACCTGAGGCAGACTGTGCTTGAGTCACTGCCTCCACAATTGCAGGGGGCTTCGGAAAGCCAAATTGAAGCCTTTTTGTCACAGGTGTATGGTGAAATCGATAACTTGATACCACAGCATTTTGAGCTTAATGAAAGCTCACTGCAACCGGAAATAATGGCGGGACTTGAGCAAGCTAGGCAAATCGTCCACTATGTAGAGCTTGGTTATAAAGCGTTGATTGGCCTGGCTATTTTGCTGCTACTGCTTGTGGCCCTGGTGCACTGGTGGCAGCCAAAGCCTATCGCACGGTCTATTGGAATAGTTTTTGGTCTGGTTGGCGTATTCTTTATTATCACCGCTCTCCTCAGCCGCTTCATTACGGGGCCTATTAGCCGTCTTGCCGGTCAATCTGATATTCTCTTTGAGCTTCAGCCAAAACTATCCCAGTTGGCCATTGATGTTATGGCTCCTCTGCAAACGTATGGCATTGGCTTCTTGATTGCAGGAATAGCGCTAATCGTAATTTCCTTCTTGCTCAGGTCGCCAGAAGCATACGTTCCTACGAGAAAGGCCTACTGACGCCCGACATGCGCTAGCTTTGCATTAGTTGATGCGCCAGAAGGAAGCCCTTGCAAAGCACCTGATTTTTCGGGTATGATTCTAGTTTGGCAGAACATCCCTGTTTTGCAGCACGATGTGACACAACCGGCATGAGCAAGAGCCAAATCGTGCAGAAAGGTAATGTAGTGAACGTCGCTGTTGGAGTAGATATTGGTTCTCTGACTGCCAAAACGGTGGTCGTGGACTCAGATTGCCACATCGCATCCTATAAGGTAATTCAAGGCAAGATTGTAGATGAAGCTGCTGCTATTGCATCCATGCAGCAAGCTTTAAAGGATGTACACCTGACCCGGGAGGAGATAGGCTTCTTGGTCACCACAGGATATGGGAGAAACATGGTAAGCTTTGGTGACAAGAATATTACCGAGATTAGCTGCCATGCCCGAGGGGCACAGTTTCTGTTCCCTGGTGTGAGAACGGTGATTGATATCGGAGGCCAGGATAGCAAGGTAATCACCTTGAACGGCGAGGGTAGCGTAGTCAACTTCGCTATGAACGATAAGTGTGCTGCCGGGACAGGGCGGTTCTTGGAGGTGATGGCAGATGCGCTGGAGGTACCACTTGAGGAGATGGGGACACTTTCTCTGCGGGCAGAGAATCCAGCGCTTGTAAGTAGCATCTGTACCGTCTTCGCTGAATCTGAGGTAATCTCGTTGACAGCTCAGGGGCGTTCAAAATTGGATATAATCGCTGGGATCCATGAGGCCATCGCTAGACGCATGCACAGCCTGGTCAACCAGGTACGTATGACGCCACCGGTGGTGATGAGCGGAGGGGTTGCCAAGAATGCGGGTGTGGTACGCGTCTTGGAAAGGCTTCTGGAAACCGAGATAATCCTACCGCCGGAGCCACAAATAGTGGGCGCACTGGGCGCGGCCCTGTTTGCAGCGGAGGAGGTCAAGAGGAATGCAAAAGTGCCAGGCGCCCAGCACTGAGACTGCTGTTGAGTCTTAATTCTTGAGCCGCGAAATTCTTCATATTGGAGGCCAACATGAACGACATTATGAGCAGATTCAGGGATGTCGTGGACACGCCTTATGAGAAGCTGCGGCAATGGAAGGAAGCCAATGGAAAGAAAGTAGTGGCCTGCAGTCCAATGCACTTTCCTGAGGAGCTAATACATGCGGCTGGCATGTTACCCGTAGTGCTTCAGGAGACTGATGAGGCAATTACTACGGGGTTCTCTTACATATACCCGTTTTTCTGTGGGATCACCCGAAACATTGTCGACATTGCCGTGAAAGGTCAGCTCAGTTTTCTTGACGGACTAGTCTACACCGATATCTGCGTTCAAAATCGAACGGCTGCTTGCATGCTGAAGCAAAACCTGCCTACAAGTCACGTGGAATATGCTCATCTTCCAACATCTCTCACCAGAGATGGTGTCAAGGATGATACCGTTAGAGAGTTGGAGAGAATCAAGGAAAGCTTGGAGAAATTAGCCGGGCGCAGAATAGATGATACATTGTTGAGACAGAGTATTCTGGTCTACAATAAGAACCGGTCCTTACTCAGACGATTACATGACCTGCGGAGCGCAAATCCCAAGCTCCTTTCTTCGAGCGATATGCAGGTTGTGGTCAGGTCGAGTATGCTGATGCCCAAAGAGGAGCATACTGAGTTTATAGAAAGTCTGGTGGCTGAGTTGGAAAGGCTGAAGCCAGCTCCCCCAGAGGGTAAGAGGCTGTTTCTCTCTGGTCACCTCTGTCAGAGTCCAAAGGCTGATATTCTGGACCTCATTGAGGGAGTGGGTGGAGTCATTGTAGATGATGACCTGTATACTGGCTATCGCTATTATGCTGTAGATGTCGAGGTGGATGGGAAGCCCATCGAGGCCCTGGCCGAGCGTTATCTGGAGAAATCTCTCCCAGTTCCGACACGAAGCTACCTGCCGATAAGATGGGAGAAGTACCTGGTGGAAAGAGCTAAGGCTTGCAGGGCACAAGGCGTAGTTGTTCTAGTCGCTAAATATTGTGAGCCTCATCTTTTTTCCTATCCGTTCATAAAAGAGGCCTTAACTGCAGAGGGCATACCTCATATCATGGTGGAGACAGAACACGAGGTCGTCTCTCTGGAGGCGGTCAGAACCAGGCTGCAAGCATTCGTGGAGATGCTGAGCTGAGGAAAGGCAATCAAGTCGAGACTACAGAGTGGGAGGAGATAGACGAAATGGAGACGAAGGTCAAAAAGGCAAACAAACTGAATAGCGCTTCCTTGATAGGACAGATGATGGCAGTCTCCTTCGCGGATATCAAGAGGCAGGCGGCAGAAGGCAAGAAGGTTGTCTGGGCTAACGGTTTGCCCGTTTACATTTTGGCGAGAGCCGCAGATTTACCTGTGCTTCACGCCGAAGGTTTCATAGCTGGGCTGGCTGCACGAAGGCGGGAAAAACCTCTGCAGGATGCCGCTGAGGCCTTTGGTTTCTCACCTGATGCTTGTTCTTATGCGCGCAGCTTCCTTGGCGCAGCTAGAATAGCCAAAGGAGATTTCCCCCTCGATTCTTCAGTGAACCAAGACGCAGTGGTGATGCCAAAGCCCGATTTGTATGTCAACTCTGCGGGTGGTTGTGGTACCGGGCGGTTGTGGGGAGAATCCATGGCTGTTCTCTGTGATATACCGGTGTTTCATTTTGAGCCGCGCTTTCTGTTGGATGAGTCTGACCTGGAGCCCAGCGTAGCGGACTTTGTTCGCCAGGAGCAGGAATTCATTGCTCTGCTGGAGAAAGTGACCGGGCAGCCATACAATTGGAATCGCCTGAAGGACATGCTTGTTGAGGTAAGAAGGGCAGTTACCTTGCGGGAAGAAGTCATGAAGTTGTGTCGGAATATCCCAGCACCAGCCACTTTCTTTGATTGGGCAACTAGCATAGGCGCTGTTGCTCATCTCATTGGCTTGCCTGGAACGGCAGGTTTGCTGGAAAAGATGAAGGAGGAAGTGGAGCAGAGGATTGCTCAAGGGATTGGTGCCGTGCTTAATGAAAAGTACCGCCTCTATTGGGATGGCATACTGACCTGGGGCAATATTGGGCTACTTGCCAATAAGTTTGCTGCACTGGATGCTTGTGTTGTGGCCGGCGCGTATACTCACTTAGTCTGGTGGCCAAGGCCAGACCTGATTGATCCTGAACGACCTCTAGAGAGCGTTGCCTATAACTGTTGTGACGTACTACTTTACTATGATTACCCGCACAGGATAAAGGTTCTTTCTGATCTGTGTGAATACTACTCCATCGATGGCTTGGTGATGAGTGAAACACAGACATGCCGAGCATTCAATGCTCATAGCTTCGCCATTATGGACGGGTTAGCCAGGAGACTGGGCATCCCGGCTGTTACCATCGGTGGAGACCACGTTGACGCTAGATTCTATAGCGATGCGCAAGTAGACACCAGGTTGCAAGCTCTCCTCGAAACGATAGAGGCCAGGAGGCAAGCTGGACGTAATCGCTGACATCCATGAGGCCATTGGTGGGCGCATGCACAGCCTGATGAATCAGGTAGGTATGACGCCTCCGGTGGTGAACAGTGGAGGGGTTGCTAAGAATGCTGGTGTGGTACGCGTCTTGGGAAGGCTTCTGGAAACCGAGCTAGTCGTACCGCCGGAGCCACAAATAGAGGGCGTTCTGGGGGCGGCGCTATTTGCAGCCGATAAGGGCAAAAGGAACGAAAAAGTGTCAGGTGCCTAGCACTGAAACTAGTGTTAAGTCGTAATTCTTGAGCGGAGGAATTCTACATGTCAGGAAGCACTATGAAAGACGTTATGAACAGATTCAGGGATGTCGTGGACACGCCTTATGAAAAGCTGAAGCTATGGAAGGAAGCCAATGGAAAGAAAGTAGTGGCCTGCAGTCCAATGCACTTTCCTGAGGAGCTAATACATGCGGCTGGCATGTTACCCGTAGTGCTTCAGGAGACTGATGAGGCGATTACCACGGGATTCTCTCACATTTATCCGTTTTACTGTGGCATCACCCGGAATATTATAGACATCGCGGTGAAAGGTCAGCTTAGTTTTCTTGATGGACTAGTCTACACCGATATCTGCATTCAGAATCGAAACGCGGCTTGTACGTTGAAGCAGGTCATGCCCGCAAGTTACGTGGAATACGTCCAACTTCCTACGTCTCTCACCAGAGACGGTGTCATGGACGATACCATTAGAGAGTTGGAGAGAATCAAGGCAAAGTTGGAGCAGTTGGCCGGGCGCAAGATAGATGACACATCATTGAAACAGAGTATTCTGGTCTTCAATAGGAATCGGTTGCTACTCAGGCAATTGCATGAACTGCGCAGAGCAAATCCCAGTGTGCTTTCCTACCGGGATCTGCAGGTCATAGTCAAATCCAGCATGCTGATGCCAAAAGAGGAGCATACTGAACTTTTGGAAGGCCTGGTGACCCAGTTGGAAAAGGTGAAGCCATCTTCGCTGGAGGGCAAGAGGCTATTTCTCTCTGGCCACCTTTGTCAGAGCCTAAAGCCTGATATCCTGGACTTGATTGAGGGAGTGGGGGGAATCATTGTAGATGATGACCTATATACGGGCTATCGCTATTATGCTGTGGATGTTGCGGTAGACGGGAGCCCTATTCAGGCTCTAGCCAAGCGCTATTTGGAGAAGTCTCTTCCGGTTCCTACACGAAGCTATCTGCCGGTCAGATGGGAGAACTATATTGTGGAGAGAGTCAAGAATAGCGGGGCACACGGTGTTGCTGTTTTGATGGCCAAGTATTGTGAGCCCCATCTTTTTTCCTATCCCTTTGTCAAAAAGGCCTTGGAGATTGCTGGTGTACCTCACATCATGCTAGAGACAGAGCACGAGGTCGTCTCTCTGGAGGGAGTCAGAACCAGGCTACAAGCGTTTGTTGAGATGTTAGGTTGAGGCAAAGGAGTATTGTCAAAGCTACGAGAACAGGAGGAAACAAAATGGAGACGCAGGCCAAAGTGCCAAACAAATTGAGCAGTGTTTCTTTGATAGGGCAAATGATGCTAGCTTCTTTCGCGGATATTAAGAAGCAGGCGGCGGAAGGTAAGAAAGTTGTCTGGGCTAACGGTCTGCCTGCTTTTCTTTTGGCGAGGGGGGCGCACATGCCTGTACTTCATGCTGAAGGTTTTATAGCTGGGCTTGCGGCACGAGGACTGGAAAAACCATTGCAGGATGCCGCCGAGGCCTTTGGTTTGTTGCCTGATGGGTGCTCTTATGCGCGCAGCTTCATTGGGTTAGCTAGAATAGCCAAAGGAGATTTTCACCTGGACTCGTCTGTGAACCAAGACGTTTACAGGATGCCAAAACCGGATCTATATATTAATGTCCCAGGTGGGGGGTGTGGTACCGGGCGGCTATGGGGAGATTCCGTGGCCGCTATTTGCAATACACCGGCGTTTCACTTGGAGCCACGCTTCAATTGGGATGAGTCAGACCTAGAATACAACATAGCAGACTACGTCCGCCAGGAGCAGGAAGTCATTGCCCTGATGGAGAGAGTGACGGGGCAGCCATATGATTGGAATTGCCTGAAAGAGGTGCTTGACGAGGTAAAGAAGGCAATCACCTTGCGGGAAGAAATCATGAAGCTGTGCCAGCATGTGCCGGCACCGGCCAGTTTCTTCGATATGGCAGCTAGCATAGGCCTTGTTTGTCACCTTGTTGGTATGCCCGGGACTGGAGATTTGCTGCGAAAGATGAAGGACGAAGTGAAGCAAAGAATTGCTCAGGGCATTGGTTCCGTGCCTTCGGAAAAGTACCGCCTCTACTGGAATGGCATACTGACTTGGCCCCGGCTGGGGGTGCTCGCCAGGAAGTTTGCTGCGCTGGATGCCTGCCTCGTTGCGGGCCCGTATACTCACTTACTCTTTTTGCCGAGACCGGATATGATTGACCCGGAACGACCTTTAGAGAGCATCGCCTATAATTTGTGTGATACATTGGCCAATTATGACTATGACCACACGGTAAAGACTATTGCCGACTTCTGTCAAGAATATTCTATCGACGGCCTAGTAATGAGTGAAACACAGACGTGCCGAGCAAGCAATGGCCCGAACTTTGCTATCATGGATGGAGTGGGCAGGAGGCTTGGCCTCCCGGCGGTTACCATCGGTGGAGACTCGTGCGACCCAAGGTTCTACAGCGATGCTCAGGTAGATACCCGATTGCAGGCTCTGCTGGAAACGATAGAGGCCAGGAGAAAAGTCAGACAGCTATAGGCTGTCTGAAGCGTAATAGAGTCGATGAAAAAAAGGAGGTAACCTGAAAATTGGAACTACAAAAGATCGATCAAGCTTTGAATTCCTACATTCGCCCCCAGACGTTCCCAGTAGCTGTCAGAATGGTTGGTTCAGCGAGCGAAATTCCGGAGAAAGCCAGGATGCCCAAACGAGACTTGGGGGTGACCATGCCGCTATGCCAGGGCATAGCTTTAGCTCGGCGTTATGGCTGGCTCATGGCCATGGGCGAGGAGGATATGCTTTGCCCACTTGGTGCGCTCACATTAGGTCTTGTTCCGGCGAAAGAGAAGTTTCTGGATGGCAGTTTCAATATCCCTTTCTGGGTGAAAAGCCAGGATGTAAGGGCCAAATTCAGCCAGAATCTACCACGCCTTGAGCAGGGAAAGTATAGTCATATCGTAATGGTGCCTCTTCATCGAGCTGATTTCGAGCCGCAGGTCATCATAGTCTATGGTAATCCGGCCCAGATGTCGAGATTGATACAGAGCGCTGCTTATGCAACTGGTACCCCTGTTGTTTCCAGTAGTAGTGGTGGCTTTGCCTGCGGCGCGGAGACTACTGTGCCGATTCTGACCGACCAATGCCAGGTAGTTGTAACTGGCGGCGGTGACCGAGCCGTTGCCCAGGCGCACGACCACGAGATGGCTTTTGCTGTACCTGCGAGCAAGGTAGAGGCGCTGGTTGAAGGACTTGAATATACTCACAAGGCTGGGATGAGATATCCGACTACTTCCTTCCTCACATTTCAAGGGCAGTTCACGCCAGCCTTCGGTGAGCTTATGGACTATTTGAAGCAGAGTGACTAGGCTAGAGCTATCGTGCAAAAAGTGCTATAGTTTCCTCATTCATGGAATCTGGGTTTAAGGCCATTTCCTCAGGTACTGCTACCTCTCCTCAGGGCTTCTTGGCCGGAGCAGTTCTGTCTGGTATAAGCCGCCAAAAGGAACTCGATTTGGCCATTCTGTGCTCGCAAAAGCCCTGTACGGCTGCTGGCGTCTTCACTACCAATGTAATTAAGGCAGTTCCGTTAATCCTTTCTCAAAAGCATCTGCAAGATAGGAGTGCCCAGGCAGTTGTAGTGAACTCAGGCTGTGCCAATGCCTGCACCGGCGATGCAGGGATGGCTGATGCTGAGGAGACGGCAACCCTCGTAGCCGAGAAGCTAAGCATCTCACCGGCAGATGTCTTGGTTGCCAGTACCGGCGTGATTGGTGTGCCGCTGCCTATGGAGCGGGTTCGGGCTGGTATTCCTGGGATTACGCTTACCAGTGAGGGGGGGCATGAGCTAGCCAAGGCGATGATGACTACTGATACTTTCGCCAAAGAGATAGCCGTATTTGTTGAAGCGAAGCCAGACGGGTTCACCATTGGTGGTGTGGCCAAGGGAGCAGGGATGATACATCCTGATATGGCTACAATGCTTTGTTTCCTGGCCACTGACGCAGCGGTAGATGCTGGCTTCTTGCAATCGGCATTGCAAAAGGCGGTGGATGCTTCCTTTAATATGATTTCCATCGATGGTGATACAAGCCCCAGCGACATGGTGGTGCTTTTGGCCAATGGCTTAGCTCGGTCTGAAGCCATAGATGACCGCAACGGTGAACGCTTTCAGAAGGCTTTGGATGAGGTTTGCCTTTATCTGGCCAAGTGTATCGCCCGAGATGGGGAAGGTGCTACTAAACTCATAGAAGTCACCGTGGAAGGCGCACTCACCGAAGCTGAAGCTCGCTTGGCAGCTCGTACTATAGTTAGCTCTCCGCTGGTTAAGGCAGCTATGCATGGTAATGACCCTAATTGGGGGCGTATTGTGGCGGCACTTGGTCGGAGTGGAGCAAAAGTAACTGAGACAAAGTTGGGCGTATATTTGAATGATGTTTGTGTCATGAAGCAAGGCGGCCCTGTGCCTTTTGATAAGCAGAAGGTAAGCCGCAGTCTGGCCGGCAAGGAAGTGTCTTTGATGGTGCATCTTAACCTTGGTGGGGGCAAGGCTGCGGCTTGGGGGTGCGACCTGTCGGAAGAATATGTTACCATTAATAGCGCTTACACAACTTGATTAGGAGTGTTTGCTTGTCACCTTGAACGATAGCGAAAGGCCTCAAAGTCGAAATGCAAAAGTTAAAGATAGAAAATGCAAAATGACAGATCAAAATTCAAAAAGCAATGCAGGGGGCTGACTCTGATGAGCGAAAAACGATATTTACATTTTTATTTGTCATTTTAACTTTTGATTTCTAAATTTTAAGTTAGCGATAGCGAAGGGCTCAGAATGATACGGAGTTGTCTTTGCGAGGAGCGTAAGCGACGAAGCAATCTCGGAGGAAGAGGGCGGCTATCAGATTGCGTCGCTTCGCTCGCAATGACAGAACGGGGAAGGGCTCAGAATGACCGGTAGGATTGCTGAACAATGAAGACTCTTGTCATTAAAATTGGCGGTAGCACTCTGGGCAAAAGCGATACCACCGTTGAGGATTTGGTGACGCTTCGGAAAAGGGGCGTACCGCTGGTGGTAATTCACGGCGGTGCCCAGGTAGTGACTGACTGGCTCGGCCGGTTAGGCATCTCTACTAGCTTTATTCGGGGGCTAAGGATAACCGATTTGGAGACGTTGCCGGTGGTTACTGCAGTGCTGGCTGGTCTGGTTAACAAGGAATTAGTATCAGCCATCTGGCGTTTGGGAGGTAAAGCTGTGGGTTTGAGCGGCGCTGATGGCGAATTAATCCTGGCCAGAAATAAGACACCAGACCTCGGGTATACTGGGGAAGAATTGGAGGTTAATGCTGCTTTGTTGGAGATGTTGCTAAACGCTGGCTATATTCCGGTAATAGCGCCGATAAGTTTGGGCTCATTGGAGAAGTCGGGTGAGGACACTAATTTGCTTAACGTTAATGGTGATACTGCTGCCGGTCAGATCGCCGCAGCTTTGAATGCAGATAAACTTGTTTTCCTGACCGACGTCCCAGGCCTCTGTGATAGCTCCAATAAACTGATTCGCAGGCTAAGCCCTGATGATGCCCGGGAATTGCTCGCCTCTGGTGTTGCTTCAGGAGGTATGGCGGCCAAAATCGAGGCTTGCCTCGTAGCTTTGAGTACAGTGCTGGTGGCCCGAATTATTGATGGCAGGGTATCTCATGCCTTGCTCAGGGAGATTGAAGGCAAGGGAGATGGCACAACAATTGGGTAGGCAGATGGACAATTGGCAGGAACTTGAACACAAGGTGTACATGCAGACAACGAAGCGCTTGCCAGTGACCCTGGTGCGCGGTCAAGGAGCTCGGGTTTGGGATTCTGACGGCAAAGAATACCTTGATTTTGTTGCTGGGTGGGCGGTGAACAGCTTGGGACACTGTCATCCGGTGGTAGTCGAGGCATTGAAAGAACAAGCTCAGACTTTGATTCAGGCATCGAATCAGTTCTATACCATTCCCCAGCTACAATTGGCAGAATTGTTGGTTCATAACAGTTGCCTTGATAGGGTCTTCTTTTGCAGTAGTGGCACTGAGGCCAACGAAGGGGCGATAAAGTTGGCCCGTAGATATGGTAAGCTTCATCTGGATGGAGCTTGTGAGATTATCACTACTCGCGATTCATTTCACGGGCGGACTTTGGCCATGGTGGCCGCTACCGGGCAGGACCAGTTTCAACGACCCTATGTTCCTCTCCCGGGTGGCTTCGTCAATGTTGATTACAATAATGCTAAGACAATTAGAGCGGCGACTACCAGTCAGACTTGTGCTGTAATGGTAGAGCCTATTCAGGGTGAGGGTGGGGTTAACGTGCCGGACGATGATTATCTCAAGGAGATACGAGCTTGGTGCGATGAGAAAGGCATACTCTTGGTTTTTGACGAGGTTCAGACTGCTATTGGCCGAACTGGAACGCTGTTCGCCTACGAGCAATTTGGTGTTGAGCCGGACATTATGACCTTGGCTAAAGGGTTAGGCAGCGGTGTGCCCATCGGAGCTTTTTTGGCTAAAGAGCGAGCCTCAGTCTTTGCTTTCGGTGAGCATGGCGCAACTTTCGGTGGCAATCCATTAGTTTGTGCGGCTGGCTTGGCTGCTTTGAAATTCATCATCGATAATGATATACCGGGAAAAGCTAGGCGGGTGGGGCGTTATTTCGTGAGTGGTTTGGAGAAGTTGAAGGGAAAGTGTGGCTTTGTTACTGAGGTGAGGGGTCGTGGGCTGTTGCTAGCTTTGGGCTTTACCGGTGATATAGCGGAAGACGTGGTGCTGGCTTGCCTGAAGGAGGGCTTGTTGGTCAATCGGGTGAAGCCCAATGCCTTGCGGTTCATGCCACCACTCATTATTACCGAGAAAGACGTCGACGAGGCATTGGGTATTCTAGAAACAGTCTTCAGTCGGATGGCAAGTAGCGGGAGATAAGGCAATATTGGCCTGTAGGGGTGGCTTGCATACTTCGGCAGCCCTAAGGTGGATAGATATCAAGTATACTATGGAGGTCATTGCTCTTACTGTAGATATAGGTGGTGTTGGGAATCTTCCTGCCATTGAGCAGAAGGCGCTGAAAGTGGGAGCGGTTAAGGTACTAACGCTTGACGGAAGAAAAATGTTGGGGCTACGCGAAAGGTTTGCTTGAGCTGAGGCCAGCAAGTTGTTCTACAGATCTTCATGTCAAAATAAATGGAGGAGTAGTTGAAAAATGGCTTACAATCTCAGAAACAGGAGCTTTCTAAAGCTACTGGATTTCTCACCGAAAGATATCCGATTTTTGCTGGATCTTTCCGTAGAGCTGAAAAAAGCGAAGTATGCGGGAACCGAGCAGCCGAGGATGGTGGGAAAAAATATAGTTTTGATTTTCGAGAAGGCTTCCACAAGGACCAGGTGCGCTTTTGAAGCCGCCGCCTATGATCAGGGGGCAAGGGTAACATACCTGGACCCGGCGAGCTCGCAGTTAGGGAAGAAAG
>CAZOQG010000047.1:0-13437 GCA_964582065.1 uncultured Dehalococcoidales bacterium
CTAGCTTGAGGATGCGGTGGAAGGCACGTGCAGCCCTGGGTAAACGACTAGACACGGCCTGGAGGGTTTGAGAAAGGAGGCTCAAGAAAATAGCGATTGACTCGTGTGGTTTATGCCTTGGCGCTCGTAATGCAAGAGCGGAGCAAGCCGAGCGAAAATGGGTGATCAAAGTCCCTGGGCAAGGCGTGGTGACTGCAAGGTTAGGTTAGTAAATGGTAAAATTGTCTGAGGGCGAATATGAACTTAACGGTAGTGAACGCAGTCGGGTTGGGAGATGCCTGGTTCCAGTGTCTTCAAAAGGCGCTACTGGAAGGAAGAACCTATCTCATTCAGCAAGGGAGTTTTGAGGGTACTCACCGTAAGGAGATTCCCCTGGTTGCAGTCACAGTCCGGAACCCGGGTATCAGGCCATTGAGCCCCACTGTTCCCAGCGGAGTACCAGCCCCCACCACTGATGAGGTTATCGAGGAGTACCTGTCATACCTGATGACAGCGGACAAGAAACCCAACGAAGAGTACACTTATGGGGAAGACCTAGCTCCTCAAATAGAAGAGGTAATCAGGCGCTACAAACTCGGCTTTGACACTAACCAGATGTGCATGTCTGTGGGTAGCCCCTCGAGCATCTACCTGAAAGACCCTCAATGCATGAGGGTAGTCGATACTCGCGTTCAGGACAACGCCCTGCACTTCATTGTCTATTTCCGGAGCTGGGACCTCTGGGGTGGATTCCCAACAAATCTGGGAGGACTGCAGCTTTTGAAAGAATATATGGCGAGAGAAATAGGGGTTGATGATGGTTCCCTGGTAGCTTTCAGCAAGGGGCTACATCTGTATGAGCACTGTTGGGATCTGGCCAAAATGGTATTGAGAATGGAGTTAGTTTGAGGCTCAAGGCTTACTTACAGAACGGGCAACGAGTTTGCAGTTCTCCGCCTGGGCATTTAGACCAAGGGTAGATGTGGTGGGTTTATCCTTCTATCAGGGCATTCTATTATGCTTTGGCTGGGTGTATAATCAAGGCGAGTGACAACAGGCTGGGCGGATTTGGTAAGAGGACAGAAGGAGATGAAACGAGGGCAATGGTGGTAGTCGTTATTATATTGGTTGCCATCATTGGACTTGCTTTGTTACTTTATTTGGCAGGCTGGAATCGCTGATTGGTAGTGCCAGTTTTTTGGTTCGGACACAATCGGGTAGACTTGGAAGGGTCTTACAGCCTCAAGGTATCCTCAAGGTCTACTGACTCTCGCCCCGACGGCGACTTATAGAACTCCAGGCTATCTTGGAAAGTAACTGACCTTGTATATCTCAGCACCAAAGCAAATCTGGCTCAACAATTCTCTGAGGCTAATCCCCATATATAAGAAGTGGGATTTAGGAGTTTCTGTAAAGAGATAGGGGGATGACGATTTCCCACTACCAAATGCCTATTCCACTTGTTACTAAATGGCTATTCCGTTCGGCCTTAGCTGAGCGTATAATTAGGAGCAAGACGTGGGAAGAAAGGAGAACGCACTGGCTGAAAATCAAAGATACCTCGGGGACACAGGGATTGCGCTCTTGCAAGGAGAGGAAGTTGTGGGGTCATTACCTTTCTCGAAAGGAGCTGATGGACTATTACTGACGAATAAGAGGCTATTCTGTGTGAGTAAGTCACGAAAAGAGGAAAAGATATTGATGGGTTTGCATAGGGATGTCCAGGCTCTTGAGTTTGTGACGGTAAAGCGAAAAATCGTTTTCCTAGCCTTAGGAATAGTGTTGGCCGCTGCTGCCCCGATTCTTGCCTTCTTTGCTCTATCTGCACGTTCTGGTCTTGCACAAGGTGGTCCTGCTGCTGACGTTGCACAAGGTGCTCTTGCTCCTCTTACTGCCCTTGTTGCTCTTGCTGCTGGCATTGTGCCAGTTACTCTTACTGCTGGCTGCGTTGGATGTGCTTCAGTAGCACTGACTTTGATTGTGGGATACTTCTTTACCGCGGAAGCAAAAATCAGATGCTGTATTGGAGGTCAAGAAGCCGAAGGTCCTGTTTCAAGAAAGCAGCTCAGGAGTATTCCAGATTTCATTAATCGATTCTACACATTCGTTGACCATCCTGGATACCGATAGATGTTGCAGACGGTGGCTTTCAGATGGCAGGCTCACGTTTGCTAGCCTTCATATATGATTGAGACCGCCACACAGGCAATCATGTCCTAGAATCAGCTTCGAGCCCACAAGAAAACTTCAGACTGTCCTGGAAAGTAACTGACCTGGTGTGTCCTTGCACCATTTCTGGATATGCTTTTCACAATCAGCCATATGACCTCTGTGTGCTAACAGCTAACACATATATTGGGGAAGAGTCTATTTTGAATTCATTGTATAATTGATCGAATATTGTAGTCTTATTCTAAGGAGGCATGTATGGACAAACTGTACGATATTCAGGTAAAGGTGATATCGCAGAAAGGAGAATGCGGAGCAGAACACAAAGTAGGCGATTCTTGGATTATTGGTTCAAAGACTCAGGAAGGTATATGTTTACCAGCATTGAACGCTATTCTCCCTGATTTGCGAGTGTTGCGTTTTGGTGGGGAATTACCGTGGGCGCAAGATAAGGATACGGCAACAGTGGCTTGTCCAGACGCTGAGAACCCAGTTGTATTCGAATTGAGGAGACTACATTAGTCTTATTCTCAATGTGCCTCTAGATTCTATTGATAATGATTCCTTGGGCCAAGATCCACCCTGACGGCAGCTTATACAGCTTCGAGCTATCCTCAAGCCCAATCCGAAATTGGGTTCATAACTCGATAGCCAGACTGCTATGGGAATCCCATACGGATGCAGATTCTCTGTGCCCGTATTCCCCTCTGCTTTAGCTGGGTGTATAATCGGGGCAGGTCATCATGTTACTAACTCAGAGTCCGCTGGCGGTATTGGAGGGCTTCAGCCAGGTGGTTTGCCTTGATGGTATCGGCGCCGTCGAGGTCGGCGATTGTCCGGGCTAACTTGAGGATGCGGTGAAAGGCACGGGCGGTAAGGTAAAGCTGTTTCATGGCGGTGCGGAGTAAGCTCTGGGCTGGGGCCTCTATTTGACAGAATTCCTTGACTTCTATGGGTGTCATCTCAGTATTGCAAGTGAGCTTTGTTCCCTGGAAACGACTCTGCTGAATTTGCCTGGCAGCTTCGATTCTAGTTCGAACCCTCTCCGAGCTTTCGCCCAAGGTATCATCGGTAAGCTTTTCATATTCAACTCGGGGGACTTCGATGAAAATATCGATGCGGTCGAGGAGTGGGCCGCTGATTCGCTTCTGGTACCGTGAGATTTCGCTGGCGGAGCACTTGCACTGTTTGACCGGGTCACCGTAATAGCCGCAGGGGCACGGGTTCATGGCTGCTACGAGCATAAAATTCGCCGGGAAGGTGCAACTACCTTGAGCCCGACTGATGGTAATAAGCCTGTCCTCCACTGGCTGCCGCAATGATTCGAGAGCCATATGGCTGAATTCGGCAAACTCATCCAGAAAAAGCACGCCTCGATGGCTTAGGCTTATTTCACCGGGTCGGGGCCAGTGTCCGCCGCCGACCAGTCCGGCATGGGAGATTGTGTAATGAGGTGAGCGAAAGGGGCGCTGGTTTATCAGGGGAGTATCATGGGAAAGGAGTCCGCTAACACTGTAGATTTTGGTCGTTTCCAAAGCCTCGGCTAGAGTCATCATTGGCATCATATTAGGTAGGGAACGAGCTAGCATCGTCTTGCCACTTCCCGGCGGCCCAGACATGAGAACGTTGTGTCCGCCGGCAGCAGCTACCTCCAGAGCACGTTTGGCATGCTCCTGTCCTTTTATCTGAGCTAAATCAGTCTGGGGGGAGTCAGGGATGATATCCCTCCAGTCTTTATCCGGCTGATATTGAGCAATTGATATTTCACCCCGAAGATAGCTAACCAATTGAGCTAGCGAGACAGACGGAATGACCTTAATGCTATCTAATAAGGAAGCCTCGTTGGCATCATCGGCAGGAACGAAAACCTCTGGAAAGCCTTTTTCTTGGGCTAGAGCCGCCATAGGGAGGATGCCATTGGTGTGGCGCAGACTGCCATCCAAAGAAAGCTCACCCAGGAAAAGCGTTTTTGAGACATCAGCATATACCTGCTCTGAGCTAAGCAGGATACCCATAGCGATAGGCAAATCATAGGCAGGTCCGGCTTTCTTAAGGTCAGCCGGAGCCAGGTTCACCGTAATTCGTTTTGTTGGGAAAGCGCAACCGGAATTGCGAATGGCAGCGCGGACTCGTTCTCTAGCCTCTTGAACCGCAGTATCTGGCAGACCGACGATGGTAAAAGAGGGAAGGCCAGGAGAAATGTCAACTTCTACTTCGACAATAGCTCCCTCCAGCCCAACTACAGCGCAGCTCGTTACCTTAGCCAGCATATTCGGCTCCTGCGGGAGTCACAATCAGGCATAACTGCATTTCATTTAATCACACGAGCCAGGGCTTTCTTTAGCCCCGGGACAGTCTTATAGTTGGTAAGCTCCTGGGGCTTAATCCACTTCGCCTCTGTGTGCTCCCAATCAAGCCTGATTTTTTCCGGAGCTTTTACATGAAAAAGGAAAGGATGGACAATCCATTTTCGATTCAAACTTCTGTCAATCACTTCCAGAGGTTCGCCTTTCTTTATCAGTTTCAGGTCGTTCTTATACACTTCTGTTTCCTCGCTTATCTCGGTAAAGGCTTGCTCTGTATCGCTTCTCTCCATATAGCCGCTGACGCCAGCCCAGCTTCCCTGGTAAGTGCCAACCTTGTGACTCCGCCTCAAAATCAGAATTCTCTTGCCGTGCTCGAGGAAGCAAGTGACTACGTGCTTTTCTTCTAAAGTGCTATCGGCTACTTTGCTTATGCATTTTGTCAGGTATTCCTTCAATAGGCTTAGCGCCATTTCGGTTGCCTTTTGCTTGTTTTTCTCTCGGCTGCCTCGGAAGCGATGCTCCCGACCTAATGTGACATCTTCAGCAGCTAAACCAAGGTAAAACAACCCAACGGGTTTTCCCGGGGTAGTACCGGTAGGTCCGGCGATTCCAGTATCGGATATGCAGATATCTACTTTAAGCAAACTCCGGCCACCTTCGGCCATTTCTATTGCTGTCTCGGGGCTAACAGCCCCACAGTTCCTGATGGTTTTTTCCTCTACCCCAACGATGCCCGTTTTGACGTCATTGCTGTAGGCGACTATGGAGCCTCTATAATAGTCAGAACTACCCGGCGCATTCGTTATCTTATCGCCTATCCTGCCTCCTGTAGCTGATTCAACCGTGCCTATAGTCAGCAGTCTCCCTGTCTTAGCCTGGTACTCTCTGAGCAGTTTAGCAATCTCGTCTTGTAATTCCGCCATGTGTCCCCTGTTGACAACCTAAAACGGCTTAGCCAATTTTAGCAAAAACGTAGGTAAAGAAGCCAACTTTCCTGCTATAATTATGGCTATGAATGAATTGTCGGATACAATCACCTTTCTTGGTACCGCTGGGGCTCGGTTTGTGGTAACCAAACAGTTCTTGGCTTCAGGTGGTGCCTGGCTTAGTCTTGGTGGTACTGATATACTCCTCGACCCCGGCCCTGGTTGTCTGGTCCAGACTACCAAGAGAAAGCTTGATTCTTCTAAGCTCAAGGCTATTATCTTGTCTCACAAACACCTTGACCACTCGAATGACATCAATATCATGATTGAAGCTATGACCGAGGGAGGTTGGAAGCAGCGGGGCACAGTGTTTGCGCCGTCCGATGCCCTGAATGAAGGAGCTGTGATTCTGCCTTATTTGCAAAGCTATCCAGAAAGCATAGAGATTCTGTCTGAGGGCAAGTCCTATTCTGTCGATGATGTTCACTTCGAAACTCCGGTCAAGCATCACCACTCGGTGGAAACCTATGGCTTTGTCTTTACAACACCAAGGCATACGTTTTCTTGGATTATCGATACCAAGTATTTTGCTAGGCTGCCCAGTTATTATCGAGCTGAGCTATTAATCATAAATGCGGTCATGCTGGAACCTAAGATCCCAGTTGACCACTTGTCTATTCCTGAAGCCAGACAGATAATCGAAGAGTTGAAGCCGAAAGCTGCCATACTCACTCATTTTGGTATGTCATTATGGCGGGCTAAGCCGTGGGAATTAGCCAGACAGTTGAGCCAGGATACAGGTATCTCCGTTATCGCCGCTCGCGATGGTATGACATTTGACCTGGCACGGCTGGAAGAGCTATGAAAGCTGAAGTAACGGTTTTCAGGGGCCCAGGGAGCGGGCTGGTTCTCCTATCTATGCCGGCTGAAGTGCCCTGTTTTTGACCTCAGCCGGGAACGCAGCAAGTGGAATACTACATAAAGTGAGAAGAAGAATAGCAGTAGGCCCATGATGAGAAATAGGAAAAGGAACTCAAACATGAAAACAGGCAGCATTAGCAGCCAAGAGATTCCCGATAACCTTCTTGTCTTGATGGAAGCGCGGCGAGTGTTTATCCAGATAAAGCCCTGATTGATAAGCTGCGGGGGAATTGTCACAGGAAGCCTTGATTGATTATGTGTCTCTTTCATCAGCAGCCAATTATAGTTGGGAGCTGTGGCAAAGTCCAATCTGGGGAGTTTTTAGTTGTCACCTTGGGCGATAGCAAAGGGTCTCTAGGTAAACGTAAAAGCTAACGACAAAAATGCAAAATGACAGGTCAAAACTCAAAAAGCAATGGCTGCCCTTTCCGTCGTTGCGAGAAGCGAGAGCGACGAAACAATCTCAGTGGGCCGCTATGAGATTGCCACGCTTCGCTCGCAATGACAGCTGCGGATTAAGGGCCGGCTCTAGAGGGGTTTTGGAAACGAATACTTGCATTTTTATTTGCCATTTTGGTTTTTGACTTTTAACTTTGACTTAGCGTAGCGAAGGGGTCAGAGTGATGGGGAGGATTGCTAAACAATCTCAATTTGGAGGAACAGTGCCTGAGTATTATATCGGAACCAGCGGCTGGCATTATGACCACTGGAAAGGGCTTTTCTATCCTGAAAAGCTAGCTAAGCCAAAGTGGCTAGAATTCTATGGCCAGCATTTTACCACCGTTGAACTCAATAATAGCTTTTACCGTCTGCCTTCGGAAACGGCTTTCGTTAATTGGCGAGAGTCGTCGCCCAAAGGTTTCGTCTTCGCTGTCAAGGTGAGTCGCTTTATTACCCATATAAAAAGGCTAAAGAATGTGGAGGAGCCGTTGCAGAATTTCCTGTCCCGAGCTGATTTCCTGCAAGATAAACTAGGTCCGCTTCTATATCAATTGCCACCTAATATGAAACGCAATGATGAAACCCTGGAAGTTTTCTTGTCTATGCTGCCTTGCCAATATCACCATGTGTTGGAGTTTCGCCATGAGTCCTGGATTGACGATAGGGTGTTCGAAGTTCTAAGACGACATAATGTTGGCCTGTGCGTCTTCGATATGCCTGATTTCACCTGTCCTGCAGTAGCTACGGCTGATTTCGTCTATGTCCGCTTCCACGGCAGTGCTGGATTATACGCGAGTTGCTACAACGATAAAGAACTCTCCGATTGGGCAAAACGGATTGCCGAGCTAGAGACAAATCTAGACACAGTGTATATTTACTTCAACAACGATGCTGAAGCCTATGCGGTGAAGAATGCCAAAACTTTAGCCCAGCTTCTAGACCGATTCAGAAATGTAGGGACAGGTCTTTAAATGCCCCCTCGTCATTGCGACCGAAAGGAAGCAATCTCACATGCTTTTTCACCCTCACCCCAACCCTCTCCCATCAAGGGAGAGGGAGAAGATGGTGACCATCGGAGGAGGAAGCCGACAAATCCATCGCCGAGTTCACCCTGAGCCATAGCGAAGGGCTCCAAAGTCGAAATGCAAAAGTTGAAGATAAAAATGCAAAACGACAGGTCAAAAATGAAAAAGCAATGCCTGCCCTTTCCGTCGTTGCGAGAAGCGAGAGCGACGAAGCAATCTCAGTGGGCGGCTATGAGATTGCCACGCTTCGCTCGCAATGACAGCTGCGGATTAAGGGCCGGCTGTAAAGGGGTTTTGGAAACGAATATTTACATTTCTATTTGTCATTTTAACTTGGCGATAGCGAAGGGCTCAGGACAAGCTCTGGGGGTCTGTCCCTACTGAGAGATACGTTATTCTTTCTTGAAAGCCTTACTGCTAATTGGGAAGAGAAGAAGCCCCACACCAAGCAGGAGCAGAGCGATGGGGCAGGGTAAAGGCCAAGCCCAGCCAAAAAGCAGCAAAGCCGGATTAGGTAGACCGGCGAATATCAGTATTGAGTCTAGAATTAGCAACGCGCCAGCTACTATCAGAAGCCATTTTGATGCAGTTAACATGCTTCACCTCCTCTTGCCGTGATTATACTACAGGTGTCAAGAACTTGCCTCGCCCAAGGACTAATTACAGATATTCCTTCACCTTGGCCGCTGATTTGCCCGTCATTCCTTCTACTGCCGCTAGCTGGTCTATTGATGCCTCTTTGATACCCCGGACTGAACCGAACTCTCTTATCAGGGCCTTTTTTCGCTTCGGGCCGATGCCAGGTATACCATCAAGGGCTGAAGCTATGCCCTCCTTATGCCGTAGTCTTTTATGGTAGCCCAGGGCAAGGCGGTGGGCTTCATCCCTAACTCTTTGAAGTAAGTGCAGGGCCACGGAGGTTTGAGGAAGATCAACTGGTCCAGGATTACCTGGAATGAATATTTCCTCTCTTTCTTTGGCTAGGCTCGCAGCCGGAATGGAGCCGAGCCCTAATCCCCTCATTACTTCTAGAGCAGCATTGAGATGGCCTTTGCCACCATCAATGAGGACCAGGTCGGGGGCTATTGACCACTTGTCCTCATCGGCCAGATATCTTCGGAAACGCCGTCTTAGCACTTCTTGTATCATGGCATAGTCATCCATACCCGCCACTGTTTTGACTCTGAAGCGTCGGTAGTGAGCCGGCTTTGGCATGGCCTTATCGAAAACGGCCATACTACCTACAGCCAGGGTACCCCGAATATTGGAAATATCATAGCCTTCTATTCTCATCGGGATACTGGGCAAGCGGAGTCTCTCTTTCAGTTCCTGTAATACAATAGCTGGGTCAACTGTTGCTGATTGCTTGATTTGGTATAGCTCTAATCCATGGCGAGCGTTTTCAGCGACTGTATCTACTAGCTGCTTCTTGGCCCCTTGGCACGGCACACGCAGCTTGACCGCTGCTCCTCTTTGACTGCTTAGCCACTCGATGATAACCGCTGGCTCGTCAATAGGATACTGGAGCAAGATTACAGGTGGTATTGAGGAGGCTGAGGCGTAGTATTGTTTGACGAAACTGGTCATTATTTGACTCGGCTCTTCGTCCCGTATGCCATCTACCAGAAGATGGTCGCGCCCGATGAGTCTATTGTTGCGGATAAAAAAAATCTCTACATAAGCTAGGTCTTTGGCCTGTGCCAAAGCGATGACATCCTGTTCACCCATTACCGTGACAGCAATCTTCTGTCCCTGAATTACTGCTTCTGTAGCTTGAATCTGGTCGCGAAGTAGAGCCGCTTTTTCAAATTGGAGTTGCTGCGAGGCTTTTTCCATTTTGTGCTTGAGTTCCCGGACCACCAGTTCTTGCTTCCCTTCAAGAAAGAGGATAACCTGCCGTATTATTTCGTCATAGTCCTCTTTGCTTACAGCGCCAATGCAAGGTCCTGAGCAGCGATGGATATGATATTCAAGGCAAGGCTTGGAATCTTTCCCGGTAATAGCTTTATTGCAGGAACGAAACGGGAAGATTTTCCTTATTAACCTTAGCGTTCTGCGTACTGACCCGGCACTGGCAAATGGGCCGAAATACTTACCTCCGTCTTTACGGAAACGCCGGGTGATACGGACGCTAGGCCAATTATTGTCGAGGTCTATCTTAAGGTAGGGGAAGGTTTTGTCATCTTTCAAGCTGACGTTGTAGCGAGGACGGTATTTCTTAATCAGGGTGCATTCCAAAATAAGGGCTTCCTGCTCAGAATCGGTGAATATAGACTCGAAGTCGCTTATGCTGGCTGCCAACCGCTGAAGCTTAGGTGATAGATTAGTACTAGGACTAAAGTAAGCCCTCACCCGATGGCGGAGGCTAGCCGCTTTGCCAACGTAAATAACCTTACCTTGGCTGTCTTTGAACAGGTAGACTCCAGGCTTCGCTGGCAAGGCTTTTAACTGTGCCTCGATTGGCATTGGCATCATGGTTCAATTCATTGTAACATCGGGTAAGAAAGGAGACAAAAAACTTTCGGCACTTCCCTTGTAGATATTTCTATATGTTTGGTGTGGTATTGTGCTAGAATAAGGGAGACGGCGAGAAATGAAAGAAGATATAAGGTCTTTCCTCGATTACCTGGCAAAGGAAAAGAGATACTCTCCAAATACTATAGCAGCTTACAACAGTGATTTGAACCAGTTAGCTGCTTATGTGAAACCTCAAGACTCCGAAGAGGGCCTTGGTTCTGCCAGAGTCACGTTAAATGCTGAAGTTCTGTCGGGTTATTTGCGCAGCCTGAAGGAAAGAATGTACAGACCGACTACGATAGCCCGTAAGGTAGCTACAGCGAAATGTTTCCTTAAGTTTATGGTAGACACTGGTAAGCTGAGAGGCGACCTGGCACCGAATTTGGCTTCACCTCAGGTGAATAAACCGTTGCCCAAGGCTTTGTCTGTTTCTGAAGTTCGCCGTTTGTTAGCGGAGCCGGCAAAGCTCTCCACCGCAGATGCGAAGAGAGACAAAACAATGCTGGAGTTGCTTTATGCTACTGGCCTAAGAGCCAGCGAGCTAATGGCATTAAATGTGGAAGATGTTAACTTGAAGGCAGGCAATGTTATTTGCTCGGGTCGAAACTCCAGAGTCAGAGTTGTTCCTATCGACCAATATGTAGCGCAGGTAGTCAAGGAATACATAGATGATGTTCGCCTTGAACTGTTGAATAATCAAGACGAAGTTGCTTTGTTCCTTAACCGCCGTGGTGAACGGCTTACTCGACAAGGCTTCTGGCAAATTGTTCAAGGCTATGCGGATAGAGCCGGACTTACTGCCAAAGTTACTCCTCGTAGTCTGCGCCATAGCTTTGCTACCCATAAGCTGAAAGGCGGTGCTGAGTTGCAGTCTGTTCAAGAGCTTCTGGGACATGCCCATATTTCAACTACCAGAGCTTATAAGCAGGTGGAGGTTTATCGTTGATTCGGAGCCAGAGGGGGCAGCTATCTTTTGTTTACGGGTGGCGGAGATATAGAAACATGACATTAAATTCCTGGGAGTCAAAGTATGGCAAAGAAATCGCGACGAACTAGAGCCAAACATCGGACTGGCGGCAAGCCACTGCAGAGAGCACCAGGCGCAGGCGCCCAAACGCTCAGGGCAACGGTTGAGCCCAAAGCATCGGTGTCTTCGATTGAACCCTCCGTCTCCTCGGCGCAAGCAGCTCGCTATCGATATGTGCTACCTGAGCTACGGCGCATCGGCATTATTGTTGGTGCTCTGTTTCTAATTCTTATCGTGTTAGCTTTCATACTGGGTTAAGGCCCTGAGGTAGTATATGCGTGGGTTTAGAGGCAGCCCGAACTAGACTAGTTGAAGGCCTGAGTCACGAGATTAGTGATAAGCGTGTTCTTGCAGCTATGGCACGCGTGCCCCGCGAGTTTTTTGTACCAGCAGACCATTACCACTCGGCTTACGAAGATATACCCTTAAGCATTGGCTTCGGGCAGACTATTTCTCAGCCTTTTATCGTGGCTTTGATGACGCAAGCTTTGGAACTCAAGGGCAGTGAAAAAGTACTGGAACTGGGCACTGGGAGTGGCTATCAGACAGCAATATTGGCTGGACTATCCAAATGGGTGGTTAGTGTCGAGCGCATTCCCCAACTGACAGAATCAGCCAGACAGGTTCTGGACAAGCTAGGTTATACCAACGTTGAAATTCATGTGGCTGGGAAATCCTTGGGTTGGCGGGCTGGAGCCCCCTATGATGCTATCATAGTTACTGCCGCTGCGCCCCGTGTTCCTGACATGCTCCTTGATCGATTGACTTTGGGCGGGAGATTGGTCATTCCAGTGGGTTCCAGATGGGAGCAGAAGTTGCTCAAGGTCACTAAGAAAAAGAGACGAAATCTAATTGAGGATCTAGGTGGTTGCCGCTTTGTACCCCTCATCGGGGAAGATGCCTGGGAAGAGTGATAATTGCCAAAGCAGGCAGCGACCTACGTGAACTCATAGCCGAGAACTTGGCCCCGTTGGGCTTCGATTTCTATCTTGAACTTGTGCTTATTTGCTGCTTTAGGGCCAACAAAGCGGTCGAGTGAGCCTCGAGACTGCATCGTGATTTCTCCCTGCAATTGATATACTTGAACATTATCTTTGTCAATTAGCTGGCTATCAATGAAGTCAAGTTTGGACTGAAAGTGTTTGGCGAGCAAGAACTTTTCAGCAATCTGTTGTGCCTCAGCTTCAGTCAGGAATTTCTTATTCTCAACCATTTCCACATCCTTTCGTTTCAATAGATGACCTTCTCTTCCTCCAAAAGACTGATCTCGTCATCTCCCATACCGAGGAGTTCCTTGAAGATATAGTTTGAGTCCTGACCGAACATAGGTGCTGCTGAACTAATCTTCGCCGGAGTAGCCGAGAATTTCCAAGGGCAAGCCAGTGCCGCTAGTTCTCCCATCAACGGGTGAATGACTTTGGCCCAGTACTGGCGCTGGTTCAAGTGAGGATCGTTAAATATTTCTTCGGCATCGAAACAGGGCATAGCTGCTACTCCAGCTTCCTGAAGCATTTCCATTACTTCGTAGTGACTGTAATTGATGGTCCATTTCTCAATCAGTTTATCTAACTCTTCTTGGTTCTGCCATCGAGTAGAAGCGGTGAGGAGACTTTGTTCCTTAGTCCAATCGGGGTTACCCAGAACTTCGCAGAATGCTTTCCATTCTGTATCTGTGGCAATTGCGATACTTATCCACTTATCGTTCCCTCTACAACGGTAACAGTTGTGCGGAGCCATGAACTCATCGAGATTTCCCTCACGTGTCTGGATTGTGCCATTAGCAGTGTAATCCATGATAACCTCTCCAATGAGCACACTTATTGCTTCCGATGACGAAAGGTCTATATGCTGTCCTTCTCCTGTTGCAAGGCGATGATTAAGGGCTACAAGTATGGCAAAGGCTGACGTTATTGCGCTCAGCAAATCGATTTCTCCTGCCATGAAAGCGGGCTTGCCATTTGCCATGCCAGTAATATGAGATATACCTCCGGAGGCGCCAAAATTGGGTGCATAGCCCGAATACTCTCGTTCAGGACCAATAGCACCGCGAGCTGAAGACGATAGATAAACAATATCTGGCTTTATCTTCTTCAGCGCTTCATAGCCCAGTCCTAGTCTATTCATAA
>CAZOQG010000048.1:0-13353 GCA_964582065.1 uncultured Dehalococcoidales bacterium
CACAGTGCCTTTCATTACTTTTCTAGCTGCTGGCCTTTTCAGCATGAGCATAATCGGCACAAGACCCTTATGGTTCTTAGGAGGGGTGGTATTATCTCTGGAGCGACTTCGGATAAAGGGAAATAAAGAAAATATAGTATACGTTGAAGATTAAGGAATGGAGAGCTTGTTGCGAAACTCATTAAGGAGGGCTACACATGACCAGCAAAGGACATAGCCCTCATGTAAACTTTCCCCTACACAACCATATAAATGGGGAAGTTGATGATAGACCTGAAGACATTGATGCCCAATCTTTAGCCCTGGCTGCTGTCATAGTAGCAATCATAGGTTACCTTCCGGTGGCACTCTGCGGGGTAGAAGTCAAAAGTGCCACGTCACCTAATAGCGAGGTGTTATGTTTACCCTAGGGCTGTTATTGACATACGGCATACTGGGCAACGCCCTTGCGCTTCTTCTCTTCAGAGCGCTGCAGAGAACTACGGTTGATAGAGCAAGCATCTTATTTGGTTCTATTGGGCTTGCCCCGGGCATCGTTTCCATTGTTCTCTATCTTTGTTTCTTGCTACTGCCAGGGGCTTCTCACTTTATCTATATAGGTATAGTCCTAGCGGTTTTTGCTATTGCTCCTGCCCTCTCGTGGAGGAGCTTCCCACAGTTAGCCGAGACATATCGTTCGTTGTTCAGCAGGCCATGCTATTTGTCAGGGTGGTCTACTATTAGAGTTATAGTTGCCATAGCAATCCTTGCGATAGTTCTGTTCGCTTCGTACAAAGCAATTCTCTTCCCTATCCAAGCACATGATGCTCTGAAGCACGCTACTACTGGAAGGATACTCTATGAGAACTGTTCCCTAGAGTATGTGCCCAGTAACTACCCTCCAGGGCTTCACCTTCTGTATGTTTGGAGTTATCTTTTGCAGGGAGGAATTAGCTCTGACTATGGTGTGCGGACTGTTGCGCCGATATATCTGATTTTGACAGCCCTTCTTGTATGGAGATGGGGAGAGGTACTTGGCAAGGGAGCTGGGCTATTTGCAGTTCTTGCCCTGGTCACAGTATCCGTTTATACACTCGAAGCGATGTATAACTCTATTGATGCCATACGCATATTCTTCTTTGCTCTAGGTATCTTCTGGGTATACTGGTTGACAGTACAATATTCAGCACCATTGCTAGGTATAGCAGTTTTCACATTGGTACTTGCACTCTTCACACATGCCGTAGGCATAGTTGCGCTTCCCATAGCTGGTATCCTGTATTGTCTCTTTGCCAAGGGAAGAGTTATACGGAGGGTAGGCACCGGCATAGCTCTAGTTTTGCCAGCTGCAACAATAGGGCTTTTGGCTTACCCTTACCAATCCATCAAGATTATCAGTAATCTACAGGGGCGAGCCATATGGCTTGCAACTAATGCTCCTGATTTGAGCATTGTTCAGCACATACTGACGAACTACAAGTTCTATGGTATATTGCCATTACTATTTCTACTATCCTTACTACCGCTACTCTGGAAGGGATACCAAGAGAATCGTGGCTTTATCTTTGTTGCCATAGGTGCGGTCCTAACCATTGGGCTAATATATGGGTATCTCCTGTGCTTTGACTTATACCGCTATTACATGACGGCTGCACCATTTGCCGCCCTCTGTGCTGGGGTACTTTTGAGTACATTGGATGGAAGGGCTGAGAGCAGTTGATAACAGGCATACTTCGGAAGCTACTGGTCTTGGGAATAGTCGGAGCTATGTGCTTTCTATGGGCTAGTGATTACACATACCCGAAGACCATTGGAGTTCCTTATCATGGGCTTGGGATTCTGTGTCTATCAGACAAAGACAAGTTGATACAGACTGGGGGATACTACGCCTCATCGGTATTCTATATCAATGACAACACACCAGAGGACTCCCTTGTGCTGGTAACAGAAGATTCTTCCTACTTTTATTATGGGGAACGTCCGGGGATTTACTGGAGGGACAGCAGAATGAGGCCATTCTTCGAAGCCAAGACAGCACAGGAAGGCTACGAGTATTTGGTGTCGTTGGGGATAGACTATCTCCAGATTTCGGAGCGGGCAAGGCAGAGGGGGGAGATTCAGGAGTCATGGCTTGAGGAGATTGCCACAGACTCAGGGATGAGCACTCTAGTATGGGAGAGTGGAGGCGTGTTCGCGGCGAGGGTATACAGGCTAGAGAAGGGGGCTGTTGACGAATGACAACGAACGGCAGAGTTAAGGGCAAAAAAAGAGCACACTCAGAGAATCTTCGGACTCGCTCATGAGACAGTGGAGTTTCGCAACAAGCTCAATGAAGGTCCGTATCTTAACCCAGCTCATTCGCCCTTCGACGCCCGCGTATTCCATAAGGAGGCAAAGAGCCTGGTAAAAGCCGGCTATGATGTAACTCTCATTGCCCAACATGACAGGGAATGAACAGCTTGAGCAAAGCCCATATGTAAATACTAGTGTTTCGATTGACCTGTTTGTAATTTCACTCGTGGGAGGTTAAATGTGACAACCAATTACAGAATTTCCTCAAGATGCGTTATGGATACAACAGACCCGGACATTAAATTCGACGAAAGTGGAGTTTGCAACCATTACAGAAGGAATGAGGAATCAGTAAAGGAACGTCTTTTTCTTGGTGAGGCTGGGCAGGAAAAACTCAATAAATTGGTAGATCAAATCAAGAGTAAGGGCAGAAATAAGAAGTACGACTGTATTATCGGAGTTAGTGGAGGTGTAGATAGTACATATGTCGCATCTCTCGTGAAGAAATTAGGGTTGAGACCCTTGGCTGTTCACCTCGATAACGGATGGGACTCAAAGTTAGCAACAAGTAATATAGAAAAAGCGCTCAAAAAGCTTGACGTAGATTTATGCAGATATGTAGTAGATTGGGAAGAATTCAAGGATCTGCAATTGTCTTTTTTGAGAGCGTCTGCGTCCGATGCTGAAATACCTACTGACCATGCGATTTCGGCTCTTCTTTACCGGACGGCTCTGAAAGAAGGCGTACAATTTATTATTACCGGGAGCAATGTGAGTGCTGAAGGAGTACTGCCTACAAAATGGGCTTATGGCCTTAGGGATTGGAGGCACATCAGAAGCGCTCATAAGAAGTTCGGAAAAATCAGATTAGAAGACTTTCCACACTATAGTCTCCTTCGTTTGCTATACTATGTCTTTGTGAAAAGACTAAAAACTATACATATTCTGAACTACATGAAATATGTCAAGAAAGAAGCCAGGGAAATTATTGAAAAAGAACTTGGCTGGAAATACTATGGCGGTAAACACTATGAATCCATATATACACCTTTTTTGCAAGCCTATATTCTCCCGAAGAAGTTTGGTATTGACAAAAGAAGGGCCCATTTATCTGCCCTCATTTGTTCAGTCCAATAACGAGGGAAGAGGCTCTGGAAGAGATGAAACACGATCCTTATCCAACTGAGGAAATGATGAAAACGGACAAGGAATATGTTTTAAAGAAACTCGGGCTTACTGAGGACGAGTTTGAGGCAATAATATCTCTTCCACTTAAGACATTCAGGGATTATCCTTCAAATTACTGGTTGTTTCAAGTGATGATAAAACTCCGCAATATTTCAAGACGCCTAAAATTTCTTAATTTCTGTTGACCGCGTTCTTTTTTTGAGAGGTTATCTTGTTCCTGCTGTAGCGATCTCATCAAGTTTCGTAGAGATTTGTGGTTTTTCAGAGGTGCGATATTATCTTTACAGCGGTTGTGAAGAAAGAGAGACCAAGAAAGTATAGTTGTATGTCAAAGGTTAAGAAATGAAAGTCTGCATTCTAACTTCAGTTCACTCGCCTTTCGACGCTCGCATATTCCACAAGCAGGCGAAGAGCCTGGTAAAAGCTGGCTATGATGTAACGCTTATCGCCCAGCATGACAAAAGTGAGGTTGTGAATGGAGTCAAGATTGTGGCATTGCCTAAGCCTAAGAATAGGTTTCGGCGGATGCTGGGAACATGGAGGGTATTCAAGCAGGCGCTCAAACAAGAAGCTGACGTGTATCATTTCCACGACCCGGAATTAATCCCGGTAGCACTGCTTCTAAAAACTGTAGGTAAGAAGGCAATCTATGATGTACATGAGGATTATGGGAAAGCAATACTTTCAAAGTACTATCTTCCAAGACATACAAGAAAAAGCATTGCCTGGTTGAGTAATCTGGTAGAAAAGTTTGCTGTATCATTCTTTGACGCCATTGTCGTTGCAACCGACGACATATTGAAAAGCTTTTCCAGTCACAAAAGGGTTGTGGCTGTGCATAACTTCCCAATATTGCCCAGGTTCACCAATAGAGACAGCGGAGTACAGGCTGATAAAGGTTTTAATGTTATATATGCAGGTGGGCTTACAGAAGAAAGAGGAATAAGCGAAATAGTCCAGGCAATGGAATACCTGGATTCCTCCAGGAATGTTAAGCTCGTGCTATATGGCAAGTTTCAGCCCGAGTCTTATCAGGATAAGGTAAAAGGACTAGGAGGATTTGAGAGGGTAGAATACCTGGGCTGGATTCAGCCGGAAGAACTCTGGCTAAAGATGATTCAAGCAACTGTTGGTATTGTGTGCCTTCACCCTGTAGAGAGATATACTGTTGGGATGCCGGTTAAGCTCTTTGAATACATGGCGGCAGGTCTTCCTGTGATTGCATCCAATTTTCCTCTATGGAAAGAGATTGTTGAGGGCGATAATTGCGGATTGACTGTAAACCCGTTGGACTCGAGAGAAATTGCTGGGGCGGTTGAATATCTAATAGACCATCCGGATGAAGCGAAGAAAATGGGGGAGAACGGCAAGAAGGCAGCCACGGAAAAGTATAACTGGGGAACTGAGAGCAAGAAGCTTCTCGCCATTTATGAGGATTTGCTCGAGGGAAGGCAAATAAGGCAGTGAATATTTGGATACTTAATCATTATGCTACTCCACCTGATACCCCTGGTGGCACAAGGCATTTTGACTTTGCGAGAGAGCTCACTAAGCTAGGGCACCGAGTCTCTATCTTTGCCTCCAGTTTTTTCCATGGGACACGGAATGAGGAAAGACTTGAAGGAAAACAGAATTACCGGCGGCAGAATATAGACGGGGTAGAGTTTGTCTGGCTCAGGACAACTCCTTACTACGGTGGCAACGACTGGCGACGGGTAATAAATATGTTGAGCTACAGCTTTCGTGTTATTCCTTTGGGAATCAGATTTGGAGAAAGCCCTGATGTAATCCTGGCATCGTCGCCGCATCCGTTTGCCGGGCTAGCAGGGTATGTCCTGGCTAAGTTGAAGAGGGCAGGATTTATCTTCGAGGTCCGTGACCTGTGGCCGCAAACCTTTGTGGACATAGGAGGTTACAGCAACAGGAGCCTTGTAGTGAAGCTTCTGCGAGTTCTGGAAAGATTCCTTTACCACAGAGCCAAGAAAATCATTGTTCTTCTACCCAAGGCTTCGGAATATATAACAAGACTCGGAATTCCTGATAGTAAGATTGTTTATATACCTAATGGCATAAGCCCTGAATTATTTTCCGATACCAGCGCCAAATTGCCTCAAGAGCTAGACGACATTATCTCCGGTTTGAAATCCGAGGCAAAGCTGCTGGTAGGCTACGCCGGCGCTCATGGGATAGCGAATAACCTGGATACGATAATTGAAACAGCCAGTCTGCTTCAGAATGAAGGAGTAGCTAGGGTCCATTTTTTACTGGTAGGTGAGGGACGAGAAAAGCAAAGGGTAATAGAGAAGGCTAAGAGTTGGGGATTAAATAATGTTACCTTTTATGACTCAATCCCTAAATATGCAATACCTACACTTCTGCGATCTATTGATATCGCTGTGGCCTCTATGAACAAGTCAGCTTTATATAAATACGGTATGAGTCTTAATAAGCTTTTTGACTACATGATATGTGCCAGGCCAGTCGTGTGGGGTACAAATTCGGTGAAGAATCCTGTGGTGGAGGCGAACTGTGGAATAACGGTGCCGCCTGAGGAGGCGGGGGAAATGGCAACGGCCATTGTGAAGATCTGTGAATTAAGCGATAGGGAGCGCCGGGACATGGGGATGAGGGGTCATGAGTATGTTACGAAATACCATTCAGTGCCGGTTTTGGCAAATAGGTTGTTGGAGGCTATGGAAGATGCCAAGCAGTCGGCAAACCCTGCCAGGTCGTGCTAGCCGAAGCCTGCCCAACTGGACTTATCAAGTCTCTTGAGGTGACCACAATGAATGAAGGGGTGTATAATTCTGGTTGTTTTCCCAGAGACCAGCGACACTCTGGGGTAAGGCAGCTTGCAGACCAAAATAGCAGCAGCGATTGGCGACAAAATGAAGGCGTAAAAATGAATCCGAGGATTACTTCAGACCCGAATATCTGTGGTGGGGAGCCCTGCATCAAGGACACTCGCATTCCAGTACATGTAGTTCTCAGTCATCTGGCGGCTGGCGAGGATTATGACACCATATTAAAGAACTTCCCTCGACTTAAACGCGGGGATATCCTGGCTTGCCTCGAATATGCAGCGTACATCTCTACTGAGAAGGTCGCCCTGTAGATGAAGGTCGTCATAGACGAAAATGTTAGCTACGGGAAGGGTGGTATGAGGTTCCGCTAGGTAGTATGTTATGAAATACCATTCAGTGCCGGTTCTAGTCAATACGTTGCTGGAGGCTATTCAAGATGTCAAACAGCACTGAAATGGGGGAGAATGTGAAAGACAAGCTAAAGAGATGTGGACGAGAGGTGAAGATATATCCCCTGGCGAAGATTGTCAAGCCGGAGGTGATAGAAATAGGTGATTACTGCATGATTGACGATTTTACCTTTGTGTACGGCGGTAAAGGTATCAGAATCGGTAGATATGTCCACATTGCCTCTTTTGTCAGCATCGTGGGTGGGGGAGAGCTGGTGGTGGGCGATTACGCTGACATCGCCTGCGGCTCAAGGATACTTACCGGTACAGACACCTATCTCGGCGGCAAGCGAATGTCGACCGCTTTACCTCAGGAGCAAAGAAATGTGACTGTTGGCAGGGTGGTGATAGAGAAGGATGCCTTTGTCGGCACCAATGTGGTGATTCATCCTAACGTCAGGATAGGAGAGGGGGCAATCATCGGCAGCAACAGCCTGGTGCTTAAAAATGTCGAAGCTTGGAGTATAAATGTGGGCAGCCCCTGCAAGAAGATAGGTGACAGACCCAGGGTGGTGGTGCCTGACATCTAGGCTTTGGCAGGAGATTGCCACGCTTCGCTCGCAATGACAGACGGGGGCTACCAAACACCCTCGAAGCTATATTACAATGCCACAGGCAAGAAAGATATCTTCAACGAGAGAGTCCGCTCTTAAGAGGCCATTTGATTTCACCCTGGCGCTTCTGGGGCTGGTCTTGTCCTCAGCCCTGTGGCCTCTCTTTTGCCTAGCTATATACGTGGAAGACCGAGGCCCATTCCTTTTCTTTCAGGAAAGGTGTGGCAAAGGGGGCACCCCGTTCCAACTGATAAAGTTCCGAACAATGCGGTACAAGGTTGACAACAGGAACTTGGTGATAGATGTTGAAAGTGACACCAGGATTACCAGAGTGGGTAGGGTACTTCGGGCGACAGCCATAGACGAGTTGCCAAGCCTGATAAATATCCTGAAGGGTGATATCAGCTTTGTGGGGCCGAAGGCCTTGCCTTTCAAGATTGAAGATGAGGAAAGTGTGCGCTACGATAATATCACCGAGATCCCGGGGTACGAGGTAAGGAGCCAGGTTAAGCCGGGGCTCACCGGCATGGCCCAGGTGTATACCCCCAAGGATATAGACCGCAGCAGCAAATTCCGCTATGATAACCTCTATGTAGAGAAAATGAGCTTGTGGCTTGACCTCAAGCTGATCTTTCTATCGTTCTGGATCACCTTCAGGGGTAAGTGGGAGCGTAAGGGTACAAAGATTTGACTGAGATTCGCATGGACATTCCGCTGTCGAGTCCAGATATTACCGAGCTGGAGATTGAATATGTCACGGAGGCGCTGAGAACGCCAAATCTAAGCTTGGGGCCAAAGCTGGCTGAATTTGAGGCCAGGATGGCTAAGTTCGTGGACGTGAAATATGCCGTGGCTGTAAATAGCGGCACCAGCGCACTGCACCTGATAGTAAGGGCTCTGGGAATAAAGGATGGTGATGAGGTTATCACTACTCCCTTCAGCTTTATCTCCTCGGCTAACTGCATTTTATTTGAGAGAGCAAAGCCTGTTTTTGTGGATATAGACCCGACGACTCTGAATATCGAGGCTAATCGTATTGAGGAGCGGATAACCAGGAGGACCAGGGCCATCCTGGCAGTGGATATCTTTGGCTATCCCGCCGAATGGCATAAACTGGAGCAGATTGCCAAAAAACATCGCCTGAAGCTAATAGAGGATAGCTGTGAGGCCTTGGGAGCAGAATATAAGGGGAGGAAGGCGGGGACTTTTGGTGAGGCAGCAGCCTTCGCTTTTTACCCTAATAAGCAGATGACCACCGGAGAGGGCGGGGTTATTGTTACCAATGACATAGAATTGGCTGACTTGTGCCGCAGTATGAGAAACCAGGGCAGAGTAGATAGTGATGAATGGCTTGAGCATCAAAGCTTGGGCTATAACTACCGCCTCAGCGATATAAATTGTGCTCTGGGCATTGCCCAACTAGAGAGGATAGAGGAGCTTCTGGCAAAAAGGGAGCGAGTAGCCCAGATGTATAACATGAGGCTGAAGGATTGGCAAGAAGTGAGAATACCCTTCTCTTCGTCGGAGGTGAAAAGGAGCTGGTTTGTTTATGTGGTTGTGTTGGAAGACAGATATTCCAGGGACAATCGTGACAAAATTCTACGAGAATTACGGAAACGAGGAATAGGCTGCAGCAACTATTTTACACCGATTCACCTTCAGCCTTTTTATGTGGAGATGTTTGGCTTCAAGCAAGGCGATTTCCCGGTTACTGAGCATGCCTCTGAGCGGACGATTGCCTTGCCTTTCTATAACAACCTCAGTGACACCGAGATCGATTTCGTGGTTCAGAACTTAAAGGAAGTAGTTTCCAATTTGTGAAGATACAGCAAGGAGCTAGCAGCCGGTGAGAATAAGCCGCTATCGCATCCCAGAAATCCTCGGTGATATCATTCTGGTGGCCGCCGCCTTTGCACTGGCTTTCTTTCTGCGGTTTGATTTCAGTATTCCACCTGACAAGTTCGAGCTTCTTAAGACCTTCGTCCTACCCATCATAGGAGCTAAGCTCGTCATATTCTATTTCTCCGGTCTCTACCGCAGAATATGGCGTTATGCCAGCGTGAGGGACTTTTTCACTATAATCTGGGCAAGCATCCTGGGTACTCTGGCGGTGGTGGTTATCATCTTCTTTGTCTACCGCACTCCGTTCCCCCGCTCAGTAGTGGCGTTGGACGGGCTCTGGACCTTAGCCTTGGTCGCTGGTGCAAGATTTGCAGTCCGAGGGATTCGTGAGCTAGGACTCAAGAGTCTTCTGTCGCCGGCAATAATGCCTACTCTCATCGTTGGCGCCGGCGATACGGGCGAGACCATCCTCCGCGAGATGCTCAAACGTCCTGAGCTTGCCTACCGGCCTGTAGGACTAATAGACGACGACCCGGCAAAACAAGGGCTGCGTCTCCATGGTGTGAGAGTGCTGGGAACACGGAAGCACCTTCGGAAATTAATCAACAAATATGAAATCCAGGAGGTTATTATCTGCATACCCACCGTCTCCCGGGAAGTGATTCGGGACGTTTTCTTCCAGTGCCAGGAGATGGGAGTAAAGTGCAATACCTTGCCCGGAATCTACCAGATAATTGACGGCACCGTCGGCGTTGAATTAATAAAGGAAGTTGGAGTAGAGGACATTCTGGGCCGAGAACCGGTGAGAGTAGACCTGAAAAGGATTGCTGGCTATATTGCGGGGAAGTCGGTGCTGGTGACCGGGGCGGGCGGCTCTATCGGCTCTGAGCTTTGCCGCCAACTAAGCCGGCTACGGCCTTCATCGCTCATTATGGTTGACCAGAATGAGGGCAGCTTGTTTCAAGTTGAACAGGAGATTCTGAGAACGCGCATCCTTGCCTCGGCAAAAGCAGTCGTTGCCGATGTCCTCAACCGGTCGCGAATAAGAGAAATCTTTGACACATACAAACCCTCAGTTGTTTTCCATGCCGCCGCCTATAAGCACGTACCACTGATGGAAGCAAATCCAACCGAGGCAATCGAGGCCGACATACTCGGCACCAAGAAAGTGGCTGAGACAGCCATTGAGTTCGGGGCAGAGAGATTCGTTCTCATCTCCACTGACAAGGCCGTTGATCCTGTTAGTGTAATGGGTAGCTCCAAGGCACTGGCCGAGAAGCTAGTGCAGGCATTCGCCCAGGACAGCTCAACCAAATTGATGAGCGTGAGATTTGGTAACGTGCTTGATTCGAGTGGTAGCGTGGTTCCCATATTCAGGCAGCAAATTGCTCAGGGGGGACCAGTAACCGTTACCCACCCTGAGATGACCCGCTATTTCATGACCATTCCCGAGGCGATACAGCTGGTTATTCAGGCTGGGGCTATGGGTGAGGGAGGAGAAGTCTTCGTTCTGGATATGGAAGAACAGGTGTCGATACTGGAGCTGGCAAGAAACATGATAAGACTATCTGGTTTTGAGCCAGAGAAGGATATCCCTATTGAGTTTGTCGGCATTCGGCCGGGAGAGAGGCTGCACGAGAAGTTGTTTTGGGACGATGAGGAGGCTTTACCCACTGAACATAAGAAGATCTTGATGGTGAAGAACTCCAGGCTGGATGTCGCCAAGTTCAGGGAGGACATCCTGCAACTAGAGAAATCTGTCAGCGCTGGCGAGCACCAAAAGACACGAGAAAAGCTGTTCCAGATGTGCGCCTACCACCTGGGTAAGGCTCCAGGTCGTGCATCCTTATCGGAAGGGGAGTAGACGGAGGATTCTGTGTGCAACGCATTAAACATTTACGCATGACAAAAAGTCCTAAGCTCTAAGCTCGGAATCCTAATGACCAAAAACCAAAATTCAACACAATATGACCTGGAAGAGAGAACATTCAAATTCGCCAGGAACGCTGTTAGCTTTTGTAGAGGATTGCCAAAGGCAGCTATTGGGGGGAACTGACGAAGATATTCGGTTCAATCTTAACAAAGAGCAAGTAGTTATGGATTTAGCTACTTGGATTTTGATATTATTTGGAATTTAGATATTCGAATTTCAGATTTGGCATGTGGTACATGCAGGCTTAATGATAAGGAAACTTGTAGCTTCTTTCCCCTACTGGGTGCCCACCGTTTTGTGGATGGGTGTTATCTTTTTCCTGTCCTCACTGACTGAATCAGCAACCCCGGGGCGCGATATTCTGCCCGACAAGGTTTGCCATGCTGGGGAGTATTTCATCCTCGCCTTCCTCATTCTCTTCGCCTTGCAAAGGACAACCCGGTTGAGTTTTTTCGCCAGCTTCTGGATAACACTTGCCTGGTGCGCGGCCTATGGAGTGAGTGATGAAGTTCACCAGCTGTATGTTCCTACCAGGAACTGTGATGTTGCAGACCTTGTCGCCGATGTGTGCGGGGTGATGGCGCTCTTTCTTGTACTGTGGGTGTTGCAAAAGTCGGGGAGGTGGGGTGCAGAAATGTACCGCTTGTTAGCAGGTGAAAAAACGGAATGACTTTATGAGTTACTTGGCTATCATAGAGACGGTTTTCGTAGGAATTGCAGCTTTGCCTGAATTGGTGTACCATCCTAGGCAAGAGGTGAACGTTACCAAGCTCTGCAGACATTCAGCACTCTTTCTGTATCACTGAGGAGGTAATTATGGAAGACGAGATTGATCTGCGGAAATACATCGATGTCCTGCTCAGACATTGGAAGCTGATAGTGAGCATCACCGTGATAGCGGTATTTGTGGCCGGGCTGGTGAGCTTCCTTCTGCCACCTACCTATGAAGCCAAAGCATCGGTGCTCATCGCCAAGGGAGAACCCAAAACGTTGATCGTCCTGGCAAAATCGGCCTCCGTGGCTACAGGCGCTATTGAACAACTGGGAGACAAGCTCAGGCCCGAAGAGCGCAGCGCAGGAAACATCCTGGCCAAGATAGAGGCGAGGGAGGAAGGCAATTTTATTGAGATTACAGCCAAGTCTAGCGACCCTCAGAAGGCAGCGGCCATTGCCAACGCTTGGGCAGTGTCCTACGAAGACTATGTCGACGATTTCTACCGTAGCATCTCCCAGTTGCCAGAAGAGATACAAGCTCAGGCAGATGCCGCCAGAAAAGAATATGAAGACAAGCAGACGGCGTGGGAAGGTTATATCGCCAGTAACCGAATTGATGAACTAAACCAGCAGATCGCCCTCAAGCAGCTGCTTTGCGAAGCCAAGCTTCTTCGTGAGCAGATTAAGACTGGTTCCTCGTCTCCAGTCTCTGCCGCAGGTAACAGCCCGACTCTTATCCTGCTTCAATCCGGCGTTTTCACCAGGCTGCCTGCTGAACTTGGCAACGCCAGCTTGAAAGATATTGAGGCACTGATTTCTACGCTGGAGACGGGGGCGGGAGGAAAATCGGCGCAATCTATCAGCGAACTGCGGCAGGAAGTGAACCAATTGACGGCAGAGTTAGAGCAAGAGACCGCAAAGGGACGGGAAGTTAAGAAGTCAAGGGAAATCGCCTGGGAGACATACACGACTATTATCGGCAAGCTAGCGGAGGCAAAGGTTGCCGTGCAGCCACAGGATGCCGTGGTTCACGTTGCCCAAGTTGCCGTGGCGCCGGAGCAACCCGTGGCACCTCGCAGAGTGATGAATATCGGTATTGCCCTCGTGCTGGGACTGGTCATAGGCGTATTCGGCGCCTTCGGGCTTGAGTACTTTCAGAAGACCGGGGATAAGCCAGAGGGAGGCAAGGGGAAAGAAGAGGTAGGTTGAGTCTGCCGAGACTCTCAATGTCCTGCGGCCCATGTCCGGGGTGTTCCTGGCTAGTCGTTTGGTAACGTAAGCTTAGATTTGATGCCTTTATCGAGTATCGAGGACGTTTCACGCACCTTCAGCCAATCATCAGAGGAAGGGCAGTGTCTATCGAGACCGCTCCTGAGACATAAGAGAAACCAACAAACAAACCAAACAGGAGGGTAGGAATGGAAAGCGTTTTAGTAGTAGGCTCCGGCTTCATGGGCTCTGGCATCGGCCAGGTGTGCGCCCAGGCAGGCTACCGAGTCCACCTGATGGATGTCAAGCCTGCGGCTCTGGACAAAGCCATGAGTGAGATTCAGTGGTCTTTAGGCAAATTGGGGAGGAAGGGGCTTCTCAAGGACTCT
>CAZOQG010000049.1:0-13303 GCA_964582065.1 uncultured Dehalococcoidales bacterium
GGCCGAGTATCAAAAGAAGAGGGATTTCCTGTACGGCCACCTTGTTGAAATGGGCTATTCCTTGGTGAAGCCCCAGGGGGCCTTCTACATGTTTCCCAAGTCCCCGCTGGAAGACGATGTTGCTTTCGTCAACGAGCTGCAGCAGTGGAATGTGTTGGCTGTCCCCGGTCGTGGCTTCGGGTCTCCAGGGCATTTTCGGCTCTCATACTGTGTCAGTGACAGGACGTTGGAAGGCTCGTTAGCTGGCTTCAAAAAGGCTGCCCAAAAACTCAACCTGTGTTAGGTCAGGCAGTGGACAAAGAGAGACTTGAGACGGAGGGATATCAGACAAAAGTGTCGGGACAAGAAGGCGGTACGTCTAGCAATCTAGCGAAATTGAGGGCAAAAGCCGGGGACGAGCCTATCGCCTCGTTCCTGGACATGAGGCTGTTGGAGTTGTCGGAAGGCTATGCCAGGGTGGCAATGAAGTTGAAACACGAATACGGCAACTTCAACGGAATGGTCTTCGGGGGCATTATTATGTCGTTAGCTGACCAGGCCTTTGCCTACGCCACAAATTCGGTGATTACTCCCAATGTGGCCTCCCAGTTCAACATCCATTTCATTGCCGGTGCTGCTGTAGGTGATGACCTCACGGCGGAGTGTCGGGTAGTTAAGAGTGGCAGGCGGGTTTGTATCTCCGAAATGACAGTGACCAACCAAGATGGCAAACTCATAGCCAGGGCTACAGGCACAACCATCCCCCTAGTCTAGAGACCGTCGTGCTGCCGGTTGACAGGCTTTCGTCGTTGGTGGTATCATTACGTCTTGTGAAGGTCGAAATGCTTAATCAGGCCAGCGGATTCCGTTTCTCTTTCTTCTTTTTTGAGTTTAGCACGCCTCCGCGCGGGCCTGGGAGGGCACGGACCTAACAACAAGAGCAGCAGCACAATATCCAGAGTAAAAAGCCTCCCAGGGGGAGGCTTTTTTTGTCGGCTTTGTTGAGGAGTAGAGGCAATGATAGGGTGTGAGATTCTCGGATGAGCGGCCTGAGCAAGGTTGGCAACTCGATGCAATTGGGCGGGTACTATCCAAAGAACATACGAAGGGAGGTATAGAAGGCAATGATAGTAGAAATGAGAACGGGCGCAGCCCAAGAGGATGTAGACGGGGTAGTACAGCGGGCGAAGTCGCTGGGACTGGGCGTCCAGTTGAACCTGGGTACAGACAAAACGGTGGTGGCCCTACTCGGGCCCAATACGGGGCAATTGGCGACGGACGTCTTTGCTGTGCTTCCTGGGGTGGAGCAAGTAACCAGGATTATGAAACCGTACAAACTCGCTGCCCGGGAATTCAAGGCAGAGGACAGCGTAGTTTCCATTGATGGAATTGAGATTGGGGGCAAGCGCATCGTGATTATGGCAGGGCCATGCGCTGTGGAGAGCGAGAAGCAGCTTATGGCAGCGGCGATGGCTGTGAAGGAGGCTGGGGCCTGTATTCTGCGCGGTGGCGCCTTCAAGCCGCGTACCTCTCCCTTCAGCTTTCAGGGTCTTGAGGAGGTTGGGCTCGAATTGCTGAAGCAAACCAGTGAGCAGTTTGGCATACCTGTGGTTACCGAGGTGGTCGACTCCCATGATGTCGACAAGGTATCAAGGTATGCCGACATCCTTCAGATTGGGGCCAGGAATATGCAAAACTACGCGCTACTTACCGAGATTGGCAAGAGCAGACGCCCCGTTGTACTAAAGCGAGGGTTATCGGCTACTGTTACTGAGTGGCTTACAGCAGCCGACTACCTGCTGGCCGAGGGGAATGAGCAGGTTATTCTGTGCGAGAGGGGTGTCAGGACATTCGAGGACAGCACTCGTTTTTCCTTAGATATCGGTTCCATACCGGTGATTAAGAAGTTCAGCCACCTGCCTTTAATCGTCGATCCCAGCCATGCCGCCGGCCACTACTCGCTGGTTCCGGCGATGGCCAAGGCGGTTGTGGCTGCTGGTGCTGATGGGCTGCTCATCGAAGTTCATCCCAACCCTAAGGAAGCGCTGGTAGATGGCCTTCAGTCTCTCACTCCATCGGACTTCGCCAGGTTGGTAGAAGAACTCAAGCCAATTGCCAAATCCGTAGGCAGATATATCTAGACGAGGGGCAATTCATGAATTGCCCCTACAGGATGATACGGGGGACGCATGCGATTTAGTCTAGAAGAGAACCATCGCCGCTCGCTTCGTCTTGAGGCGTACGATTACTCCCAGGCTGGAGCGTATTTTGTCACCCTTTGTGCGAAGGATCGCGAAGGCATCTTTGGAGAAATCGCCGATGGGTCAATGACGTTGAGTGCCTTTGGCGAGATTGCCAGGGCCTGCTGGGAAGATTTGCCGTCTTGTTACCCCCATGTGGAGCTGGATGCCTTTGTTGTTATGCCCAATCATATACATGGAATCATTGTGATTTCTGTAGGGGCAATTCATGAATTGCCCCTACACGATGATTCGGCCCTACAAAACTATCGGATGCGCCGTCGCAAGATGTTGCTTCCCAAGATCGTTGGTTATATCAGGATGAGTGTGGGGAAGCGAATCAATCAATTGCGGAATACGCTAGGTGCACCTGTCTGGCAACGGAACTACTACGAACATGTGATCCGTAACGAAGAGTCCTTGAATGCTATCCGGCAGTATATTGCCCAAAATCCAGTGAACTGGGCGCACGATGAAGAAAACCAGGTCAATATCTGTAGGGGCAATTCATGAATTGCCCTTACACGATAATGGGTTGGCCGGGGCCCGGCCGGTTGACAAGTTTTCTTTGTTGTGGTATTATCCTGCCTTGTGAAGGTCGAAATGCTTAATCAGGCCAGCGGATTCCGTTTCTCTTTCTTCTTTTTTGAGTTTAGCACGCCTCCGTGCGCGCCTGGGAGGGCATTGAGCTAGCAAAGAAAAACGGCAAAAGAACATCCAAGGTAAAAAAAGCCTCCCAGGCGGGAGGCTTTTCTGTTGCGCTTTGTGGGAAGTGGAGGCAGAGAATATTTTAGAAAAGAGAGCCAACCCAAGTCGAGCACCCCAGATGGAGATAACTATCGTATGACAGCCAGAGATACAATCCCCCAGCTTGTCAAGAACAATTACCAGAGATGGTGCCACGGAGCGGCTATGTGTATGAAAAATCGTGGTGTGTGGCAGAGGTATAGCTGGGAAGACTACTACGAAAAGGTAAGATACTTCTCCCTGGGCTTAATAAGCCTCGGATTTGAGCCGGGAGATGTGGTATGTATTATAGGGGACAACGAGCCTGAATGGTTCTGGGGAGAGATTGCTGCGCAGGCGGCAGGGGGCATCGCCACGGGCATCTTTGTTGATTCTATCCCATCCGAGGTTAAGTACGTTGCCGCTCACTCCGGCGCCAAATTCGCCGTTGTTAATGACCAGGAGCAAGCTGATAAATTCCTTGAAATCAAGGATGAACTACCTTCGCTGAAGAAGGTCATTTACTGGGATCCCAAGGGGCTGAAAAACTACGACGACCCCATGCTTATCAGCTTCACCGATGTAGTGAAGCTGGGTAGGGAATATGAGGAAGCACATCCGAACTTGTTTGAGCAGAACGTGGAAAAGGGCAGGGGAGATGACATTGCCTTTATTTACTACACCTCGGGAACCACCGGTTTGCCTAAGGGGGCTGTGCTTACTCACAAGGCGTTGATAAATACTGCTCGGGGGTTTGTTAGTCGCTATCCGCTCAATGAAAACGATGATTTGGTCTCGAACTTTCCGGCTGCCTGGGTGGGTGATAGTTACTTCGCTACTATTCCGCATTTGCTGACTGGGGCAAGGCTGAACTTCGCTGAGGAACCCGAAACCATCGCCGAAGATACCAGGGAAGTTGGGCCCGACTTTGTAATATATGGTCCCCGCCAGTGGGAAGGCCTGGTCAGTGAGATTCAGGTGAAAATGACTGACGCTAATCCGTTGAAACGCTTCTTCTATAATCGGTTCGTCCCTGTAGGGCACAAAGTTGCCGATATGAGCTTTGAGGGCAGAACACCAAGTCTGTTCTGGCGGGCGCTTCATGGCGTAGCATATTTGTTTCTGTTTAGACCGCTAAAGGACAAGTTGGGGTTAAGCAAGGCCAGGTTTGGTGTTACCGGAGGCTCGGTACTAAGCCTGGATACCTTTCGGCTGATCCATGCCATAGGCATTGAACTGAGACAGACCTATGCTAGCACAGAGGCTGGTTTCATCTCTTCGCACAGTAAGGGGGAAATCGACTTCCAAAGCGTGGGACGACCGGCACTTGGCACCGAGGTCAGGCTGAGTGCCGAGGGGGAACTCCTGGTTAGAAGTGATTGTATTTTCAGTGAATACCACAATGACCCGGAGAAGACAGCGGCTACCGTAATAGATGGATGGTGCCACACTGGGGATGCTGTGCACGTAAATGAGAAGGGCCACTTAATATTCATGGACCGGCTGGAACACATGGGTGAACTGGCTTCCGGTACCAAGTACGCTCCGCAGTATATTGAGGGTAGACTCAGGTTTAGCCCTTACATAAAGGATGCTATGGTTATCGGAGGTAAAGATAGGGAATTTGTCTGTGGCATAGTAAACATAGATTTTGCCATGGTGGGTAAGTGGGCTGAACGTAGCGGTATTCCCTATACGACTTTTGTTGACTTGTCCCAGAAAAAAGAGGTTGCTGATTTGGTGCAGCGGGATTTGATTCGGGTGAACAGCTATCTGCCAGAGGGAGCCAGAGTCAAGAGATTTGTCCTGATGCACAAGGAGTTTGACCCTGATGAAGCCGAACTTACCAGAACTAGAAAGTTAAGAAGAGACTTTATGGAAGCACGCTATAAAGACTTAATCGATGCCATGTATAGCGATAGGGAGAGTGTAACTGTGGATGCGCCGGTAACTTACAGAGACGGTAGAAAAGGGGTAGTGACTACCGCTATCAAGGTGAGAAGTATCTAGAAAGGGTGTAGTAATGGCCGAGTTCCTTCAATACGTGATTACTGGCATAGCGGTGGGGATGGTTTATGCTCTGATTGCCCTGGGTTTTGCCTTGATTTGGAAATCCAGCGGTGTAGCCAATCTGGCCTTGGGGCAGCTGGTGCTGATTTCCTCCTGGTTTACCTATGGGATGCTGGTTCAGGCAAAGTTCCCCTATTGGATTGGGTTCCCTCTGACCATCCTGTTTGCCATGTTCCTGGGGTGGATGATTGAGAGATTCACTTTGCGTCCCCTTGTTGCCCAGCCGATTTTGTCCCTGATCACAGTAACGTTGGGAGTGGCCTACTTTCTTGAAGGTGTGGTAACTTTTATCTGGCCCATGAGTGTAGCCGCTTTACCCCGCATCTTTCCCCAAGAACCTATCCATATCGGCCCGGCAGTAGTTTCCCAGGAGTATATATGGGCCGCAGCTATATCTCTGGTTTTATTTGGCCTCTTATCCTTATTCTTCAAGTATCATAAGATGGGCATTGCCATGAGGGCAACCGCTGACGACCAGCTGGCCGTCCAGGCTTGTGCCATTCCTGTGACCAGCGTTTTCTCCTTATCGTGGATGTTTGCCTGTGTGGTAGCCGCCATTGGCGGGGTCCTTATCTCCTTAATCGGTGGCGTTACCTTCGGTCTAGTTGAGACTGGGCTGAAATCCTTCTCAGTAGTGATACTTGGCGGCCTGGATTCCTTCATCGGTTGTATGGTGGCCGGCCCAATAATTGGCCTGGCGGAGAACCTTGGTGGCGGCTATCTCACTCCACTCATTGGACCCGGGATTAAGGACATCATACCGTTCATCATCATAATAATCGTCATGTTTATTAAACCGTATGGTCTGTTCGGCGAGTCCCGAATAGAGAGGATATAGCAGAATGAATTTGCCCTGCGGTACCCGTAATTTTGACTATGCCAGAGACATGGCTGTTCTGCGAACGAGGACGCACTGGGCGCTGCTTGTTGTCCTGTTGGTTGTTGTCTTTACTGCTCCGCTGTACTTGAGCAACTACTGGCTAGGTGTAGCCAACCTGATTGGCATTACCATAATTGCCGCCATTGGATTGAATATCCTCATCGGATACTGCGGACAGTTGTCTATCGGTCATGCTGGCTTCATGGCCGTGGGGGCCTATACCACAGCCGTTCTGACCAATAAGCTTGGCTTCCCCTTTCTGGCCGGGCTAATCTGCTCTGGTTTCAGCGCCGGGCTTATCGGGCTTATTTTCGGTATTCCTTCGGTGCGGGTTAAGGGCTTTTATCTAGCAATTACAACTATTGCTGCCCAGTTTATTATTATCTGGATTATTAACCACTGGAGCAGTGTAACCGGAGGCTTTGTTGGAATTAGCGTTCCCTACGCCTCAATTGGAGGTATTGAGTTCAAACATGATGCCAGCCAGTTCTACCTGATTACGAGCATCACGGCAGTCTGCATACTGTTCGCCAAGAATCTGGCGAGGGGAAGAATAGGCAGAGCCTTCATCGCCGTCAGAGACAACGACCTGGCCGCTGAGGTAATGGGGATTAATCTCCTTTACTATAAGCTTCTTGCCTTCTTTATCGGCTGCTTCCTTGCCGGGATAGCCGGTTCACTGTTCGCTCACTGGACTGGCTTCTTGAATGCCGAGAACTTCACCCTCACCGATTCTATACTGTATATAGGCATGGTGATTGTCGGAGGACTGGGAACTACCATCGGCCCTATTTTAGGCGTGGTTCTTATTCGTCTACTGCAACAAGGCATAATGTATATTTCTCCGTTACTGGAAAGTACTTTTCCTGCAATACCAGCGGGCTTTACCAGCGGTATAGGCCCAATGGTCTTTGGGCTGGTAATTGTCCTGTTTCTAATACTGGAGCCGCGGGGGCTGGCCCATCGTTGGACTTTATTCAAGGCTGCTTATCGCCTGTGGCCATTCTCGTATTAAATGAGGAGGTATAGAGATGTAGTGTTTCGAAATAGTCTTAAATGGTCAAAATTTTTTAAGGAGGGACTAAGTGACAAGAAAAACATTGACAGTAGCTGTGATTTTATGTCTGTCATTGGTAGTGGCGATGTTACCCTTCGCCAGTGCCTGTGCGCCTAAATCTCAGCCAGCGAAGGTGCTCAAGGTTGGTATGATGAACCCTACTACAGGCCCTGCGGCTGAGAAGGGAAGCGTGATGACTCATGCCAATCTCGATGCCATCAAATACGTGAATGATGAGCTCGGTGGTGTTGGAGGGTACCTTATAGAACCCCTGCCGTTAGACAGTAGATACGATGCTACACAGGCAGTTACCATTGTCAAAAGGTTTATGGACGAGGGATGTCTGCTGTTTACCACTGCGTCATCCAAAGAGATGTCGGCAGCAATGGAATCAGCTAACCGCGAGGGGTTTCCTGGCATAGCCTGTTTCAGCTCCCCCGTTCTGTATCGTCCGCCGATGCATATCTATGGTCAGACGCCTGACTACGGTGATGATGCTTTAGCCTTCGCCAACTTCTATATGAAGAACATCTGGAAGGGGCAGGGCAAGCCAAAATTCGCTCTGCACTTGCTCAACAATCCTACCGGTTACGGGGCTCGGGATGCCTTTCGGGCTAGGGCTGATGAATTAGGGATTGAGATCGTCTCTACTGACGAGCATGCTGCGACTACAATCTCCGAGATGGAGTCACTAACTCGTATTAAGGAGAAACAGCCAGATGTGTTGTTCATCTCCAGCACGCCGGCGCCTACCGCAGTCATTATCAAAAATGCCAAAGACCTTGGTATGTATCCGGGCGTAACCATCGGATGTGCCCATGCCAGTTTTACCAAGAAATTGATTGACTTGGCTGGGGCTGACGTTGTTGAGGGCGTTTATGGCGCGTTTCCTACAGTGCTGTGGGGTGAGGATGTGCCGGGCATGGCCAAGATGACGGAATACTGCCAAAAGCTACATTCTGACGACTACGAGAATATGGACTATATTACCTCCTGGGCGCAAAGCCTGATCGTGGCCAAGATTCTGGAGCTGGCGGTGGGGGATGCCGGCTATGATGTGCTGTCCAAGGGAGATATGGCAGCGTGGCGAGATGTCGAAGCCCAGGGTATCCAGAAGCTGAAGGGGTATGATGTCGGTGGTTTGCAAGGGCCGGTGAGCTACACTGCGGGAGACAACAGGCTTACCAAATATAATCGCGTCTACCGAATAGTAGACGGCAAAATAGCCGACCCAAGTGAGTGGGTCGAAGCACCCTTGATAAAGTATGAAGATTTTGAATGGTTTGGTAAGTAGCAGTAAGTGAAAGTAGGGGCCTCCGCCCAAGGCGGAGGCCCCATCGAGGCCAGAGTTAGCATGCTTAAGTTGAACAACATTGAGGTTGTCTATCTCAATGTGATTAGAGTAGTGCATGGCATTTCCATTGGTGTGGAAGATGGTTCTGTCGTTGCTCTCCTTGGGGCTAACGGAGCGGGCAAGACTACTACCCTCAAGGCAATATCCGGCCTGCTTCGAGTTGAGGAAGGGGAGGTAACTGATGGCAGTATCGAATGGAACGGCGTGCGAGTAGATAATAAAAGCGCCGTGGAGATAGGCAAGCTGGGCATAGTCCAGGCATTGGAGGGGCGAAGAGTCTTCGGGCACCTCAGTACAGAGGAGAACTTGCTGGTGGGTGCTCACAACCGAAAAGAGCGCCATGCCACCAGGGAAGACCTGAGCATGGTTTATGATTACTTCACACGGCTCAAGCATCTCCGGCACAACGTCGCTGGTTACCTCTCCGGTGGTGAGCAACAGATGCTGGTCATCGGCAGAGCCATGATGGCCGCTCCCAAGCTCATGATGCTGGATGAACCCTCGCTGGGTCTGGCGCCGATGCTGGTGGAAGAAATATACGACATCATAAAGCGATTTAATACCGAGAAAGAAACATCGGTTCTGCTTGTGGAACAGAATGTCAGAATTGCCCTCAATATCGCCCACTACGGTTATGTCATGGAGAATGGACGGGTTGTTCTTGATGGTAGTGCCGACTTCCTCAGAAACAATGAGGATGTGAAGGAGTTTTACATGGGGCTATCGGCAGTGGGCGCTAAGAAGAGCTACCGCTCAGTTAAACATTATAAGAGACGGAAGAGATGGCTGTAGCGTTGGAATGTAAGAGTCAAAGATGAAAATGCAAAATGACAAGCCAAAATTCAAAGAGGAGTTTAAGGGACGAGTTCACAAGTTTGCGCTGGACATTATCATATTTGTTGAACAATTGCCAAGAGGACAGATTTCGAGTGTTATCAGTGACCAGTTGTTACGGAGCGCTGCCAGCTTTGGAGCCAATGTAGTTGAAGCACAAGGTGCAGGGTCAAAGAAGGACTACACGAACTTCTTTACATATGCGTTGAAATCAGCTAACGAGATAAAGCTTTGCTCGGGTCTTCTCTGGGATTCGCGTAAAGCTGAAACAGAAGTAACTGAACTCGCCAATATACTTGCCACAAGCATTCCAACTCTAAAAGGCAAGAAATGAGATTCTCTGCATTTTAATCTGTCATTTTAACTTTTGGCTTTTGACTTCTCAGTTAGGTCTCCCTTCCCAAGATAGGCTGATATAACATCAGGGTTGGTCTTAATCTCCTCGGGTGTGCCTTCAGCAATCTTGCGCCCGAAGTCGAGAACCACAATCCTATCGGCTATATCCATGACTACCCCCATATCGTGCTCGACCAGGACGATACAACTGACTCCATCCCTCAGAATAGGCGTTTCTGGATATGTTGCCCCCTGTCCCTCAAATATGTCGATAATAAACCTGGCAATATCCTCTTTCTCTTCCAGGTTCATTCCTGCCATGGGTTCATCGAGGAGCAGGACTTTCGGCTCCAGCGCCAGGGCTCTGCCCAATTCAACCCTCTTTCGCATTCCATAAGGGAGGGAACCAACGACTTTTTTTCTAATTGGCTCTATTTCAAGGAAGTCGATAATATCCTCGACTGCCTTACGGTGTTCGATTTCTTCCTTGTGAGCCCAGCCGAAGTATAGAGCGGTGCTGAGGGTGTTCTGCTTCATAAGGACGTGTCTGGCAGCCATGAGATTGTCCAGAGTGCTTAGGCCGGCATATAGCTCGATATTCTGGAAGGTTCGGGCTATGCCGAGTTGAGCTATCTTGTCGGGACGAATTCGAGTAATGCTTTGGCCTTGGTAATATATTTCACCCTTCTGTGGCTTGTAAAAGCCGTTGATGCAGTTAAGGATGCAGGTCTTGCCAGCGCCATTTGGCCCAATGATAGCCAGTATCTCCCTATCCTTTATGTCCAGGCCGACGTCTATGAGGGCTCTCACACCGCCAAACGAGAGCGAGAGACTCTCAATTTGCATCTTTACCTGGTTTTCAGTCTCTATCGTCTGTTGCATGGCAATGAGTTTCAGTTATTGTTATCTACCCCTTTGCTACGTTTATGCGGACTCAGCCGCAATCTACCATTCTGGCCATATTATCATTACCCAACGCATAATTCAAACCTCTTGATAGAACATGCAGTGTGAGGCTCTAGCCTCGCCTTCTGGCCTTGCATTTAAATGGTGGTAGGTGCATTACATTGATTTTGCTCCCGATTTCCAATACAATAGTCTCGCAATCGGATGTGTTGACCCAAACCCGAAGTGCGCCGAAAAGCGAGGCAAGATGAGTAGGTTTAGTGACAAGTTACAGAGTATCTACCGAGGTTCCACGCCGTCTATTGGCTTCCGTAGGTCCGCTGGGGCGGAAAATCCTCCGCTGTTGATTATTGCTAGGCTAAGTAAGCCGACTGTCAAAGAGGCTAGAGCGATGGCTGGTGCTGACATAGATGCTGGCATCATCAGCAGCGAGGGGGTAGATGTCGTGAGCTTGGGAAAGTTGGCTACGACGATGGGTGACATTCCTCTGGGGTTATTCTTGGAAGGTGCCAACCAGGAAGAGATTGTCGAATTCGCTGATTCAGGTTGTGATTTTGTAGTTTTTGGTTTGAAGACGCCGCTGAAGGCAGTGAAGAAGGAAGGAATAGGCAAGATTCTTCAAATAGAGCCTTCGCTGGATCATGGTTTGGCTAGAGCCATAAATGAACTGGACCTACCGGTTGACGGCGTGCTTGTTACCGGGGAAGAACCTTCACTTACCGTTGAGCGTTTGCTTGTTTATCAGCGCTTTGGTGAATTGCTGGATAGGCCGTTATTGGTAACTTTGGGTTCGTCGGTGACCAGTGGTGAGCTCAGTAGCTTATACGAAGCTGGGGTTAATGGGGTGGTGCTGCCGGAGGGGCTGCCACCGGAGGCGCTTACTGAGCTGAGGAAAACCATTGACAGTTTACCCAAGAGGGTTAAGCGGAAAGCTAAAGGTGCTGCAGTGCTTCCGCAGGTTGCCGGGGAACTGGAGACTGAGGAGGAAGAAGAGGAGATTTAGGCGGCTCCCTGCTGCTACGTTCAGGTAATGCCAGCTCAGGGGCATTGAAAGCATATATGCTGTGATCAATAGAGCCGACTGGCGAATACCTGACCACCAAATGGAAGCTTCGGTCGTCCTTAGTCCTGAGCTATACTGTAGACGATGACAACGAGCCTCGGCTTATTCTTACTTTCGGCCGCGGGTATATCTCTTTCTGGGGTTATGTTGCCCGGGCCACTTACCGCAGCTACCATAACCAAGGGGTACCGGGATAAGAACGCTGGTATCTCGATAGCCCTGGGACACGCGGTTATCGAGTTGCCCCTAATGGCGCTGATTTATTTCGGTTTTGCTCATTTCTTTGCTTCTCCAGAGGCCAAGAAAATCATCGGTCTGGCTGGCGGCCTGATGCTGATTTTCATGGGAGGAATGGTGTTCCGAGCTACTAGAAAGGCTGCGGGAGAGGCTGCTGATTTGCCATACGGCTCTTTCATCACCGGAGTGATAATGACCGGAGCTAACCCTTATTTCTTCCTATGGTGGGGAACTATTGGAGTAGCCCTAATAGCCACTGCTGCAGAGTTTGGGATCTGGGCTTTGCTTCTTTTCGCTGTGGTGCACTGGTCGTGTGACTTGGTTTGGGAGCAGTTTGTATCAATGAGTGTGTTCAGGACAAGGCATTTGTGGACACAGAAAGTTCAGAGGAATGTTTTCGGGATTTGTGCTCTGGTTCTGGTTGGCTTTGGCGTCTGGTTTTGTTTTTCCGTTTTCCTGTAGGTGGTTCCCGGTTCAGGACATGCCTTGCATTGCCTGGAAGTATTTGCCTTCGGTCTTGATGGCCGGGGCGATCACCATCTTAACCTTGTGCATGTCCTTGATGGTGAGCGCACCGCAAACGCCCATAGCAGTGCGCAGTGCACCGACAAAGTTTTCAGTCCCATCGGTGACTGAGGTTGGTCCGAATAGGAGTTGTTCCAGCGAAGCCCGAGCACCAACCTTAACCCGTGTACCCCTGGGAAGTGCTGGGTGGGGATGAGACATACCCCAGTTGTAGCCTCTCCCCGGGGCTTCTTTGGCTTGGGCCAGAATTGACCCCAGCATCACGGCATCAGCTCCTGAGGCGAAGGCTTTGCATAAGTCGCTGCCGGTACGAATACCACCATCGGTGATGAGCACCACGTACTTGCCAGTTTCTTGGAAATACGTGTCACGGGCAGCGGCGCAATCCATGGTGGCTGTTACTTGAGGAACGCCAACGCCAATGACCTCTCTAGTAGTGCAGGCGGCGCCGGGGCCAATGCCGACCAAGATGCCATCGATGCCAGTTCTCATCAGTTCTAAGGCGGCGCCATAGGTGACGCAATTGCCAACTATGACTGGCATGGATACCATTTGGGACAGCTCGGAGAAGATAAGGCCTCGGTAGCTCTTGGAAATATGACGAGCAGTGGTGACTGTGGACTGAACAACCACGATATCAGCTCCGGCTTCACCGGCAACAGGGGCCAGTCGCTTGGTGGTGGCTGGAATTACGGAGACAGCGCAGGTGGCCCCAGCCTGTTTTATTGTCTGAATTCGCTCGGCGATGAGGTTCTCTTTGACGGGCTGCGAGTAAATCTTCTGCAGCAGCGAGGTGACCTCGGTATCAGAAGCTTGACTGATTTCAGCCAGAACCTCTTCAGGTTTTTCATATCTTGTTTGAACCCCGTCCAGGTTAAGGACGGCTAATCCTCCCAACTTGCTTGTTAGAATGGCGAAGTCTGGATCAACTATGGCATCCATACTTGCGGCTAGAATGGGGATGGAAAAGGTGAGGTTTCTGATGGTGAAGTCTATGTTTGTCTGGTCGGGATTAATGGTCACATCTCCGGGGACAAGGGCGACTTCGTCAAAGCCGTAGGCGCGTTTCATATCTCTGGATTTTGGAATAGCCATA
>CAZOQG010000050.1:0-12963 GCA_964582065.1 uncultured Dehalococcoidales bacterium
TTCCCATTCTATCACTTCCTATTTGTGATGTTTGTAGCCTTGCCTCGTATATGCTTAGCCTATTCTAGTCCTCACTCGCAGCACCCGTCAACACCCCGAGATCCGGAGAGGAACCCGTGTGCGTGCAGTTACTGGCTTGCTCCGGCTATACACCCAGCCAAGTAGAGAAAAATGGTGGTTGCTGCAGGCCAGGGAGCACCTATGATACAGGCAACCTCTTATTGTCCAGGCACAGAAATACGACAAGAGCCACTGGTGGCACAAGTAAGCACGCCAAGTACCGCATACTCCTACCCTTATGCTGCAGATGCCAAACCGATGTTGCCATTAGTGTAGCAAGACCGAAAAACAATCCAGCCCACTCACCTGAACTCTCCGCAATCTCCATTGCTGTTTCACTGCCGATAAAGGACTGATGGACAAAAACGACCCAGACAGCAAGCCAACCAAGAACCTTCCACACGACAGAAGCACCTATGAACCCCACCAATACCAATGTCCCGTTTAGGTGTCTTTGAAACCAGTTCATGTTGACCTCCCACTCGCCTCAATCTCGACTGAGCCTTGCCCTGATTATACACCAGCCAAGCGAATTGAAATACCCCACAATCCATCACCCTCCCCATTCTGGCCCACCCACCAGCGCCGGCTCACAGGAAATCTTGTCCTTTCCCACGCACAGACGACCTTAATCACAAGCGTGTCATACTAAGTAGCAACCTTATCCTTGCCCTTTGGCTCCAAAACGATGTGTAGGTCGGAGTCCAATGCCTCCGCAATCTCGACAAGTGAAGTAAGCGTGGGATTCGTGTTGCCACTTTCTATCCTTGAGATAGCCGCTTGTCCTGTGCCTAACCTGTCAGCTAACTCTTTTTGAGTCATCCTGAGTTCCATACGTCGTCTCACTATTGACTCAATTAACTCGAATTCTGGCTTTAGTGCCTCATACTCCCTACGAAACTCAGGGTCAGCCAAAAACCTCTTTTTTACCTCCTTATATGGCCTCATACATCTCCTTTCCGCTAGTTAATCCAGCCTATACTCGTCGTCTAGCTTCATAATCTTGCTTTCGCCTCATCGCCATCTCAATCTCACGCCGGGGCGTTTCCTTCGACTTCTTGCTGAAGACATGGAATATTATCAATCGCTTACCTTTATACGGGAAAAAGAAAACACGATAATAATTTCCCGCATGCAAAATCTTCAACTCAAAAAGGCCGTATCCTTCAAGCTTCGTTACGTAATCCCTTAAATCATGCAGACCAAACTTCTCGAGTAAATCCAACCACCTGAAGATATTAGCCCCCGCTTTCTTCGGCAAACGAGTTATCTGATCTTCGACCGGAGACTCATTTCTCTCTGCAACATAGAACTCTAGCCGCTACTCCACTATGTCATTATGACATATATATCATAACTGGTCAACTTCCTCCAGCCCACCCACCGACGACCCACAAGCCCGAAGTTGCGCCCGCACCAACAACACCCACACAGATAACCCACGGTAACCAAATAATAATTCCCTTGGCCCTCACGACGGAGTGAAACAATACAAACAGAACGGAAAGAAAGCTAAACCCAAATAATGGAGAACATCAGCAGATTTCTATAGGCCATCATCAACTGTATCGCAAACACGCATGACCCCATGTGACTCGCAACAGCTCATCTAGTCAAGACCCAGGGCGAAGTGAATGGTATTTTGAATACCTCTGAGTTTCTCGTGGCTCAGGCTGGCCAAACGCTCCCGGAGGCAGTCTTTGGGGATGGTGATAATGGAATCCAGGCTAGCAGCGCATTCCCGGGGCATCCCGTCATCAGTTCCCAGAACTACTTCAGAGGGGATACGGCGGATACGGGTAGTAATTGGTGCGAGCGTTACGCCGCCTGTCCGGTTATTAAGTGCGGGACCGCGTTTCGAAGGAAAGTGCTCCCTTGGGACATTGAAGGACACAGGCCTCGCAGGCCTCACACAGTTCGGGGTATTTGATTACCGCCGTCTTGTGCCCATTTTTTTCCATTTGGTAGACCCCTGTGGGACAAACATCGTAGCATATTCCGCAGCCGGTACACCTGGTCGGGTTAAGGACTATCTTGCCGCCTATGATTTTGGCTCGCTCCCCGAAATCTACCGGGCCAATCCGCTTGAGGCCAAGTTTGCCCAGCAGCGGGTCAAGGTCACTCTTGTAGAGCGGAGTTACTCCGCCAAAATCAATCCCGATGACTGCAACAAGGCCCATAGCCATTAAAAGCAGGTCACGAGCATACGTCGATTGGTCGGCCACAAGGAGACTGTAGCCGAGCAGCCCTACCCCCAACAATGCCTCCAGGAATAGCAATTTGTGCCAACCGGCTCTACCCGGAATGAAAGGATAGAATCCGTACATAAGGAGAAACAGCCCCGGGCCCAGCACCGCAAATTCAGCAAGCCAGGCTCTCAAGAAAATGGCCAAGATAACCAGAATGAGCAAGAAGACAGGGAAGAAAACCCCTATACCCGCATCCAGTCGGTCAACAAGGGGCCATTTTACACGGCGCATGGCATCGGTCTTCTTGAACCTACTAGCTGCGTATTCAGGTATGTCCCTGGCATACACGGGGCCGAACTTGCAGCGCCAACCTGTTTCCTTTCTAACTAACCGGCAGTCAACACCCGGCGCAGCCAGTTGAGGCAATATCAGAGTTCGATTAGTGACCTTGTTGCTAATCCCTGAGGTTTTGACTACTGAGATTACGGAATGGGCGGTAAGGTTACCGCCTTTGGCAGCACACCACACATTTATGCCGCCGGTGGGTGCCACCAACAAATAGCAGTCCAGGTCTCTTAAGTATCTGGCTACCCTCTTCACAGTGAGGTCAAAATTGGCGGTAAGGAAAACCGGGCTTCTGTCATCAGGATGGCCAAAAACCCTGAGTCCAGGTTCTGCAGAGAGCGGTAGTAAGCGAAATAGAGTTCCTACGGCTGTTCTAACGGATTCATTGAATCCCACTCTGGATACCCCTTTCTAGCGACATAAAGCCCGAAGAAATCGAGGCGGCTTTTCCTTTGGTAAATGATATCGAATCCAGCGTCAGTTAGGAGACTCTCAACATCTTTCAGTGGTTTAGTTGACGTCTGCGTCAGGACATAGGTTATCACCATAACAGGGGTGCGAATCAACCACTGCAATACGCGCCTGGCTAGAGAATGCGGCCTTATCTCGTCAGCGATAATTATCAGGCCGCCAGGTTTAAGAACCCTGTAGGCCTCTCTTAAAGCATATTTCTGCTCATCAGAATAAAGTTCGCTGAGAAACAGGGTACCCACAATCTTATGGAATGTCTCGTCATCAAAGGCCTTATCCATCTCGACAGCCCCGATGTGCTTGAGCTCAATCCTGTCGGTCAAATTGCTTTCTTCTATCTTCTTCCTGGCGATGTCCAACATGCCTGAGGATACGTCAAAACCAGTCACCAGTGCGCTTTTCTCGGCACATAATATCGCGAGTGTCCCGGTACCACAGCCCATCTCAAGAACCTTATCAGCGACTATAATGTAGTTCTTGACAATCTCCCTCTTCACCTCCTCGCTCTGCCCCAGGGACAGTATGTTGATGCCAACGTCATAGCGCCGGGCTGAAGATTCAAGAACCTTCATAAAGACGTAACTCGCCATTTCCGTCTCCAGACCTATTATAACAATTTCATACGAACTGTATAGCAGATAAGGTCTGACTATATGGGATATAGCATCAGTTCACATAACACCAGGCACCACGAGCTCCGCCTCGAAGTGTCAATTCCTTCTCTCCTTCGTTGGTGGCACCCCAAGTATGCCTGGCGTCCGCTCTTTCAGGCTGATACCGGCGGACGGCGGTTGGCCCATGGTCGTGCTGCTTCAAGCTGTGCTGCCAATCGGAAGAGCGTCGCCTCATCACCGAAGCGCGCCACGAAATGTGTACCTATCGGCAGGCCGTCGGCATTCCAGAAGAGGGGCATTGACATGGCAGGTTGACCGGTGGCATTGCAAATTGGCGTGAAGGGAATAAAACTTGCGGCACGGGACTGCCCCTGAAGAGGCTTGTCCGGCGGGGAATCAAACGTGCCCAGGGGCACGGGTGGCTCAGCAAGGGTAGGGGTGAGCCACACGTCATATTCGAGGAAGAAACTAGCGACGTCACGGGCTATCCTTTGAAGCGTTGTCAAGGCCAGCAAGTAGGTTGGTGCGCTCCGCCGTTGCCCCATTTCGTAGATTGCCCAGGTGGCCGCTTCAAACTGGTCCTGGGTAGGTGTTCGGCCTACAGCAAAAGCTGCGCCCTCTACGGTAGAAGCGGACCCTGCTGACCATAAGGTCATGAAGGTACGGGTCAGCAACTCACCATCGATCGCTGGGGCTGCTTCCACTACCTCGTGCCCCAAGTCGGCGCACAATGCTGCCGCCTCGCGGACGGCGTTGACGCAGTCGGCGTGCACTGGCACATCGGTCGCCGCTGTGGTGGTGAAGGCAATGCGAAGTCTCCCAGGAGCAGCTCCCACCTCCTGCAGGAACGGACGCTCTGGCGGTGGAGCCCAGTAGGGGTCGCCCACGTCCGGCCCCGCGGTAGCATCAAGCAGTGCAGCACTGTCCCGCACTGTCCGACTTACGGCATGCTCAACCACCAAGCCACTCATAAGGTCACCAAAGCTGAGGCCGAGCGGGTTGCGTGCCCTTGTCGGCTTGAGGCCAAAGAGTCCGCAGCACGAGGCCGGAATTCGAATCGATCCGCCCCCGTCATTACCGTGAGCCATCGGCACCAGGCCAGCGGCCACAGCCGCAGCCGATCCACCACTGGAACCCCCTGTGGTCCGGCCCAGGTCCCAGGGGTTATGACTGGGGCCGAAGAGACGAGGCTCGGTCGTTGGCAGCAGCCCCAACTCGGGAGTATTGGTCTTCCCGACGATGACCAGCCCGGCCCGCTTAAGCCGCGTTACCAGTTCACTGTCCCTGGAAGGTACAAAGTCGTGCAGAAAACTCGACCCAAGCGTCATGCGCACCCCACCGTAAGCGGCCACCATATCCTTAAGCAGGAATGGCACGCCGGTAAACGGTCCCTCGGGCAGTCGGCCTGCTACTGCCATGCGCGCCTGTTCATGCATAGGCGTCACCACGGCATTGAGAGCAGGGTTTAGACGCTCGATCCGCTCGATAGCTGCGTCCACAAGCTCAATCGCCTTGACCTCCCTTCGCCGCACCAGCTCGGCTTGGGCAGTCGCATCGAGGAAGGCAAACTCGTCTGATTTCGCCATGAGCATCATCTCCATTCTGGCTGAGTGCGCTGACTTCCTACAGCCCATCAGGTTTGTAGTGCCAGTACCCTTAGTATTTGAGGTGCACGGACGCTACTTTCAGAGTCAACACCATATTGCGCCAACAGCTATTCCGATGATTACCAACAACTTCAGTGACACTTCGCACAGACAACAGCTATTTCCGTACGCGCTTCAATTCAAAGACGACTGGATTTGTTGGGTCAGGACAGGCAACGGTGGTTTTATCCCTGTCGCCTTCCCAGGGAAAAGAGCCACCGAACTGTAGCACAGAGGCAAAGGGAAATAGAGTATAAAATGCCCAGGAACACATGTTAGGCGGACTCTTCTCTCCTATGGGAAATTCGTCGCCAACCTTGTGATTGGCATCACAAGTGCCTTTTTGAGATATTACAGTGGCAACCACTTCATACGATTCCATTTCAGCCATGCTGCTCCCTCCTCGTTACTCCATATTGATATCCCATCTGGTTGAAAGCCAGCCTACAAGAGACCGTGCGAGTGACAAGAAAGAACAACCAACCCTACCAGATAAGTAGCCCGCAAAAGCTACCAAAAAAACAGATGGTGGCAACAACCTGAAAGCGGACTAGAACACACCCATACTTATGTACCTCTCGACTCTATCCGCTAACACAGTGACTATGGTTTTGCCATCGCCGATTTCGCCGGCAACCTTCAGTGCAGCCACTACGTTGGCTCCCGAGGAAATACCCACCATCAACCCTTCTTCTCTCATCAGACTCCGCGTCATAGCTATCGCATCCTCGCTGCTTACGGTGACTACGCTATCTACGAGGTCCATATTTATCAGGCTGGGAATAAATCCGGGGCCAATCCCTTGTATCTTGTGATACCCGGAGTCATCGCCACTCATCACCGCTGATTCGGCAGGCTCTACAGCTACAATCTTTACATTGGGGTAAACCCTTTTCAGAGCTTCTGCTACACCCATTAGCGTCCCACCGGTGCCTACACCAGCTACGAAGGCATCGATTTCCCCATCTATTTCCTCCAGAATCCTCTTGCCCGTAATCTCCCTGTGAGCTGCCGTATTATCAGGATTATCGAATTGCCTTGGTAGCCAGGCATCCGGATGTTCTTTTGCTAGTTCCTCAAACTTTTTCATGGCGCCAGCGAAGCCCTCTGCGGCCAAGGTCAGGACAATTTCAGCTCCAAACGCCTCCATCATCTGTATTCTTTCCCGGCTCATATACTCTGGCATTACGGCCACAAACTTGTGGCCTTTCAACTGTGCCAGCATAGCAAAGGAAATACCTGTGTTGCCACTGGTGGCTTCTATTATTCTAGCTCCGGGTTTAAGTTCACCTCTTTTCTCAGCCATATCCATCATGTACAGCGCCATCACGTCCTTTATGCTGCCAGTGGGATTCAAAGCCCCCAGCTTGGCCCAAATCTCTGAGCCAGTATTGTTTACTTTGTGGAGTTTTACCACAGGTGTTTTCCCGATTAAGTCCAGAACGCTCTCTACCATCCAGTCTCCTTCATAATCGAAGATGTTACTAGATATCTCCAGTCATACATGCGCTTGTTCAACCACCAATCTTACACTATTTGGGCTAAACTGGCCAGTAATGAATCGCAAGCCCAAAATCTTGCCCTTATCCAACTTTTCTAATATACTTGCCCAAACACCAAGCAGCCTTCTGCAAATGGCGGATACTGCAAAAAGGTATCAAATAACCAGACAGACGGAGACTGCAGCCCGTGTTGGCACAGTAGAATCGAGAAACCAAAAGTGACGGCTGAACAAATTCTGGGGCTGGCTGGAATCCTACTAATTATTGGCTTCCTCGCCGATTACCTGTTTCGAAAAACCAGTATTCCTGACGTACTTATACTAATTGCACTTGGTTATTTGATAGGACCTGTTCTTTACATCGTAGATCCTTCTGATCTAGCTCCAGCTTCACAGATAATCGCCAGTCTGTCCTTGGTTGTTATTCTGTTTCACGGCGGCCTGGACCTAGACATCGCCACAATACTGTCCAGCGCACACAGAGCGACTATATTGGTTTTTCTAGGCATAGCAATCAGCATGGCAGCGACAGCAGCCTTCGTCTACTACCTGCTTGACTGGGGCCTGCTACATAGCCTGTTGCTTGGTGCTATCGTAGGCGGCACCAGCCCTTCCATAGTCATGCCTCTGATCAGTCGAGCCAGGGTCACCGATGAAGTCTCATCAGTGCTGAGTCTGGAATCAGCTCTCAATGGTGCGTTAGTTATCATCATCGCCCTGGTCATTTTGCAGATCATGACCACAGGCACAGAAGGCAACCTGCTTTCCATGGCAGGAAAGGCCATTGGCATACAGTTTTGTCTAGGAGCTGCAATTGGAACTGCGACCGGGATTATCTGGCTCTGGCTACTCACCCGACTGAAAGGAGAAGCTTACGACGACATTTTGACTCTAGCTGTTGTTTTTGTCCTCTACTTCGTTGTAGAGAGTATAAACGGCAGTGGTGTCATCTTTGCTCTGCTCTTCGGTCTTGTGCTAGGAAACGGCATCAGAATACCTAGACTATTCACGATTAGGCGAACAGTTGCGGCAACTGAAATAATGAAGAAATTCCATTCTCAAATATCTTTCTTCATCAAAACCTTCTTCTTTATCTACCTGGGCCTCATCATGACCTTCAATGAGCCGAGGCTCATTATCCTTTCCCTCATTCTGTCCCTTCTGCTCCTATTCGTAAGGTACTTAGTTGTGCTTATTAGTTCCTTGGGTAACAGAACTCTGTCGGCCAACAAAGGCCTGCTAACCACTATGTTCCCCAGAGGACTATCGGCTGCTGTTCTGGCCCAGATAGTGGTCACTTCCGGCATTCCCGATGCTTCGATTTATCCTGACATAATAATCGCCATCATCCTGATTACCGTCATGATTTCAGCTATTGGTATCCCTGTCTTCGCTAGACGGGCACAGGAGGAGGAGCCGCAGTAATGAACGCAAAAGGCGGCTCAGCTACGTGCTGAAACAAGCTTGGCTTTAGCGGGGGCAACGAAAAGCCCGCCAACGGGTCCAGCCTTCCGAGGCTCATAGACAACCTTTGGCGAGTTCTTTCTATAGCTGCTTGTGATACAGCTAAATCCTCTATACCGCCCTGCGACTCGAACCGCTATTTAACTTCCACCGTTGCCCCAGCTTCCTCCAGCTTCTGCTTGGCAGTGGCCGCTTCTTCCTTGTTGACTCCCTCTTTCACCGCCTTGGGCGCACTTTCCACTAAGTCCTTAGCCTCCTTTAGCCCTAGAGGGGTTAGCTCTCGCACCGCCTTAATCACACTGATTTTATTCTCGCCAATTCCCTTAAGGATTACAGAGAACTCCGTCTTTTCCTCCTCCTCAGCCGGTGCCCCTCCTGGTGCAGATGCACCCGCTGCCACCGGTGCTGCCGCGGTGACCCCAAACTCTTCCTGCAAAGCTTTCACTACTTCAGCCAATTCCAACACCGTCATATTCTTGACCGCAGCTATGATGTCTTCCTTTGTTATTGTCTTGGTCTTCTGTGACGAAGTCACTTTGGCCTTAGACTCCTTCTTCGCCTCTGGTGCCTCCTCGACTTGCTCTTCCACTTTAGGTTGCTCAGATTCAACTTCATTCGGTGACATTTTACCCTCCTTCTAGTTGCTGGATTCTAGCTTGAATTACATTCAGAAGTCCATGTAAAGGTGCACTAAGAACATTATGTAAAGCTTGCAGTGGAGCTTGCAATTGCCCCACTAGCTGAGAAATCAGGATGTCTCTTGGCGGTATAGCAGCTAGAGCGAAAATCTCTTTAGCCGTAAGCAGCCGATCACCCAGCACTCCACCCTTGATTTGCAACACTGAGCCAGAAGACCGAATATGTTCACTCAAAGCCTGTGCCGGCTTAATCACGTCATCATAGCCAAAAGCCATAGCTAAAGGACCCATCAGCAACGTTTCTAGCTGTTTTTTGCCAGCTTTTTCGCAGGCAAAGCGAGTAAGGGTGTTTTTCACCACCCGATACTCTATTCCTAGCCCAGTCAGCCGCCGGCGCAGCTGTACCCCTTCTTTAGCTGAAACCCCCCGATAGTCCGTAGCTATAGCAATAGTGCACCGAGACAGACTATCAGCTAATTCGTTTATGATTTGTTCTTTTCTCTCTTTCAACATTGTCACACCTCTCAAAACTAAGAAGTCCCTGTGCCATGACACAGGGACTTGATCTGGGTTCAGAAGAACACATCAAATCAAACACGCCTGGGCAGGCATCTGCTTTAAGCCTTACGGCACCTGCCATCATTGGCACGACATAGGAATCTATTCAATTCATAAGGAGCCGAGCGGCAACGCCAGAGTAGACTTCAAATCCAGCTTGATACCAGGCCCCATGGTGGTTGATAAGGAAGCACTCTTAACATACTGCCCCTTAGCGCCACTAGGTTTGGCCTTTAGTACAGCTTCTATCAAAGCCGTTAGGTTCTCCAACAGTTTGGCCTCATCGAAGCTAACTTTACCGATGGGCACGTGAATAATTGCTGTCCTATCCAGCCGAAATTCTACCCGACCCTTCCGAGCTTCGCCAATTGCTCTGGGCAAATCGTCGGCTGCCACTACCGTGCCTGACTTAGGATTAGGCATTAATCCTCTTCGCCCCAGGATTTTTCCCAGCTTTCCTACCTTCCCCATCATATCTGGAGTAGCTATGCTTACATCAAAGTCAAGCCAGCCACCTTCAATCTTCTTGACAAGCTCATCACCGCCGACATAATCAGCCCCGGCTTCATCAGAAGACCTTGCTCCTTCACCTTGAGCGAAGACGAGAACTCGAACCTTCTTGCCTAATCCATTCGGCAAGAGGGCTATGCCGCGCACCTGCTGGTCAGCGCTTCTAGGGTCAACTCCCATCTTCATGTGAAGCTCGACCGTTTCATCAAAGCTGGTAAAGGCAGCTCTCTTGGCTAGTTCGATAGCTTCACGAGGCTCATAAGCACTAGCTCTATCGACGAGTTTAACCGCTTCCTGGTATTTCTTTCCGTGAGTTGTCATTGTCTACTCCACATCAATTCCCATGCTACGAGCCGTACCTTCAATAATCCGGGCTGCTCCTTCAACATCTAGAGCGTTCAAGTCCTTCATCTTCAGTTGCGCAATCTCATAAAGCTTCTCACGCGGCAATGTACCTACGTTTTCCTGGCCAGCAGCACCACTAGCTTTCTCAAGACTCAAGGCTCGCTTCAGCAAATCAGATGCTGGCGGCGTCTTAGTAATGAAAGTGAAGGACCTGTCTTCATACACGGTTATCTCCACGGGAACAATAGAGCCAGCTTGGGAGCCAGTCTGGTCATTATAGTCCTTACAGAAAGCCATAATATTGACTCCATACTGCCCTAAAGCCGGCCCCACTGGCGGGGCTGGCGTGGCCTTACCAGCTTCAATCTGTAGCTTAATGATAGCCTTAACCTTTTTGGCCATTTACATCCTCTCCACTTGCAAGAAATCAAGCTCTACTGATGTTTCTCGTCCGAAAAGGGTCAACAAAACCTTTACCTTCCCCTTCCCCATGTTTATCTCATCAACCAAGCCGACAAAGTCAGTGAAAGGACCGTCAACCACTCGAACGCTCTCTCCCTTTCTAAAGCCTACTTTGACTTGAGGCGAACCTTCCACCATTTGCTTCAGAATAGCGTTAACCTCCTCTTCAGCTATGGGTGTCGGTTTGTTGCCACCACCGACAAAGCCGGTAATCCCCGGTGTGTTACGCACCACGTTCCAGCTGTCATCATTCATCCTCATTTGAACCAAAACATACCCGGGAAAGACCTTTTTGGTCACTGTTCGGCGCTGTCCACTCCTAATCTCAATTTCATCTTCAGTAGGTATCACTATCTGGAATATCTTGTCCTCAGCATCCATGAACTTAACTCGCTGTTCCAGGGCTCTCTTAACTCGTTCCTCATAACCGGAGTAGGTGTGCACAATGTACCACTGTTTGCCATCGTTACTCATTGTCCTAGCTCCCACCTAAGAGCAACTTGGTGACCATCTCAGCAAAGCCATAATCAAGAGACCCCAGGATGATGCCGACAGTAACGCATACAATGATAACCATAATTGTTAGACGGATCGTTTCCTGCCTTGTTGGCCAAACTACCTTTCTTAATTCACCTATGATCTCACCAACAAAAGCAAAACGGGACCTTTTCTTGGACCTGGTAGCTAGGGCCTGGCTTTTCTTGGTCAAAAGCTATCTGGTCTCCCGATGGAGCATGTGGCTACGGCAGCGAGGACAATATTTCTTCAATTCCAATCGCTGGGGGTCATTCTTCCTATTCTTAGCAGTGGTATAGGTTCTCTCCTGGCACTCAGTACACGCCAGATGGATGACACCACGCGATTCACCTTTCTTGGCCATAACTACTCAAGGATTTTGCTGATCACACCAGCTCCTACTGTCCTACCTCCCTCTCGGATAGCGAAGCGCAATCCCTCCTCCAGCGCTACCGGATAAATAAGCTTTATGGTCATCTTTATATTATCGCCAGGCATGACCATTTCCACTCCTTCTGGCAACTCCGCACTTCCGGTAATATCTAGAGTCCTGATATAGAACTGGGGCTTATAGCCGTTGAAGAAGGGAGTATGCCGACCGCCTTCCTCCTTGGTCAGCACATACACCGTACCTTCAAAGTGAGTGTGAGGCTTAACTGAGCCCGGCGCTGCTAGAACCTGACCTCTTTCCACATCATCACGCTCTACACCTCTGAGCAAGCAGCCAACAGCGTCTCCAGCCTCCCCCGACTCCAGAATCTTATGGAACATTTCCACCCCGGTCACCACAGTCTTGCGCGTCTCTTTTACGCCTACGATTTCAATCTCGGCTCCTGTCTTAATCATACCTCGCTCTACTCTACCGGTGGCCACAGTCCCACGCCCTTTGATGCCAAAAACATCCTCTACAGGCATCAAGAAAGGTTTATCCTTCGGCCTCACCGGAAGTGGGATGTATTCATCCACAGCGTCCATCAACTGAAGAATTGGACCACACCATTGGCACTCCCGTTTACCACAGCCACATTCCAGGGCCTTGAGAGCACTTACTCGGATAACGGGGGTCTTGTCGCCAGGGAACTTATACTTAGAAAGCAATTCCCTGAGTTCAAGTTCAACAAGCTCCAGCAGTTCTTCATCTTCCATCATGTCTACTTTGTTCAACGCAACCAGCACGCAGGGCACTTCTACCTGGCGAGCCAGAAGAATATGCTCACGGGTCTGTGGCATAGGGCCATCTGGAGCACTGACCACCAGTATTGCCCCATCCATCTGAGCTGCTCCGGTTATCATGTTCTTAATATAGTCAGCGTGCCCCGGGCAATCTACATGAGCATAATGACGCTTCTCAGTCTCATACTCAATGTGAGAAATGGCGATCGTCAAGCCTCGCGCTTTCTCTTCGGGAGCATTGTCTATAGAATCGAACGACCGAAACGCTGTGCCTCCCGCTTTAGACAGGCACAAGGTTATCGCCGAAGTCAGAGTCGTCTTACCGTGGTCGACATGACCTATTGTGCCCACATTGATGTGAGGCTTGGTACGTTCAAAAATCTTCTTTGCCATTTCAGAAAACCTCCTTCTTTGCCCAGCCCACAACCAGATTCGAACTGGTGACCCCGTTCTTACCAAGAACGTGCTCTA
>CAZOQG010000051.1:0-12797 GCA_964582065.1 uncultured Dehalococcoidales bacterium
TGGGTATTTGGGGTTACAGTAAAAAGAAGGGTGATGTACCTCTTTATATCGGCATAGCCTTCGGGATTTTTGGTATCTCGCATCTTTTGACGCTTCTCGGTTTGGCGGCAGGCTTGACTGCGTTTCTTATCGCAATCAGATTAATCGCCTATCTGCTAGTCGTGTTCGCTTTGTACAGGATATTGGCCAAGAAGTAGCTGAAATAGTCAACTAGAAATTGGGGATGGCTTCACCTGCAACAATACAGCGGAATGTGACCCGACAAAACGGACTACCGCACTACAGGGAGCTATCCCACATAGAGGATGGGCTCTTCGTTCAAGCTATATGTACCCCGGGTGTTCAGCCTTTATTTCCTTCGTTTTAACTCGTCGAGTATAGCTAAGGCTCTGTCACGGGCAGCCGTTATCAATTCCGAATCCGCCACCGAAGGATGTTCGTGACTCTCAACCAGGGTCCACCCCTTCTTCTGCAAGTTACCACCGGTGGGGTGCTGGGATGACATCAGTCCCCTCGCAGTTGGGCACCAAGTGAAGCTGGATCGGTAACCGGTGTGCGACAGATATAGCGCTGGCACACATAGACTGTTGGCTGGGTGTTAATCATTTGCCTGTTCTCAAGCAGTTCCAGTCCTGACACCGGACTAGGGTCATTGGGGTCATAAGCAGCAACTACCTTATTGGGCAGCCATGTAGTACACAGAGTACGCAGCAATTCCGATGTTGCCGGATTATCTCTGGGGCCAATGATGACGATTTCTTTCGGAGCGGACAGGTAGAAGTCCAGGGCACAAAGCCAGTTGCCGGAGCCAAAGGGATTTCGAGCCATGGACTCCTTCACCGACTGAAGCGACTGCATTGCTATCTGTTCAAATTGTTCGTCACGAGTCAGCCTGGCTAATTTGAGTAATACCACGGTAGCCGCTGAGGCGCCTGAAGGCAGTGCTCCGTCAGATGTGTCTCTAGGTCGGGTAAACAAATCCTCGTGCCTGTCACCGGTATCGTAAAACACCTGCATGCCCTCGTCCCAGAACTGCTTAATCATAATGTTACCCAGTCTGATGGCTTGCCTGAGCCACTCTCCACCGAAGGTGGCCTGATGCAGAGTCAGAAGCCCATCGATGACAAGGGCATAGTCCCGAAGATAGCCGTCTATCTTAGCCTGACCGTCTTTATAGGCATGACAGAGATATCCATCAACAATCATCGAGTTTAGTAGAAATGAACCATTGGCTGTAGCAGCAGCCAAATAGTCCCGGCGGTCAAGGATACAAGCCGCTTCAGCCAGGCTAGCCAACATGAGCCCGTTCCAGGAAGCCAATACCTTTTCATCCCGGCCTGGCTTGACTCTCTGCTCTCGATTCTCTAGTAGAGATTCTTTGGCCTGCTCGATAATGCCTGGCGCTGCCGGTGCATGGTCACCGGCAACATGAAGAATATTCCGACCCTCGAAATTGCCCTCATCGGTAACGCCAAAATAGTGTATGACAAGCTGGCCGTCTTCCTTCCCCAAAACCCCAGCAAGCTCCTGCGGTGTCCACAGATAGTATTTCCCCTCAATACCCTCACTATCAGCATCCTGGGTGCTGTAAAAACCTCCCTGCAGGTCGGTCATCTCCCTGAGCACGTAATCCAAGGTCTCTTCAGCTATAGTTCGATATAGCCGCTTACCTGAAACCAGGTAGGCGTGTAGGTACACCTGGCTGAGCAGCGCATTATCGTACAGCATCTTCTCAAAATGTGGCACCAGCCAGTAGCTATCCGTAGCGTAGCGATGAAAACCGCCGCCTATCTGGTCATAGACTCCACCCTTAGCCATTTTTTCAAGAGTGAAATCCACCATTTTCAAAGCACTGGCATCTTGAGTTCGGCCGAAGTATTTCAGGAAAAATTCAAGCGCCAGCGGCTGGGGGAATTTGGGTGCTGTGCCAAAGCCACCGTTTTTCTCATCAAACGCCTGGCTAAGAGCCAGATAAGCTTGTCTGAGAATGTCATCTGCTAAGGGCTCTCCAGCAGTACCCCCCGCTACCTTAGAAGTCAATGCTGCCGCTATCTGTCCGGCTGCCTGTTCAATCTCGCTACGACGATTATGGTAGGCATCAGCAACAACCTCGAGAAGTCGAGGGAAGCCGGGCATGCCATGCCTATCTTCAGGTGGAAAGTAGGTGCCGCCAAAGAACGGTTTGCCTTCCGGTGTTAAGAATACAGTTAAAGGCCAGCCACCGCTGCCGGTCATAGCCTGCACCGCCTCCATATAGACAATATCAAGGTCAGGACGTTCTTCTCTGTCCACCTTGATATTAATGAAATTCTGGCTCATTAAACGGGCGATTTCCTCATTTTCAAAGGACTCATGTGCCATGACATGGCACCAGTGACACGCTGAGTAGCCAATACTTAACAATACAGGCCTGTCCTCAGTTCGGGCACGGCTGAAGGCTTCATCGCCCCACGGATACCAGTCTACCGGATTATCAGCGTGCTGCAGCAAATATGGGCTTGTTTCTCCAGCCAGGTGATTAGACATAAGTCTCCTTTTTTGGTGTCGGCTCTACAGCCGGTGGTGAGGAAGGTGGTATCTTCTGGCAGGATGGGCTGGATATAATGAACACAGCAGAGAAGACAATAAGTCCAGCTACCATAAGCATCGCTATTCATGACCTGAAGCTTCGCTTAAGAGCTATCTGACCACATTTTTTCATAAATATTGCTATTTACCCCGTACAGCAATGATTACTTCACTAATTTACACCTGCTTGTAAGCTATCCAGTGTGTTCGGCCGATGAACTTTCGGCTGACAACTTGATGCCTTACTACTTGATTTTCTTAAGCGCCACCGCGCAGGTTGTCCATTTGCCTCCTGCATCTGGCAGCCCAACGACGATGCCCCAAAGGTCATCACTGCCGGCACGGACAAAATGCCACCAGTGGGTAAGCAAGGTGGGGATTCCCTTGGTCTTGAATGCTATCTCGTACGTACCAAATGTTTGCACCACCAGACCGGGCCAGGTGGTTACGCCGCCCGGGGCTTCGGCAATATGAACAGAGGTCTCCTTCTTGTCCCAATCCATCTCCAGCTCTATATCCCATTCCTTATCCACCCCCGGTAAATGCGCCCTGCCATGAAAAGTCTCCATTCTGCACCTCCTTGTTTCGATCGGTTCCCTACTTAGTCTCCTTCACAGTCTCATAGCATATTTGGGAAACTACACACGATAGTGCCGCTCGGTCATACCTCTTCAGCTACTATAATGGCAACCGTGTCTCGACCCGCCATGTTTCCCTTGCGGCAGCGAAGACACCGGAAACCGCGAAGCATACTGCGAATCTCATTATTCTTCAGCGGGCGGTCCGGGTTCTCTGGTAAATGTGCAAGATGAGCAGGACGAGGAATGGCATCCACAGAATGGTATGAATCTTAAAAGCCAGAAGTTTGGTTAATAATCCGAATGTCAGAGGTTCAACGATTCTGTACTCCGTCATACCAAAGCCGGTGATAAGGTAGGCCACTATCACCGCTATCAGCAACCAAACTACTGTTTGCCTGGCCAGGTGAGGTTTCAATACGTTTTTCATCTCTCAAAAAAGCCTTTGTCCAGATCGCCACTGTTGGAATATCCTCTTTGCTCCCAATAACCTCTATATTCAATGTCGTCGGATAGCTCGATTTCCGTTACCCATTTTATCCACTTATATCCCCACTTGCTCTCTGCTACCAGTTGAAAAGGGAAACCTCTCTCCGGGGGAAGAATAACATCGTTCATCTTGTAAGCCATTATTATGTCGCTGTTCATGACGTAATCGATGGGGAAGGAAGTTGTGTAACCATCGTGGGCATGGAATATGACCACCCTGGCATCCGGTAAGGGGGCCGCTTCTGCCAGCAAGTCTCTAACGAGCAAGCCTTCCCAAAGAAGGGTCACACTCCACCCCTCCACACAATCCAGCGTTACGACTTTCTTATAGTTCTGATTATTATTGATAACTTCGTCATAAGTATAGTCTTCAGGGTTCGTTACCAGCCCTGTAATTTTTAGCCTGTAACTTTCCGTATCTACGTGCTGCGGACCTTTTATGGAGTTCTCCCTGAAGTCATTTATTGATGAAAGCTTTTCGCCTTCATAGTCTCTAACTTCTACCGGTTCCAGTTGGCTGGTTTCGTCCATATTTCTATCTACCCCACAGCCAGTTGCAACTATCAAAATCGCTGAAAGTACAATAGATAAAAGCATCACGCCGCCGACCTTTTTCCTCATGACCATATCCTCCTGTCACTCAAATCCATGAGCTAGTTCCCCAGCTCATGCATACACCCTAGCATCACAGTCGGCACGGTGTATGTGACTTTTATCTCAAAAGCAACCCTTCAAGAGATTTCTATCAGTATCCTGTCACCTTCGACCTTCACACTGTATGTGACAATTGGTCTAGCTGCTCCGGCTGAGACGCAGATGCTCTTTGTACATACACTTGTTCATGACCACCAGCAGGCCTGCTTCTCTAGCTTTAGTTGCTGCTTCCTCATTGACAACCCCTTCCTGCATCCACATTACCTTAGCCCCGATTTTGATCGCCTCGTCAACAATAGGCATCACTTTGTCCGAACGTCGGAATGTGTCTACTATCTCCACTTGTTCAGGTATGGCGCTGAGGGTAGGATAGCAGGTCATACCCAATATTTGTCAGACACGAGGGTTAACTGGAATTACGTGGTAACCGTGCTCAGCAAGATAGCGGACTACCCTGTGACTGGCCCGCTTTGAGTCAGGCGATGCTCCGACGATAGCCACGGTACGGTATTCCTTCAATATCTTTGCTCCCAGCACGATGTAAATCACCTATGAGTTAGTCGTCTCTTTAATTTCGCAGGCTACCTCAGGCGTCATTTTCCTGCAGGTTACCACACTACATGCTAGCTCATCCCCCGAGAGCCTGGATTATTGCCTTATTGAATATCGGCAGGTCAGATGGCTTGCGCGATGTGATAAGATTCCCATCCTGAATCAAAGGTTCATCAACCCAGTTTGCGCCGGCGTTTACAAGGTCTACGGCTACCGAAGGCCAGGAGGTAACACGGCGTCCTCTCACAATATCCGCCGAGATGAGAAGCTGGGGGCCGTGACAAATAGCTGCCACAACCTTCCCCGAATCGTGTGCCTTCCTTACCAGTTCGACCATAGGCTGATGCAGGCGCATCTTGTCAGGCGCATAGCCACCGGGCACAATAACAGCATCGAAGTCCTCAGCGCTAACCTTATCGGCAGTAAAGTCAGCCTTAATTATTGCTTTGCCTCTCTTACCCCGGTAGCTTGTCTGTGAGCCACTGCCAACAACTGTCACTTTGGCACCGGCATCTTTCATCGCCTTCAATGGTTCGGTAAGTTCAGAATCCTCAAAATCTTGCTCAACTAAGATAGCAACCCGCTTTCCTTCCAGTGACATCTCGCACCTCCTTGCAACCCGGAATCATCCTTATCTGCCCTATAGAAATTCGTCGAGCAATTCCTCGAATTGGATAGGGGCAATCTTCTGCTTAACCAGCGGCATTTCTTTCAAGGCAGGAAGCCGTTCTTCATAAACTGGCCTTTCCTGTTTATAGATAAGCCCAATAGGTATCCGGCCGTCCCACTCTTGGGCTTTGGCGAAGGCAGCTATCTTATCACCCGGGTCATATCCATTTTCCTCCTCCAGCTTATAGACCCTTTCCCGGTACCACTGATAGGTGTTTTTGTGATTAAAGGAGACACATGGCTGGAGAATATCTATCAAGGCAAAGCCACGGTGCTCTATTCCCATTTTCAGAAGCTGGGCCAGATGCTCAACATCGCCGGCAAAACCACGCGCCAGAAAACTGACATCAGAGGCAATGGCTAGGGCAATAGGGTTGACCGGTTGGCCAGCCCCTAGTGGCGTAGTCTTGGTAATGAAACCCGAGTCACTGGTAGGAGACGCCTGTCCTTTGGTTAGCCCATATACCTGGTTATTATGCACCATGTAGGTCATATTGACGTTACGGCGCATGGCAGCTATCCAGTGACCGGCGCCTTCACCATACGCACCACCATCGCCGTCAATAACAATCACGGTAAGCTCATGGTTGGCAATTTTAGCAGCAGTAGCCGCCGGCAAGGCCCTTCCGTGAAGCCCGTTGAACACATTTCCACGCGTATAATGAGGCAGTTTAGGCGCCTGACCTATACCGGATACAAACAGCAGCTGATGGGGCTCTAGGCCAAGCTCAACCAGCGCTCTCCTCAGCGCCTGCAAAATACCAAAATTACCACAACCCGGGCACCAGGCAATAGCCGTTGCTTCAGCATAATCCTTGATTGTCACCATACCTAAGCCACCTCCTCTTTCAAATGTTTAACAATATATTGCGGTGAAAACGGGCGGCCATCGAACTTCAGGATACTACCATTAACCTTATGCCCTGTCTCTCTCCGAATCAGGCGCGCCATTTGTGCCGTGGCGTTATTCTCAATAACAATGCTTTTGGCACGATTATCCAGAAATGAGGATACCGCCTCAGCAGGGAATGGCCATATCTCGCTAAGGTGGAGGATGTTAACCGCCACACTATTTTGCTCAAGCAAATCGGCTGCTTCTTTAATAGCTCCATAGGTGCTGCCCCAACCAATAAGCGAAAACTCTGCCTTCCGCGACTGGTGAACCCGGGGGCTACTAATCTCGGCCCTTAGGCCATCTAGCTTGCGTAACCGTTTCATGTTCTGTTGGTTCCTGGTTTCTGCATCCTCTATCATATGCCCAGCCTCATCGTGTTCGTCAGAGTCGGTTACCACCAGTGCCTTACCCTGGAGGGGCAGAGCCCAAGGAGAAATGCCAGACTCGGTAATTTGGTGTCTCCTGTAATCAGTTAACCCGCTTACCTCCTCCTCGGAAAGAAGCGCACCCCTGTCTATTTTCACCTGCGCGAGGTCAAACCTTTCCACCGTAGCGTACGAAGTGGCCAAATGATGGTCGGTAAGAATAATCGCCGGAACCTGGTACTTTCCCGCCAGATTAAATGCCTTGATGGTGGCATAGAAAGCCTCCGCAGCAGTGGCTGGTGCCACTATCACCCGAGGAAACTCCCCATGCCCGGCGTGGAGAGCAAACTCAAGCTCTCCCTGCTCCGTTCTGGTAGGTAGGCCAGTAGCCGGGCCAGGCCGCTGGCCCAACACTACCACCACAGGAGTTTCGGTCATGCCGGCCAGTGCCAAGCCCTCCACCATGAGGGAGAAACCACCCCCTGAGGTAGCCACCATCGCCCTAACCCCGGTATAGCCAGCCCCGATAGCCATGTTAATGGCCGATATCTCATCCTCAACATGCATGGCTACGATGTTAAAGTTCCTGCCTTTGTCTGCCATATACTCAAGAATCGAGGTGGCAGGTGTCATGGGATATCCGGCGATAAATCTACAACCGCCGACCACAGCCCCAAGTGACAACGCCTCGTTACCATGAAGTAGCATTCTCCTGGCAACACCAGTCACCGGCTTGAGTTTCTGCGCCGCTTTTTGCTTACAATGCTCCCGAGCATATTCAAATCCAGCTATAGCTGCCGCCACATTATCCTCAGCAACCTGCCTGCCATGCCTGGCAAACTCCTCCCGCAAAACTGCCGTCACCACGTCAAAATCGTAGCCTGCTAGTCCAACCGCCACACCGACAGCCACTGTATTGGTCATGAGCTTGTTGTGTGTTGCTTCTTCAGCCAGCCTTGCAAGCGGTACACCAAAATAGTTGTCCCCTTGAGCGTCAACTTTGGTTTGCTCCTCATCAAAGATGACCACTCCGTTGCTTTTCACCTCGTTTTTGTGAAGCTCTATCGTTTCCCTGTTCATGGCGATGAGAATATCCAGATTTTGTGAGACAGCCAGTACCTCTCCATCACTTACCCTAACTCGGAAGAAGTTATGGCCACCCCTTACTCTACTCTCATATTCCTGGTCGGCAAAAACATGGAATCCGCCTCGGGCGAAAGCCTTAGCCAAGATAAAGCCTACAGATTGCACTCCTTGGCCGGCTTCTCCTCCAACCATTAAGGTGATATCTAGTGGCATAGCTTCACCCCCATAGTCTTGCGAGCCATAAGATTAATCAGTAGTGACAGGAAATCCCGCTGCGACCCACGCCTTTACGCTGCCCAGCACATTATAAACCTCTGGATAACCGGCACAGAGCAATATACTCGCCCCCAGCCCGGCCCGGTGTCCCACATTGCAAATCACCGCAACCGGCTTATCTTTAGGAACTTCAGCCAGTCTCCGCTCGAGATATCCTACGTATATGTGAAGCGCCCCCTTTATATGCCCGGAGGCCCACTCATCTTCCCCCCTGGTATCCAGAACTAGCAGGTCTTCACCCCGGTCTATCTTATCTTTAAGCTGATGCACCGAAAGCAAGAGGAGGTTTTCCATAGGGAGACCGGCATTATACCAGCCCTCGGTACCACCTTTGAGAAAGCCGGTAACTCGGTCATAGCCAGCGCGTATTAGGTAACGTACTACCCTCTCTAGATGACACTGGTCTTCTAATACCAGCAGGATAGGTTTATCGTAAGGTAGCACCCAGCCAGCAAAAACAGGCAGTCCTTCCAGCCAGATGCTGTAAGCCCCCTTGATGTGGGCACCGCCAAAGGCAGCTGGTTCACTGGTATCAACAACTATCGCACCCTGCTCTATCTCATCCTTGAACTCGGTTGGAGTAAGCGGAGCCGGTATAGGTAAACATCCCAAAAGGGGAGGGCCTTCCAGATTGTATTTTTCCATCTGCCGAAAATAGTAAGGCCTCTCAGGCTGCTCAGCTACCTTATGCTTTATGAAGTCGTCTCTGTTCTTCATCCGGAGCACCGGGTTCTGGATTCTCTCAATACCCAGGGTACTTTCATCTCTGTCGGCGATGTTCAAGCCGCAGACTGAGCCGGCACCATGAGCTGGACATAGGATGACCCCATCACCCAGGGGAAGTAACCTATTGAAGATGCTGTCATAAAGGTTTGAGGCAAGTCTAGGAGCCTCTTCAAAGCCATACAGGTCAGTCCGGCCAACATCCCCCACGAATAGCGCATCTCCAGCAAACACCATCACCGGAGCTTCACCAGTGGACAGGTCAACTACAACATATGACATGCTCTCGTCAGTATGACCTGGCGTATGGATAGGAGTTAGTTTGAGGGACCCAACCTGGAACTCCTGCCCCTCTCTCAGTGTGTTACCATATTTCCAGTCCAGCCCAGGACCGTGGTATATTTTGGCTCCGGTGAAGTTATTCAGTTCCACGGAACCGACCGTGTAGTCTTCGTTGCGGTGAGTCTCGAAAATGTATTTGATTCTTAGACCTCTTTGCTGGGCCAGGTCGATGTAAACCTGGCAGTCACGCCGGGGGTCAATGACAGCAGCATCACTGCCTGAGCCAATTAGGTAGGAGTTATGGGCTATTCCTTCCGATTTTATGCGTTCAAAAATCATCTGAGGCATCCTTTTTCAGTCATTACTCATCACCGTCAAACGATTTTTGCCAACCGCTCGAGTAGAGTATTAGCATGATTCCGCTCCTCCAGAGCCAGTTCGTGGAGGAGTGCTTTGGCATTCCGATTCTCTACCAACGCCGAAGCCCGCTTATAAAAATCATACGACATATATTCCTTTTCCAGTGCTATCTCTAGCGCCTCCATCTCATCAACGAATTTCTGGTCTACTTTAGCCAGAGCTGGGCTGACTTCAATACCACCCTCCATATGTTCCACCTTGAGATTCTTAACCTCTTCCAGAGGAGGAAGCGAACCCTCGCCAAGTAAACGGGCAGCATGCTGATGCAGCCTCTGCATATGCTTATCTTCAGCATCGGCCAGCATCTGGAATGTTTCTTTGGCCTGAGAGGACTCACTCTTATCTCTGGCTGCTATATAAAAGTCCCAGGAACCCTTCTCTAGTTTGATAGACATCAGGAGAATGTCTCTAGTATCGGCTGCTTCTGTTATTAATTCTGGCCTTGCTTCAGGTATTCCGGAAACAGTCTCGTAGCGCCAGTTAAGAATACCACCTTCCAGGTTCTGAACGTTCTTAAATCCGAGCCCACAGAGAGCTATAGCTGCCGCTATACTGCGGCGTCCTGAACGGCAATAAGTAATAGTCTTCTTACTATGGTCTAATTCCCGCTGTCTGGCCTCAAGCTCACCCAGCGGGATTAGCATAGCCCCTGGAATGTGTCCGGATTCATATTCTTCAGGCTGCCTCACATCCAGCAGAAGAAACTCACCCTCCCTGTCCTTGTCCAATATCTTCCTGGTCTTGTCAGGTGTCAGTGTTCCTATCTCATCAATAGCACAAGCCAGCTTCATCACTACAGCGCTCCTCTCAAAATTTCCTTGTCAAACCAAGGCTAGATTTCTATCAGTATCCTGTCACCTTCGACCTTCACACCATACGTGGCAAGTGGTTTAGGCGGCTTAATTGCTTTGCTCACGGTGGAAATCCAGCCAGACTTCTTTAACCAACGGACTACCTGACCGTCACGAAGGTCGAACTGAGAGCCATGCAGAGGGCAAGTTACTACAGTCCCTTCTAATTTACCTTGGGATAACTTGCCTCCCATATGAGGGCAGCGGCTGTCGGCGGCATAATACTTATCTCCAACCCTGGCTAGAAGGATTTCATGGCCTTGAGCCGCGACCTGTTTCATAGTTCCATCTTCGAGTTCACTGGTCTTACCCGCTTCTACCAGACTGCTCATTTGATTTGCCTCCTCATATATTAGCACTGGACTCAGATGGCAGGCTTTCTGATATTAGTCAAAAATGCAGAAGATCTCGGTGCCGAAATCCCCGAGAATAGTCAATTAGGTGTATCTTAACCGGGGTCACCTTTATGATTACTGAGTTTCCGGGCTTCACACTATTAAAAGCATTGTGTCTCACCATCACAGGCTTGGGCACCTCGGCAGCGTCCCCATCGGATAATATGCTGGCTTTTCCAACATATTGAATTCCTTTGATGTCTCGATCTGCCTCAGGAACAGGCCCGACCTCTTGCATCGCTATTGCTACGTGGGGATTCGCGAGCATATTCTGCACCTTTTGGGTCTGTCTGCCGGTATTGAAATAGATATCCAGTCCACTATTTTTGAAGAAAACAGTGGAGGCGCTTGGCTGACCCTCGGCACTGACAGTGGCAATGGTACACAAACGGCATTTTTCCATATATTGTATGACCTGTTCTTTAATATCGATGGCCATTTTCGCCTCCCTTCGTTGTATTGGGCATATTACAGTTGTCCGAGCAACCGTACCGTAAGGAAAGACTGGTTCTTACTCTGACGAAGTCTAGTTCAACTATTCTGACTTGCCAATGACTCCCTCCACGCACTTTATAGCTGCAATCATGGTAGGGAACCCCGCCATAGTAACCTGACTTCATCCCCACCATAGCCTTACTTTTCCTCTTCCTTCAGCAGGTCGGTGAATACCTCAGTATGATATACTTCATGGTCTCTTATCCGGGTAAGCAACTTCTTCAGGTCAGGGTCTGTTACTTCCTTGGCGGCGCGCTCGTATTCGGCGGCCACCTCCTTCTCAATTTCAATGTCGGCCCGAAGCATATCGGCTGTCTTGGTTGATTGGTCAACGTCGGTGTGCTCGATTCTGGGACTGCCTCCCCCATCAACCATTTCCTCACCCAGCCAGCCCAGGTGCTGCATCTCGTTGATGGCCTGGTCTTCCATCTCTCTCTTAACATCCTTATTCTTTGTCATATAGGAATGCAATAGATACTGAAGGATGACAGTATACTCGTGCTCAATACCCCAATTAAGAATCTCAGTAACCCTATCCTGACGACTCCCTCGCAGGTCTTTGGCACCTTCCTTCTGCGCTTTCTCCACAAAGTGGGCAAAATCACCGTGGTGCGATTCTTCATCAGACAGAATCCGCTGCAGCAGCCGCTTTATCTTCGGATTATCGATAAGCTTGATGTGCTCCCTATATGGAGCCATGGCATCCTCTTCCAACAGCACACCGTTCTTCATCCAATCGGCAACTGACTTGCCATCCATGCGCATCTTGCCTCTCTCCAGGCTGGGGGTGCCGCCCAGCTCGACTATGGCCTCGGCCAGCCAGTCAAGATGGCGCATCTCCTCTCTGGCGATTGCCTCGAGCTCACAAGACATCTCACCTTCACCCATGGCGTAAGCATTGGTCAGGTACTGAATTATGGCACCATGTTCGCCCTCAAGATCCTGATTCAGTAGAGCAATAATTTCTTCGTTTTTCATTTGTCCCTCCATTAGTTAGTTTACTCTAGTCACTTCTCGGCACGCCTGTACCGAGAGCGCTTAATCGCCTGGACAGGCAACCTGGGCAAATACCTCTACTTCTTTTCTTCGACGAGGTATTTATCAGGGTTCTGGTCGAAAGCTTTCTTACAACCAGCAGCGCAGAAGTAGTATTTCTTTCCCTTGTAGTCAGAGGTTGCTGCTGCCTTGCTCTCTTCCACCTCCATCTTGCACACTGGATCAGTCGCCATAGGAACACCTCCTTTTAATTAGTTGCCAAACTTGGCTGGCTTGAATCTTCTTAAACGCAGCGAATTTGATACCACGGTGACGGAGCTAGCCGCCATGGCAGCCGCTGCCAGAATTGGATTCAAGAACCCATAGTTGCCTAAAATGAAGCGGAGCCCTGGGGGAACGCCGGTATGCCCGAATACAAGATACAATACCCCTGCTGCCACGGGGATGAGGGCGGTATTGTAGGCAAAAGCCCAGAAGAGGTTCTGCTTAATCGTCCTCATGGT
>CAZOQG010000052.1:0-12706 GCA_964582065.1 uncultured Dehalococcoidales bacterium
AAGGATACTGACCAAGATTGCTGCTGGCGATGTCAATGAATTGGGTGATACCAGTACCTTGGCCGATCCATCGGTGGTTCAGACCTTAGTGAAGGAGAGTAGCTAGGCGTATTTCCTGACTGGTAGATAGTAAACCAGCTTTGGCCGAAATGACTGACTCTGAAAGTAGTGATAGAATATTATGGATAAAACAAAAATATGTGCAGTGCCAACCATTGCACAGCAATCGGAGGTGAAAACGTGGATAAGTTAGAGGTACTGAAAAGGTCTGACGTGTTTCGTGAGCTAACTGATGAGCAACTTGGTGTGGTGGAGAAAATGTGCACTGTTGAAGTGTTTGAAACAGGGACAATCATATGTAAACAGAATCGCATAGAGGGCAAGGCCTACGTAATCGAAGAAGGCCTGGTGGGAATTATCCTAGAGGTAGGGCCGCTTGCCCAACGCCAGGTTCAAGCCGTTTGCAACTTTGAGACCTTTGGCTGGTCAGCTATCATACCGCCGCATACTTGCACTGCAACAGCAAAGGCCTTAGAGAAGACGACGGCATTGGGGTTTGATGGCCAGCAAATGTGCGATTTGTGTGTTACCAAACCTGAGATAGGCTGTAGAGTATGCCGAGCTGTAGCACGTGTAGTAGCAACAAGGCTGCGTCAGGCGTACACCCAGTTGCTCGGCGTTACCTCACAGGACTAACTCGGCACGTGCCAGACTGGAACGAGCGAGGATAAGGGAATTACTTCAACAGTTTACTAGCAACCAAGGAAGAAGACGGCAGCAAGGGAGAAGTGGTGAAAAGGTTGAAGCCAGCACCTACACTCAGAGCTACCCGAGTAAGAATCACCTCAGCGCCACAAAAAGATGGGGAAATGAAGACATTGGTCTTGGGGTTGGGTAACCCGATTCTGAGTGATGATGGGGTAGGCCCTCGCGTTGCTGCAGAACTCAAACACAGGCTTGACCAACCGGAGATAACAATTATGGAGACCAGCGTGGGTGGTCTGAGCCTGCTGGATCTGCTGGTTGGCTACGATAGAGCCATCATCATTGACGCCATTCAGACTGTGGGTGGAAAGGTGGGGCAGATTTACCGGCTTGACCCAGAAGTGTTTGATGCCACCCGACACTCTGCCTCACCTCATGATGTTAACTTCGCTACCGCTCTTGAGTTCGGCAATAGGTTGGGCCTGGCTTTGCCCCGGCAAATCGTCATCTTTGCCATTGAGGTGACAGATGTGAGCACCTTCAGCGAGGAATGCACACCCGAGGTTAGAAAGGCGATCCCTGTTTGTGTCGAAAAGATCATTCATGAGCTAAATGCAGACCTTGGTGCATAGCTTGCCGGTGCCTCAAAGCGTTTTGCAGGCGCCGCTCATCTGTCAACCAGTTGAAGGGACAATGGCAGTACTGGAGGCACCGAGATGAAAGGGGAATCTAGACCCTACTGAGTCCAAGGCAGAGTTCTTCAAGATAGACTGCTACCCTATCCTGAGTTATTACTTTCGTTGCCTCATCATTAATTCGCCCGCCCAGGTCATCCTGCTGGCTATTGGTTATTAAGACAACTGGTACCTTGCTGTCGATCTGCCTAATCCTGGCGATTTCCTGCAGGTCCTCGTCTTTGGGAAAGTATACCAGAATAACTTTTGGTTCATTAATCAGAAACGCATGCAGGAGATCCCGGGCTTGGTCAGCTACAAAGACTTTGTAACCCCTGGTGCTAAGCCCGGCCTGAACACCCAGCCCGTATTCTTTATTGTTGCTGAAAACGAGCAGAGTTTCTAGCATGATATTCATTTTGGAGATTATCTTGTCGGAATTAACGTCACCTTCATCAGTGAATTTCTTGACATACGGTATCCCGTGGTACATTATCTCAACCAAATGATCCGTCTCCTCAAGAGGCAGATCGCCTACAGCGACAATCGGCATTGACTTGTGCAGGCAGGCTTCCAATAACTCGTCCACACGGCCAGGCAAGTTGATGTCTATTATGGCAGCATCAATATTATATTTGGTAATTTGCTGTAAGGCTGCTTCACTAGATTCGGCTGGATGAAGCAGGCAATCTGCATCTAGAAGCACCCGTTGCAAGAACCTCGAATAACCAGTATCATTGTCAGCAAGCAATATTTTGAATCCCATTATTTCAAAACCTCCTATGAGTGTATCAGACGGCGAGAGGGTGTGTCTCTCCAGTCAGACTTCCCTCTACCGCTTGCATCAACTGCCCCATGTCAAAGGGCTTCTGAATATATGCATACGGTTTTGTTTCAGCGATTTTTCCTCTATCAGGCTCCAAGACTGATATCACGATTAGTGGCACCTTCTTTGTCGATTCCAGTTTGTCCAGAAGCTTAGCGATGAACCAACCATCACAGTCAGGCAGCTTAATGTCCAACAGTATTGAGTCTGGCTTCTCGTCAAACAGGTGTGTTACTGCATCCACGCCGGTGTAGACGACCTTAACATCATGTCCCTTCTTGCTTAGACACATGTCTATGGTCTTTGAAAGGAGAGCATCATCATCTACAATTACAATCTTTTTTCTTTCCACAGCAGAATTACCCCCTTGCAGAAGCCTTAGTCGTTCCGATCATCCTAGCTCTGGCTGAGGCTGGGGGTGAAATATCAGGTAAAGCAGCGAGCCAAGGCAAGTCATGAACACTATTGCCACCGCCCAGGGAGCCTTTCGTCCCCCGACCACTCGTCGCCTTTCAATCAGAGCTTGTAGTGCTAAAGGCACCAACATCCAGTGAATAAGGGCCAGTAGGACGATCTTTACAATCAAAATGGCATCTATTTCCATGGTTTCCCTCCTCTTCAGGTCTTGACTCTAGTGTTATTATGCGGAAAAACGCATAAAGAAGGCATAAGGAACCACGGACAACTTGTAAAGATTTTGTAAGGATTTTGAGCTCCAGGAGGATGAAAGGGGTAGTGATATTGTGAGCAGGCTTTGAGAGTCGAGGAGGTTGGCTGAGTGATATTAGTCAGGCTTGACAAACCGATAGCCGACGCGCGGTTCGGTCACGATGAAGCGAGGATTTGAGGGGTCGTCTTCTATCTTGCGCCGCAATTGTGTTATGAAGGTGCGAACATATTCGCTTTCTTCACCATATTCTGAACCCCACACATTGTGCAGCAACTCCCTATGAGTTAGTACTTTGCCGCAATTGGAAACCAGATATGCCAGTAGCTCGTACTCTGTCCGCGTCAGTTTCACAGGTCGCCCCCTCCGTTCAACTATGTGCTTGGACAAGTCAACCTCCAAATCTCCAGCAGTAAAAACCGGGGCGCTAGTGGTTACGCCTGCGGAGTGCCGCAGTGCAACTCTAATTCTAGCTAGCAACTCTTCTATACCGAAAGGCTTGGTAACATAGTCGTCAGCGCCCTCGTCCAGGGCTCTAACCTTGTCTTTCTCATCTCCTCTTACACTCAGGATTATGATGGGCATGTCTGCCCACTCTCTTATCCGCCGGCAAGCCTCGATGCCATCCATCCGGGGCATATTCACGTCGAGCACGATTATATCTGGAAGGACACGGCCTGCCATTTCTACAGCCTCGACTCCATCCTGAGCTAGATATACTTCATAGCCCCGAGCCTTCAGGTTGGCGCGAATAAACATGCGTATTTTCGGCTCATCATCAACGACAAGGATTTTGGTCTTCTTAGTCATTCAGTCTCAAGCCTCACTTGTCGCCAGGCCGGGCAACAGGTAATCTGAAATAGAAGGTGGAGCCATGCCCGCCTTCACTTTGGGCCCAAATCTGTCCGCCATGCCCGACAATGATAGCCTGGCAGATAGCCAAGCCCAGACCAGTACCTCCGGGCCTTTGCCGCTTCTCGCTACCACGGTAGAATTTGTCGAAAACCTTCTCCAAGTCTTCCTGTGGTATGCCGACACCCTGGTCGGATACGCTCACTTCCACCGTATCGTCCACAGTCCTGGCCCCGATAGTTATTTTGGTGGCTTCTTCAGAGTAGGCTGCCGCATTTTCGAGAAGGTTGGTTAGCACCTGTCTTATTTGGCTGCAATCGGCATAGACTTCCGGCAAACCAGGCTCCATGTCGGTTTCGAAAACATGGTTTTTGTGGACCCACTTCTGACGTTCAAGTGCCTCATTGACAGTGCCTGATATGTGGCAGCGCTCTTTTTCTGGTTGCCAAACACCTGCCTCGAGCCTGCTCATGGTAAGCAGGTTAGTAACCAGACTTGCCAACCTATCCGTTTCCTCGCTTACGCCGCTCAGAAGCATTTCCCTGGTCTCATCATCCCATTCTATGTCTTTCTGTAGGAGACTGCTGATGATTCCTTTTATGGAGGTCAGTGGCGACCGAAGTTCGTGGGAGACATTGGATAGAAGGTCGGATTTCAACTGGTTGAGCTTTATGAGTTCTGCCTCGACCTGCTTGCGCTGTGTGATGTTTCTCAATGTGGAGAGCTGGCAAACTGTCCCATCGGAATCAACAAAGGGTGAGGCAACCACCTCATAGGTTCCGCCATCCGGGAAAGTATACTCCCATCTCTCAGTTTCACCATTGATCACAACTGGTAGTTTGCAAATCTGGTCGCACGGGCTGTCAAAGTTGTGCAGATACTCATAGCAATAGGAACCAACGCCGTGACCAAATTCTCTCACCATATTTGGATTCATAAAGCGTATTCGGTAGTCGGGGCCAATGATGAAGACTCCGTCTTTCATTCCATCCAGTATACCGAAAAGCTCGTTTCTCTCTTGTCTTACCAGGGCCTCAAGACGGCTGCGCCGTTCGGCCTCATTGCGCGTCATCCCGGTAAGCGAACCCATGACGCCAGCAATTACGCCAAAAACCACTACCCTGAGTATGGGGTCAGGGAAAGCAGAGACGAGGGAAGCGCGAGGCAAAAAGACAACGAAGGCAGCAATCGTGACAACCACCGCCCCTTTGACCCTGAAGGAGTAACCGGCGTAGATTATTGGAGCCAGAAAAATAAGACGATGTAAATCGTGTACGGTGTAGAGGAAGTCCCAGCGTAGAGCTGTCCAGCCGGCGAAGTCAACCAGCTCGCCGAAATAGTAGAACAAAGTGCAAATCCCGAATAGTGAGAGTGTTATATAGAAGTCCCAGAAGCGGCGGCTTCTAAGCACAGTTGAGGCCGTTCTGCCCCGAGAAGTAGTCTCATTCATTTCGGCTTCCTTCAGACAGGCAGCACCTTAAATCGCAATCCTCTGCTATGCTCTTTTTCTAACCCAGATAAGGGCGCTGTCTAGCTTGGCGATGGTCTTTTTTTCAGCCTGACTTTAGGGTACGACAGAGTCAGCAACACCGCCCACTAGCATCCAGGCAATTGTTTTTTTCTGCCTCACGATCCAGTATACTCTAATTGTATAGCATCGCCCCAGAGTCTTCCAGCCCAAAGGCTCATGCTTCCTCTCGTCATGCCAGATATTGAATTCCTTGAGCCTCCTTTTTTGACTGAGGGGACGCCTTGGTTCATTTCTCCTGCATTTGTGGGCAGGAGAGAAAAATCGCCGAAAGCAAGAGGCATGGGTTGGTGAGATGCTGTCGCATATTCTGGGTTATCGCTGATTCATGGGCTTTATTAGACTCGCGGTGTCCGTAGCCTGAAACGTAATGGACTATAAACCTCTACCCCTGGCCTTTCAAATAGTAGTGCGAGAGAGCCATTTAGTCCATGCCTTAGATTACCTGCAATGAGGCTGTCCAAATAGCTCCTATTGTGACGCAATTGGCTGGTTTGACAAAGAAGGCGCCTTAGTGTAGTATGCATAAGCTTGAATGCGCATATATGGAGACTAGGACTGGCATGCGTGACGTATTGAGGCTGTTCAAAGCTCTCTCCAATGAAACCAGGCTCAGGATTCTAAATTTGCTTTTGCAGCGAGAGTGTTGCGTCTGGGAAGTGATGCAGGCACTCAAAGTATCCCAGACCCGTGCCTCCCGCAACTTGGGGATTTTGTATGACACTGGTCTCTTAAGGATGAGACGCGAGGGCCTTTGGGTTTTGTATTCGATAGATGAAAAGGCTGTGAGCGGCTCATACGCTGGTCTTGAAGACTTCATTAGGAAGGCGCTGGAAAACAGTGAGGTCGTGGCCCTCGATGAGGAGCGACTAAAGAGGGTGGTGCGAGATGGGATATGTCCGAAGTGCGGTAGTGCCCTTCCGTCTTAGCTGCTGAGGGAGGCAACCAGCGGCGGCTTGGAAAGAGATACAAGGCACCATCAAGTCAGGAAGGAGGCAGAATCAATGCAAAACAAGGTTGTTTCTAAACAAGAGTTGCTTAACTTCGTCGACAATCTTATCCGGAAAAAGGCGGCTGAGGAGATAGTAGGGGTAAAGGCAAGTGACGGTAAGTATGCCTTCGGCGAACTAGCCAACGCCACTGAGTTATGCCTTGACTACGATGTGACCCTGCTTCCCCCCAAGAAATACTTTCTCCCCCCGCGAGAAACAGTTCTCAGATTTGAACTGGGCGACAAGCCGAGCGTTGAGCCAGTAATTGAAGCCAAACCCATAATCCTTATAGGTGTTCACCCATACGATATCAAGGCTATTGAGCTTTGTGATGCGGTTTATGGTTCTACAGACCCCCCAGACCCTAATTATCTGTTGAAAAGGGATAGAGCAACCATCATTGGTGTTGACTGCTTGAATCCTAACCCTAAAGCCTTTTGCTCCAGTTTGGGCACCGCTGCTGTTGAATCGGGTTTCGACTTGATGCTAACTGATATTGGTGATAGCTATGTGGTAGCTGTTGGAACTGCCAAGGGGGACAAGCTGCTCAAGAAATATGCCAAGACAAAGGAGGCAACGGAATCGGAGCTAGCTCAACGGGATAGCCAGAAGAAGCAAGCCCTGGGAAAATATGAGGTCTCCCTCAGCATGCCTGCACAGGAAGTACCCGAATTGCTGGAAGCACGCTGGGACAGTCCGGTATTCAAGGAGAAGAGTGACGCTTGCTTGAGTTGTGGTTCTTGTGTCATGGTGTGTCCTACTTGCGTTTGCTTCGATGTTCAGGATGATGTGGCTCTTACTCTAGACAAAGGTGAGCGTTATCGTCAATGGGATGGCTGTATGCTGGTAGATTTTGCCAAGGTGGCCACGGGTGAGAACTTCAGAGAGGATAGAGAGAAACGGTTCAGACATCGTATGTATCGCAAGGGAGTGTATCTGATGGCAAGATACGGAAAGCTAGGCTGTGTTGGTTGTGGCCGGTGTGCTTTGGCCTGCCTGGCTCAGATTGCCAGCCCGGCTGAAACATTCAATCTACTAAAGGAGGCGAGCTAAAATGGTGATGCAACTAACCCCCAAAGCATCCCTCCATCTTCCTCGTTTAGCTGAGCTAGTCAGGGTTGAACCTCTGGCACAAAACGAAAAGGTCTTTGAATTCAAGCTGAAAGACGGCAAGGATTTGGGTCATAAGCCGGGGCAGTTTGTCGAAATCTCTCTATTTGGTATAGGTGAAGCTCCTATTTCAATCTCATCTTCGCCAACGAAGAAAGGAACATTTGAATTAGCCATCCGGGCTACAGGCAACGTAACCAATGCCTTGCATGGGTTGGGCAAAGGAGCCACTGTAGGTATCCGGGGGCCTTTCGGTAATGGTTTTCCCGTAGATAAATTCAAGAATAAAGATGTACTGATTGTTGCCGGCGGTATTGGCCTTTTCCCCTTGCGTTCATTGATAAGCTACCTTAGGGACAACCGGGCTGATTTTGGCAGGCTCATTGTCCTTTTTGGGTGCCGTGCACCAGTAGAGCGTCTGTTCTGTGATGAGCTTTGCAACTGGGGTGACTGCACGGATATGGAATTTCTGGAAACCGTAGATACCTGCGATGACTCCTGGACGGGAAACGTTGGAGTCATAACTACGTTGTTTCCGAAAATCAGTTTCGAGGCGAGCAAGACTTATGCCGTTGTAGTCGGTCCACCGGTGATGTATCGCTTTGTCATTGCTGAGTGTGTGAAAAAAGGTATCCCTGAAGACCAGATAATCCTCTCCCTCGAGAGGAGGATGAAGTGCGGTGTTGGGAAATGCGGACACTGCCAGATTAACAATGTCTATGTCTGCCAGGAGGGCCCTGTTTTCACTTATGCAGAGCTAAAGAAGCTAAAGGAGGCGGTATAGTGAAATCGAAAATAGCTTTCTTCGACTTTACTGGCTGCGAAGGTTGCCAGTTGGAAGTACTTAACTTCGAAACCGAAATAGTAGACCTGTTGAACTTGGTGGATATCGTTAACTTCAGAGAAGCCATGACGGAGAGGTCAGACGACTACGAGATAGCTTTCATTGACGGGGCTATCACCACAGAAGATGGCATTGCCAGGATAAAGACGATAAGAGAGCAGGCAAAGGTCTTGGTTACCATCGGCTCGTGCTCTTCCCTGGGTGGGGTGAACTGCCTCAAGAATTTTTACCCGATGGAAGAAGTGCTCAGGGTAGTATATGGAAAAGATGCCAAGTACTACAATACTATTCCGGCACGCCCCGTCAGTGCTGTAGTTCCCGTTGACTATTCCCTACCGCAGTGCCCTGTCAACCGGTTTGAATTTCTCAAGGTGACCAAAGCGCTGCTTTTAGGTATGAAGCCAGAGATACCGAACTATCCCGTCTGTGTCGAATGCAAGCTGGCAGAGAATGTCTGCGTATTCGACAAAGGGGGCACCTGCTTGGGGCCGGTAACCAGAGCTGGTTGTAGTGCCATCTGTGTCACTAATGGTCGTCACTGCTGGGGCTGCCGTGGCTTGGTTGATGACCCTAACGTTGACTCGGAAAAGGAAATCCTGAAGGAACACGGGCTTACCGTGGAAGATGTGCTCAAGAAGTTTCGAATCTATGACGGCTGGCTGGAGGTGTCTAAATGACTGATTTGAATATAAAAGTGCATCATGTGACCCGGGTAGAGGGGCACGGTAACATTATCGTCAATGCCAAAGACGGTAAGGTTGAAGAGGTAAAGTGGGAGATTGTTGAGTCCCCGCGCTTCTTCGAAGCCATGATGAGGGGGCTACATTACCATGATGTAAATCATGTTTCTCCTAGAATCTGCGGGATATGCTCTATAGCGCACTCTACCGCCTCAATTGAGGCTACTGAGGCTGCTTTCGGTATTCAGCCCAGCGAACAAACAATCCTGCTGCGGAAACTCCTTTTTCATGCCGAGACGTTACAAAGCCATGTGCTTCACTACTATTTTCTGGTGGCTCCGGATTTGCTGAATGTGGGCAGTGTATTCCCGCTAGTCGAGACTCACACAGATGTAGTTCTGAGGGCCTTGAGGCTGAAGAAGCTAGCTAACGATTTGGCCGACCTGGTAGCTGGCAGGAAAACTCATCCCATTACTCCTGTTGCCGGCGGATTTACCAAATTCCCTGAGGTTAGCCAGCTGAAGCCCATGAGAGAGAGACTGGTTGAATCACTTACTGACCTGGACGAAACAGTTAAGCTATTCAGAACGTTCAAATTACCCGACTTCGTCAGGGAGACCGAATACATCGCGCTTAAACGGCCGGACGAGTATGCTTTCATTGGTGGCGATATCGCTTCTACCGATACCGGCACTACCCCAGTGAGCAATTACCTTGAGATGACCAACGAGTTCTGTGTCCCTCAGTCCACAGCCAAATTCAGCAAGCACAATCGCGATTCATACTTTGTGGGGGCTTTGGCACGCTTCAACAATAACCACACCCAACTACTACCCAAGGCGGCGAAGGCGGCTGCGGAATTGGGGCTGAAGGCGCCTTGCTACAACCCGTTCATGAACAACGTGGCCCAACTCGTAGAATCTATCCATGCCGTTGAAGATGCTTTGACAATTATTGACCAGCTTGTGGCTCGCGGTATAAAGTCCGAAAAGCCGATAGAAAATGTAAGAGCTGGAAGAGGTATAGGTGCCGTTGAAGCGCCCCGCGGCATCCTTTTCCACGACTATACGTTCGACGACAAAGGCATTCTAGTTGAAGCTAATTGCGTCATACCGACTAATCAAAATCATAACAGTATTCAGAAGGACTTCGAGGCATTAGTTCCCCAAATTATGGACAAACCTCAAGACGAAGTCAGGCTCATGCTGGAGATGCTGGTCCGGGCTTACGATCCATGCATATCTTGCTCAACGCACTTACTTGAAGTAAAATTCACGTAAGTCTATGAGTAGGGTCGTGAGTTTCGAGTTAGCCCGAATCAGCGTTCGCGGCGTAGTTCAAGGAGTTGGCTTCAGGCCTTTTGTCTACCAGTTGGCCACCAAATACGGTCTCCAAGGCTGGGTGTGCAATACCTCTGAAGATGTTAAGATTGAAGTCCAGGGGGAACGCAAAGACTTGGAGCGCTTCTTATCGGAACTTCAGCACAGTGCTCCACCGCTAGCTCGTATAGAAAACGTTTCAGTCACCTATCAGCCTCCCGCGGACTATAAAGGATTTGAAATCCGCCACAGCGTTGCCGAAGAAGGCAAGTATCAGCTGATTTCTCCAGATATTGCTACCTGCCAGGCTTGCCTGGAGGACATCTTCAGCCCTGAGGACAGGCGCTACCGTTATCCCTTCACAAACTGCACTAATTGTGGTCCCCGTTTCACCATAATAGAGGATATTCCCTACGACCGCCCGAGGACCACCATGCGCGCCTTCAAGATGTGCCCGGAGTGCCAGGCAGAATATGATAACCCGCTAGACCGCCGTTTCCACGCCCAGCCCAACGCCTGCCCCAAGTGTGGACCGACGCTAGAGTTACTTGATGTCACAGGAAACCGTGTGGCTGGCTCTGATGCCATTGCCAGTGCCAGCCATCTCCTTAGAGAGGGAAAAATTGTGGCCATTAAAGGGCTGGGTGGTTTCCTTCTAGCTTGTGATGCTAGCAATGGGAAGGCTGTTACACTCCTGCGTCAAAGAAAGAGGCGCCCCTTCAAGCCTCTAGCTATAATGGTTGCCGACATGGATGAAGCCAAAAGGCATTGCTGCATATCCGAGAGGGAAGAAAAGCTGCTTGCCTCACCACAGAGCCCTATTGTGCTGGTGTGGTGGAAGCCAGAGTCCACAGTATGCCAGGCGGTAGCCCCAAATCTAAAATATCTTGGGGTGATGCTCCCTTACACCCCGCTGCACCACATCTTGCTCAAGGGAACAGGGCTACCACTAGTGATGACCAGCGGCAATCTCAGCGAAGAGCCGATTGCTAAGGATAATGACGAAGCTATTGGGCGGCTTTCAGGGATCGCCGATTATTTTCTGGTTCATAACCGTGATATATATGCCAGGTATGATGACAGCGTGACTTTTGTCGAAAGAGACGATATTCAGATTACCAGGCGGGCACGGGGTTATGCCCCCTATCCTGTTCATTTGACTTTCGAGGCTAAGCAAGCGCTCGGCTGTGGTGCTGAATGGAAACATGCTTTTTGTTTGACCAAAGACAGTTATGCCTTCATAAGCCAGCACATCGGCGATATGGAAAACCTGGAAACTGTGGAGCATTTCGAAGATACTCTGGCGCTATATAAAAGGCTGTTCCGTATGGAACCTGAGGTCATTGCTTACGACCTACATCCGGAATACCTTTCCACCAAATATGCCCTGGAGTTGGCTAGCCAATCCGGCGATATTAAGCTTGTCCCGGTTCAGCACCATCATGCTCATGTTGTTAGCTGCATGGCGGACAACGAAGTTGAGGCTCCGGTTATCGGAGTAGCTTTGGATGGCACAGGTTATGGCAGCGATGGGCATATCTGGGGAGGAGAATTCTTGGTCGCTGATTACAAAGGCTTCACAAGGATGGGGCATCTTGAGTATTTACCTTTGCCCGGGGGAGATGCAGCCACAAAAAGGCCGTACCGAATCGCTATTGGTTATCTTCTCAAGCTGCTAGGAGAGGCCTCTATTACCTCTGAACTAGTTTTCTTAAAGCAAATCGACGCTGTTGAGATTGAGCTTATCAAGCGGCAAATTCAGGCTGGGCTTAACTCGCCGTTGACTTCGAGCATGGGGCGTCTCTTCGATGCCGTGTCAGCCTTGATAGGTGTTAGGGGGGAGATAGATTACGAAGGTCAGGCGGCTGTTGAGCTTGAAATGGTAGCTTACGATGATAGCGGCAACGTTGGTAATGATGGCTATCCCTATTCCATGATCGAGCATGATGGGATGAGTATTATCCAACTGAAAGAGCTGTTTTCAGCCATAGTTGAAGATTTGTGTCGAGGTGTCCCTAGAGCTACAATATCAGCCAAGTTCCACAATACTGTAGCCCAGATGGTGTGTGAGATGTGTCAACTGATAGCAAAAAGCACGGGGATCAATCAAATAGCTTTAAGCGGTGGCGTGTTTCAAAATAGGCTGCTATTGAGGAAAGTTGTGTCTTTGCTTGAGTCCGCCGACTTCTCAGTGCTAACCCACAAGCAGGTGCCGTGCAATGACGGCGGCATTTCCCTGGGTCAAGCCGTCATTGGCAACTTCGGTTGAAAGGAAAGACTATGTGTCTAGCCGTTCCAGTACAAGTGGTCTCAATAAGTGGCAATGAAGCCGAAGTAGAAATCGGCGGTGTAAAACGCCAGGTTAGCATTATGCTTACCCCCGAGGTTAAGGTCGGCGATTACGTCTTACTCCACACCGGCTACGCCATAAACGTTATCGACGAGGCAGAAGCCCAGGAAACTCTGAATCTACTGAGGGAGATGATAAGCCTGGGTGATTATGCCGAGG
>CAZOQG010000053.1:0-12664 GCA_964582065.1 uncultured Dehalococcoidales bacterium
CTTCCGCGTCTGTTATTAGTTCTACTGACAAGCGCTCCTGTATATTTAGCAGCCTATTCAATATTTCGAATCTTGTCTTCAGCAAGAATGGCCCGAAGCTCACCTTAGATTCAAGATGGCGTGGAACGTACTGACAGCTTTGTTGTCGAATGCCATAAAGCCAATTGCGGAAGTTCAATAGATCTTCCATCCATGCCTCACCATTTTCCACAAAACTCTCCATTGATTTATCTCTGTCAACAACAGTACATACCCAGCACCCAAAACGGGATTTTCCACAACTTTGCATCCCTGTTTCGATCACGAATGGACATTCTGCCCCACTACAGGCATGACTGTATAGTCTGAGCAAACCGACATTATCATTACCCCACGGGTTTTCAGTTTGCAAAAGGTAAGCCCAAACTTCATTGTTAGATAAATTGGCAATCGGTGCGTATACTAAAGCGTTAGGCAGCGTATGGTTCTGCATACGTCCACCGTCATTGTACTTACTCATTGAGGCAGCACGATTCGCTGATTCCGCTTTTCGTGTTCCGAGAAGGATAATTACCTGCCCGCGCCTATTTACAGTACGCTCAATATAGTTGCTAGTCGGATTGATTTTTAGTCTTTCCGTACACCAACGAAACCAGCGATTGGGCGAGGGATAGCCTTTGCCAATGAGATTTACCCAGAATGTATCCTCAAGCTTTGGCTGAACTTTTACCACATTGAACAGGTCTGGATTGTGTGGGTATAGTTCCGCTTTTCCGTGCGTCTCAATCTTCCCTAGCTGTTCATCTACATACTCTAGGATGGCAGGGTTCTCAACAAGGGTATCATTGGAAAGCACATGGATTTCTTTGGTTAGTCTCTGCTTGGGTAGGTCTGATAGTGCGTAGAATACTAATTGCAATAAAGCAGTGCTATCTTTGCCGCCGGAGAAACAAATAATCCAAGGAGTGTTGTCCTCGACGTATACCTCTTGGATTTCAGATTGAATTTCAGCGCAGATGGTCTCGAATCCGCGAGATGTCGTTATCTCCATAACCATCTCTGTTCTGCTCATGTGCCTCTCCTATCTTTGACAATGGCATGGGAATAGAGAGATGTTCACCTGTTTTACTTCTTCAATTCCACTTCAATAGGCCTTTCGCTGACACAATGCTAGCAGGCAAGATACTCCTAAGTCAATCTTACTTTAGCCGTGTGGTTTAACTTCCTTGGACAAACGATCAATCGGCAGGTCACGGCGGACGGTGATGTTATTCAATCGCCTGGAATCTTAGGCAGCAAAGTAAAGAATCTGCGGAAGCCTTTTCTAACCTCTGGGCAATTTTGATATCGCCTTGGCATATGCGTTGACAATGTCATACCGGCGCAGCACACCGACAAGCCGAGAGGGGTCCTTTCTGTCGACCACGGGTATTCGTCCTACTTCGCTGGTTCCCAGCCTGTGAACCACGTCGTGTAGTGTTTCATCGGGGTAAGCTGTGATTAAATGCGTGGTATATATATCGGCTACGGTAAGGTCTTTACTGCTCATCTTGGCTTCCACATCAGCCAGGGTAACCATACCCTTGAGGGTACCCTCCTTATCAACTACAGGGAAGCCGTGGTGCTTGCTCTTGGCAAACCTGTTTGCTATTTGGGCCAGAGTCATTTCTGGCGATACGGTAGGGAAGTTGGGTGTCATTACCTCCCCGACGCTAACCCTCTCCAGCAAGTCCGTTTCCTCCTGGGGGTGGAAAGAAATGCCGCGGCGCTTTAGCTTCAGAGTGTATATGCCGTCAGGGCTGAGCCGGTGAGCTATCAAAGTGCTGACAACCACTGCCAGCATTAAGGGCAATATGATGGCATAATCCCTGGTCATCTCAAACAGGATAATGATGGCTGTAATCGGTGCTCGGGCGGCAGCGGAGAAAACTGCTGCCATGCCAACCAGGGCGTAAGCCCCTGAAGGAGCAACAACACCAGGCAGGAGACGATTAGCTATATCACCGAAAATGCCTCCGAACATCGCTCCCATAAACAGGCTCGGCGCAAAAATACCTCCGCTACCGCCACTTCCCAGAGTGAAGGAGGTAGCCAGTATCTTCAATAACAGCAATGCTATCAAAGCAATCAGTCCAATCTTCCCTAGCAGGGCTTGCTCTACTCCATCATAGCCGACGCCGAAAAGATAAGGGTTATATAGTCCCATTAAGCCGACAGCGATACCGCCTAATGCTGGCTTTACATATCCGGGTATCCTGGCAGCATCAAAAATATCTTCAGTCTTATACAGTGTGCGGATGAAGACCACACCGATCAAAGCACAGGCAGCACCGAGTATAAAATAGAGCCCAAGTTCCCAGGGGCTATTCAAAGTATAGCGAGGGACGCTAAGGGACTGGAGGTTACCGAGGAAGGCATGGGCGATGACGCTGGCCACTACTGAACTCATGACCACGAAGCCGAAGTGACGGGTGAAAATCCTGCCCAGGATTACTTCATGGGCGAAGAACACTCCGGCGATAGGCGCATTAAAAGTAGCCGAGATACCAGCGGCTGCACCGCAAGCGACCAGGCTTTTTATCCACTCTTGAGATAGATGGAAGCGTTGTCCCAATATCGAGCCGATGGTTGAGCCGATTTGGACTATCGGCCCCTCTCTGCCTGCCGACCCGCCACTGCCAATACATATTGATGATGCAAATATCTTAACTGCAGCTACTCGGACTCGAATACGTCCCCCAGCACTGGTTACTGCTTCCATCACCTCAGGGACACCGTGGCCCCTGGTCTCTTTGGCGCCACTGAAGTGGATAAGAAGTCCTACGATAAGCCCGCCAAGTACTGGCAGCAAAATGACATAATACTCTCCCAGGAAGCCCAAAACCTCCGCACCGCGGTCAAAGAAAGACTCGTGAAAGAACCCGATTAGCCACCTGAAGGCAACAGCACCTAGCCCGGCAACGATTCCGACTGTAACAGCCAGAGTAGTGCCGAAAGCAAATTCTGAACCACGGAAACGCTGGATAAGGGAATCCAGCCAGGAAGGTTTAAGTATGTTCATTGGTAGCTATAGTGCAAACTATGTGCTGGATTGAGGAGACCCTTTGTGGGCTTTCCCATCCCTAATTCTAGCAGGGAACATCAAACAGGGCAATGATGCGCCATGTTGTCCGCAAGCTGAAATCATACGATGTCGAGATTGACAGGCAACGAGACCTGTGCTATATTGCGCGAGGGCCAAAAAAACTATAAGGAGGTAAAATGGCAGGTATTACGTCATACGGAGCCTATATCCCACGGTATCGGATAAGCCATAATACGATTTTCTCAGCCGTAGGATTTCTGGGGACATTCCCCTCACCAGGGGAGAAAGCCGTCGCCAATTGGGATGAAGATACCCTGAGCATGGCGGTAGCCGCAGCTATTGATTGTCTAAATGGAATAAAACGGGAAAATGTGGATGGGTTGTACTTCGCCTCCACTACCATGCCATATGTGGTCAGGCAGAACTCAGCGATAGTAGCTGCTGCTCTTGACCTTCAACCTAATATGAGAACTGCTGACTTCATTGGCTCCACCAAGTCAGGGACCGGCGCTCTCCTCTCTGCCCTTGATGCTGCAAAAGCAGGAGATGCAAGCAATGTCCTGGTCTGCGCTTCTGACTGTCGGATAACCAAGCCAGGTGGTGCTCAGGAGCATCTCTATGGTGATGGTGCAGCGGCTCTTCTCCTGGGGAATGACGGTGTGATTGCTGATCTCGAGGGATATTATTCTGTTTCCTATGATTTCCCCGACCGCTGGAAAGCAAGTGGAGAGACATTTGAGCATGCCTGGGAGGACAGGTTTATTCGGGATGCGGGCTATTCTAAAATCATCCCCGAAGTGATATCCGGGCTACTGAAGAAATATAGCTTGACCATCCAGGACTTTGCTAAAGTAATTTACCCGGGCTTGTATCCGAGGGAACATGCCGCTATAGCCAAGCGACTGGGTGCTGACCCAAGCCAGATTCAGGACTCAATGCTGGCGACGGTCGGTGACACCGGTTCAGCTTCGCCTTTGATGATGCTAGTAGCAGCGCTTGAGCAAGCTAAGCCAGGAGATAAAATCATGGTCGTCAGTTTTGGGAATGGCGGCGATGCTCTGTTCTTCAAGGTGACTGATAAGATAGGCAAGATGAAGGGTAGACGAGGGGCTGAGAAGCACCTCGCTTCGAAGAAGGAGCTTTCAAGCTACGAGAGGTATCTCGCCTTTCGCAACATTGCGCCGATGGAAATGGGAATGCGCGGTGAGGAAAGCGCTTCCACCTCGATGTCTCTGCTGTTCAGGGACCGCAAGGCGATTTTGGCTCTTTGTGGCTCGAAATGCAAGCGTTGTGGCACGCCGCAATATCCTCCTCAGAGGATATGTGTCAACCCTGATTGTGGAGCCGTTGACGAAATGGAAGACTATTGTTTCTCCGACAAAAAGGGTATCTTATTCACCTATACCGGTGATAATTTGGCCGCCAGCATTGACCCTCCAGCGATGTATGGTATGGTAGATTTTGACGGCGGAGGGAGATTCTGGTTTGACCTCACCGATTGTGACCTTGAGTCAGTTAAAGTCGGCCTGCCTGTCGAGATGACTTTTCGCAGAAAATATCTCGATGAAACCCGTGGCGTTCACGGTTACTTCTGGAAGGCAGTGCCGATACGTGCTTAGGGACACGAAGAATAAGTAATTAGGGAGGAAGCAAAAAAAATGGCAGAAGGTATAAGAGACAAGGTAGCTATTATAGGTATGGGCTGTACGAAATTTGGAGAGTTGTGGAATAAAGGCTCTGAAGACCTGATGGTTGATGCATTCAAGGAGACCGTTGAGGACGCAGGCATAGAGAAGAAAGACATCCAGGCGGCCTGGCTTGGCTCGCATTTCGAGGAGCATAACATTGGCAAGGGCGCTACAGCTTTGGCGACGACGCTGAAGTTGCCCTTCCTCCCCGTGACTAGAACGGAGAACTTCTGTGCTAGCGGCTCGGAAGCCTTGAGGGGTGCCTGTTATGCAGTGGCGGCAGGGGCTTATGACATCGCGCTAGCTCTGGGTGTGGAGAAGCTTAAGGATACTGGGTATGGCGGTCTTCCGGGGGGGCAGAATCTAATGGGGACAAGATATAGGCTTATCGGTCCAAACATGACTGCTCCAGGGTCTTTCGCCATGATGGCCACGAGATATTTTGCTCAATATGGTCTTAGTCCTGAGGAAGGCAAGAATATGCTGGCTAAGGTGTCGGCCAAGAGCCATCACAATGGTGCTTTAAACGAGAAAGCTCACCTGCGCCGGGAGGTAACTGTGGAGCAGATAATGAATGCTCCCATAATTGCCTGGCCGCTGGGGTTGTTCGACTGCTGTGGAGTCAGTGATGGTTCGGCGGCGGCTATTGTGACCAGGGCTGACATGGCTAACAAGTTCAGGAGCGACCCTGTATATGTTAAGGCGCTCCAAATTGCTGTGAGTTCTGGCGAGGAGATGATGTACTCTGGCTGGGATGGGGCTCATGTTGAGACTACCACTCGTGCTGCAGCTAGAGCCTATGAAGAAGCAGGAATAAAGAATCCGCGTGAAGAGATAAGCATGGCTGAAGTTCATGATTGCTTCTCAATCACCGAAGCGGTAACGATGGAAGACTTGCAATTCAGCCCCAGGGGGAAGGTTAGAGAGGACATTGATGCCGGCCGTTTCAATCTAGATGGCGAGCAACCTATCCAACCTGATGGTGGGTTGAAGTGCTTCGGTCATCCTATCGGCGCCAGCGGTCTCAGAATGATGTATGAGATGTATAAGCAGTTGCAGGGCAAATCGGGTGAAAGGCAAATAAAGAATCCCAAGTTTGGGGTGACCCACAACCTCGGTGGCTTTCCAGCTCAGAACGTTATCAGCATGTTTATTGTAGGCCTTTAATACAAAAATTGACTGTAAGGAGGTTGGCCATGGCTGAAGGTTCTTTAATCACCGAGGACCTGCGGAAACTGATAGGTGTGTCAGGAGAGCCGATTGCTTATAAGGTTGAAGAGGGGGCAATTCAAAGATATGCCGAAGCCATAGGTGATCTGAACCCTCTATACCATGATGTGGAGTATGCTAGCAAGAGCAAGCATGGTAGGCTGATTTGCCCTCCGGGGTTCACCGGCTGGCCTATCAAAGGCCAGATAGGAGCTTTGCCAGGAGGAGCTTCTGAAATGATGGGTGCCTTTGCTAAAGCTGGGGCGCCATCCCGCCTGCTTGATGGCGGCATTGAATTTGAGTTCTTCATGCCAATCGGGGCTGGCGATGTATTGATTGCCACAAGCAAAGTTGCGGACATGACTGAGCGTGAAACGAGCATGGGCAAGACTATGTTCATTACGACCGAGGCGACTTTTCAGAAACAGAATGGCGATGTGGCGCTCAGAAGCCGGGCTACGATGATTTGCTTCTGAGCTGTTTCCGCACTATTTTTTGATTGAGGAGGAGACATGGCTAAACAACTGTATTATGGCGATGTTGAGGTAGGGACTGAAGTAACTCCGTTAGCTAAGATTGCCACAACACAAATGCTGGTTCAGTGGGCGGGTGCGTCGGGAGACCGCAATCCTTTGCATTATGACGACGATTTTGCCAAATCTCAAGGCGTAGGTGCGCCTATCGTCCATGGTGCCCTGAAACGTGCCTGGCTGGGGCAACTGGTGACAGACTGGATTGGTGAACAAGGAGAACTCAGGAAGTTATCCTGCCGATACCGCGGGATGGACTATCCTCGGAAGATGAAAACGATGGAAGAGCCGCATGCGGGTGAGACATGGTGGTGCAAAGGCAACGTGACCAAGAAGTATGTGGAAGGCGGTGAGCACCTTGTTGAGTGCGAGATTTGGCTGGAGAATGGAAAAGGAGAAAAAACCACACCAGGGGCAGCCGTGGTTACCTTGCCATTGCGAAGTTAGGGATGAGTAGGGTTGTTAGCCTGATGGGGTGTTGAGGAACTGATTTGGCCGAAGGGTGTAGGCGGGATAGGGTGCTTTGCGGAATAAATCAAAAAGTAAAAGATTTATATAGGAGGTTCAAGAATGGCGAAGAGACTAGAAGGTAAAGTGGCGGTGGTCACGGGTGCCGGGCGTGGCATAGGCAGAGCCGAGGCATTGGCCCTAGCTGCGGAAGGAGCCAAGGTGGTCGTAAATGACCTTGGTGGAGGTGCTGATGGGGCCGGTGCATCCGCTTCCCCGGCTGATGAGGTGGTTCAGGAGATTAAGAAACTTGGTGGGGAAGCTGTTGCCAATTATGACTCTGTGGCCACTCCAGAGGGTGGTGAAAACATCATCAAAACAGCTATCGATAACTTCGGCAGGATTGATATTGTGGTCAACAATGCCGGCATCCTCAGAGACCGGATGGTGTTCAACATGTCGGAAGACGAGTGGGACATCATCATGAAAGTCCACCTGTATGGCCATTTCCACTGTACCAAGCCGGCTTGTGTTCACTTTAGGCAGCAAAAGAGCGGACGGATAATAAATACTTCCTCCATAGCTGGACTGGGTAACATGGGGCAAGCCAATTATAGTGCTGCTAAAGAGGGAATCATTGGATTCACCAGGACAGTAGCCAGAGACATGGGTAAGTATGGCGTAACCTGTAACGCCATCCGACCTAATGCCGGGACGAGATTAACTCTGACGCCGGAGCTAAAGGCCGCCTGGGAGAAGGCTAAAGCCCAGGGGTTACCTACCGTTGGTGAGGATGCACTGGAACAAATTGAAAAAGCTACGCCTGAGATGATAGCGCCCCTGGTTGTGTACCTGGCCACTGATGAGGCATCAGATATAAACGGTTACGATTTCTTCGTCGGCGGCGGCGAAATAGGCGTTTTCTCCCAGCCAGAGGTAAAGGGCCGCATCAAGAAAGAGGGGGACTGGACGGTGGATGAGTTGGTGGACATGATGCCCAAGAAGGTAACCGCGGGATTGGCAAATCCTGCGCCACCGCAGCCGCCAAAATCCTAGGCCGGTTTTTTTGTGCAGGTTCTTCTGACGAAAGTAGAGACCAGGGCTCGCCTCCCTATCGTTCATTCCTAGACCAATAGTCTACTATAGGGGGGTGAGCCCTAAATGATAGTGGGACGCGGCACTGTGGAAGGAATCAAAAGCATTGGAGTATCATGGCTGTTGCTAAGGGCCGAGCCTATATCAAATGGGGACTGCAAGTCATGCGTTGCTCCCCATTGCGGTTGTTCTTGTCGTGAGGAACATAGATAGTGGGCCATTGGCACAATGAAGGAAAGCTGAGGAGGCAATGAATGAATTTCGAACTCGGTGAGAAAGAGGAAGCATTGAGAGATGAGATTCGTAAGTTTGCAAAAGAGGAGTTGCCTGCAGGATGGGTAGGCGCAACCGTGCTGGATCAAGAATGTAGAGATTGGGAGATTGAGAAGTCCATAGCTAAGAAGCTGGCCCAAAAGGGGTGGCTGGTTATGAGTTGGCCAAAGCAATATGGCGGCCGAGATGCTTCTCTTTTGGAGCAGACAGTATATGAGATGGAAATAGGCTATTGGGGGATACCAGGGGCGTTCATGGGGATAAGCGGAACGCAATGGGTGGGACCCTGTCTCATGTTGTTTGGCACCGAGGAGCAAAAGAAGAAGTACCTACCACTAATTGCTTCAGGAGAGCCAGACGGCGTCTGGTGCACTGCTTATAGCGAGCCTAACGCCGGCTCCGATCTTGCCAATCTTCAGACTCGAGCAGTAAGGGATGGCAACGAGTATGTTATCAACGGACAGAAGGTATGGACCAGCGCCGCTCACCGGTCAAGATGGTGTTGGCTTATGGCGAGAACGGACCCCAGTGCTCTCAAGAAACACCGGGGGCTTAGCCTGTTTATCGTGGATATGAAAAGCCCCGGACTTACAGTGAGCCCCCTATTAAACTACTATGGGCGGCATCACTTTAATGAAGTATTCTTCGATAATGTAAGGATTCCAGCCTCCAACCTGGTTGGCGAAGAGAATAGAGGTTGGTATTTGCTGATGCAGGCGCTGGTCTTCGAGAGACGTAGTCTGGCTCCTATGACCTACGGAGGTTTCAAGAGAGTGTTGGAACAGTTAGTTCAATATGTCAAGGAGACTCAGTATGAAGGCAGACCTTTGTCCGAAAGTCCTGTGATTCGCCGCAAGTTAGCTGATATGGCTATTGAACTGGAAACACTGAAGCTGTTTGCTTACCAATTAACCTGGAGGCTAAACCAGGGCGACATTCCTGGCTATGAGTCATCAAGAAACAAAGTGGCTAGTGACGATTTAGTGAGGCGGATAGCTATTGCTGCAGCCGAGATTTTGGGAGCCTACTCTCAAGTGGACCCGGATTCCAAGTGGGCCAGGCTCAACGGTGTTGTACAAGGCTCATACCTGGGTTTCCCTGGCCAGGGGATTGCAGCCGGCACCGCTGAGGTGGAGAAGAGTATCATAGGTCAGTTCAAACTAGGCTTACCCAGATCATATTAGAGGCTTGTAGGAGGTTGCTATGGACTTCGGTTTTTCGGAAGAGCAAGAGATGCTCCGGACTTTGGCCAGGGATTTTCTCACCACAGAATGCCCTAAGGCTAAGGTCAGAGAACTGCTGGAAGATGAAAAGGGATATGACCCAGAGATGTGGCGTAATATGGCAGAGCTCGGATGGATGGGGCTTGTCTTTCCCGAGGAGTTTGGAGGAACAGATGCCAGCTTGATGGAGTTGGCTGTTTTGATGGAGGAGATGGGGAGGAACATCCTACCCGGGCCTTTCTTCTCTACTGTTGTTCTCTGTGCCCTGCCTATACTGGAATACGGCACCAGTGAGCAGAAAGCGAAGTTTCTTCCCCAGATAGCCAAGGGTGAGGCGATTTGGGCTTTGGCCTTAACCGAGTCGTCAGGTAGCTATGAAGTCTCTGAGATAAGACTTCGCGCCAGCTTAGAAGGTGAGGAGTATGTTCTTAAGGGTGACAAACTCTTTGTCCCTGATGCCCACATAGCTGATTACCTCCTGGTGGTAGCCAGGACCGGGGAGGGAAAAGAGACAGAAGAAGGAATCACACTATTTATCGTTGATGCCAAAGACCCGGCTGTGAAAGTGGAGGTAATTCCGACTATAGCTGGGGACAGGCAATGCCGGGTGAGTTTCAATAATGTCAGAGCCGCTAAGAATAATATCCTCGGCGATGCGGGGCAAGGCTGGAATATCGTGGACTTCATCCTGCAGAGAGCAGCTATCTTAAAGTGTGCTGAGATATCGGGGGCATGTCAGGCTGTTCTTGACATGACCAGCGCGTATGCCAAGGAGAGAGTTCAATTTGACCGGCCCATCGGTTCTTTCCAGGCAGTCCAGCATAAACTGGCTGATATGCTCATTGATGTTGAAGGAATTCACTATCTTCTTTATCAAGCGGCCTGGGGGATAAGCGTTGGCTCGCCATCTAAACTGCAAATCTCCATAGCTAAGGCGAAAGCAAGCGAAGCTTACCAGCGGATTTGCATTGACGGTATCGCAGCTCACGGAGCTATCGGGTTCACCATGGACCACGATATCGGCCTTTACTACCGGCGTGTCAGGGCAGCAGAGTTTGCCGGCGGAGACACCGACTTGCATCGAGAAAGGATAGCTGTTGAGCTGGGACTTTAGATGTTTCCAATTCGATTTTGGGCCGCTGCTTTGGAGATAGTTTGGCAATCCCCTGCCATAGACGATTAGTTTATGAATAGCCTTTTAGCAGTCATTGTGTTATGATGTTCGCCTTTCCTGGGGGACACGCATTCTAGTCGACAACGATAAGGAGCATAATATGAAAATACTTCTCGTCTATCCAGAGTATCCGGACACCTTCTGGAGTTTCAAGCATGCCTTGAGGTTCATTTCCAAGAAGGCGGCTTACCCACCGCTGGGCTTATTGACTGTGGCAGCGATGCTGCCGAAGGAATGGGAGAAGAAGCTCGTAGACATGAATACAACAACCTTGAGGGGCACAGACATAAAATGGGCTGATTATGTTTTTATTAGCGCTATGGCCGTACAAATAGAATCGGTCAGATGTGTTATTGATAAATGTAAGAGCTTCAGTGCTAAGATTGTTGCCGGTGGTCCTCTTTTCACTATGGAATGCCAAGGATTTGAGGGGGTAGACCATTTTGTGCTGAATGAGGCTGAGATTACGCTTCCACTCTTCCTAGGAGACTTGAAGGATGGGTGCGCCAAACATATTTATACATCTGACGAATGGCCAGACATAAAGACAACTCCTATACCGTCTTGGGAGCTTGTTGACATGGGAAAGTATTCCTCAATGAGTGTTCAGTATTCTCGAGGTTGCCCTTTTGACTGTGAGTTTTGCGATATTGCTGTATTAAATGGACATGTGCCACGAACGAAAGGTAAGGACCAGCTATTTGGAGAGTTGGACGCATTGTACAATCGAGGTTGGCGAAACAGTGTCTTTGTAGTGGACGATAACTTCATTGGGAACAAGAGGAAGTTAAAGGCAGAAATCCTGCCGGCAATAGTCGATTGGATGAAGAGAAAGGGGTATCCCTTTCCGCTTTTTACTGAAGCATCTATAAATCTCTCTGACGACGAAGAGCTAATGCGGCTAATGGTTGAGGCAAACTTCAACATGGTGTTTGTCGGTATTGAGACTCCAAACGAGGAGAGTCTAGCCGAGTGCGGCAAGTCTCAAAACAGGAATCGCGATTTGGTAGCTTCTGTTAAGAAACTTCAGAATCATGGCTTACAAGTGCAGGGAGGATTTATTGTAGGGTTTGATAATGACCCCCATACAATTTTTGAAAACCAAATCAGTTTTATTCAAAGAAGCGGAATTGTCACGGCGATGGTCGGCTTGCTGAATGCTCCTCGTGGTACAAAACTATACCGGCGTCTGAAAGGTGAGAATCGTTTACTGAGAGACTTCTCTGGAGACAACACAGACTGCTCCATGAACTTCATTCCTAGAATGGACTATGAGACGCTTATCAATGGCTACAGGAGAATCATAAGTACGATTTATGCGCCCAAACAGTATTACGAACGGACAACAACATTCCTGAAGGAATACCGACCGCGGGTGGGAAATGCTGTTCGCCCTCGGTTTGAGCATCTTATAGCATTTGCCAAATCAATATGGTTTTTGGGACTCAAAGAAAAAGGAAGAAGGTATTACTGGAGGCTTCTTGCCTGGACATTGGTCAGACGTCCGCGGCTGTTCCCATTATCAGTAACCCTTGCAATCTTTGGGTTCCACTTTCGCAAGGTAGTGGCGGCCTACACTAAGGTCTCAGTTTTGAGCTAAATACTCAGATAGCTGATAAAGCGGGCAAGCACCCGGCTCCGCGAATAGAGTAAAGGACTGGAGGCTATTGTGTGTCGGCCAGTCAAAGACCAACAAAGGCTCTGTTGCGTGGGTGAGTCTATTCTAATTGAATAATGTTGACAGAGCATGTGGGATTGTGGTAGAATACTCAGCGCTTTCAAAGTAGCACCTTAACAACTGGATAGTGGAAGGAAGATTCAGTTCAGAGAGTTTGATCCTGGCTCAGAATTAACGTTAGCGGCGTGCCTGATGCATGCAAGTCGAACGCCCTGATAATTCGTAAGGATTATCAGGGAGTGGCGAACGGCTGAGTAACGCGTAAGTGACCTACCTTTAAGTG
>CAZOQG010000054.1:0-12546 GCA_964582065.1 uncultured Dehalococcoidales bacterium
AGAAAGGTCTATATACTGTCCTTCACCTGTCTCGAGGCGATAATCAAGGGCTGCAAGTATAGCAGAGGCTGAGGTCACTGCGCTCAATAAATCGATTTCTCCTGCCATGAAAGCGGGCTCAGCATTTGGAGTCCCAGTAATGTAAGATATCCCACCCCAAGCACCAAAATTTGGTGCGTAACCGGAATATTCTCGCTCGGGACCACTGTTACCGCGAGCGGAAGACGACAGATAAATAATGTCTGGCTTTACTTTCTTTAATGCTTCATAGCCTAGTCCTAATCTATCTATAATTCCAGGGCGCATGTTTTGCGCTACTATGTCGCTTATGCTAACTAATTTCTTAGCTAACTCAATTGCTTTTGGCTGGCTTAAATTAAGCCTGATGCTCAGCTTACCAAGGTTTATATCGTTAAAAACAGGAGACTCGTCCGTGCCTTCAAAGTTCTGACCGGTAGTAAATGACAGTAGTCTAGTGAAGTCAATATGTTTCAGGCTCTCAACTTTGATAACCTCAGCGCCTAAGAATGCCAGAAGCTCTGTACAATGAGATCCTGCCCATGCCCAAGAGAAGTCAGCTATCCTTATCCCTTGCAGGGGACCTCTTCTTTCGTCATTTGTTTCTCCAGAGGACTGCATGGTTACTTCTGTTGGTGCCAAATCTTGTGCGTCTGAATTTGGCAGTCTGGAGAAGACTTCTTGAGTATGCTGACCCAGCAGTGGCGCTGGGCGCTCTATTGTGGATGGTGTGACCGAGAAACGATAGGGTGTGGCAGGGTATTTCAAGGTGCCGGATACAGGATGAGTAACTTCTGTGAAAAACTGTCTGGCGGTGGATTGGGCCGAGTTCACTATGTCTTCAGCCGTCGTGACTGGAGAAATAGGGCAACCTAATATTTGTCCCTCGTGATAGATTTCTTCCTTAGTGTGGTTCATCATCCAGACAGAAATCTCCTGGTCTATTCTCTTCCAGTGCTGGCCACGAAAGTCCACGTCCATGTACCTCTCATCCCTCTCCCACTCTGAGTTTGTTACTAACTTGGCAAGAGCTCTCCACTCAGGAGACTGAGTGACCATCATAACGACATATCCATCCTTACACTGATAGACGCCTCCGGAAACCCTACTGTCATGGTATCTACTCTGGACAGCCCCCTCGTTAGGATAACGGGCCATTTGCACCCTGCACAGGGCTAGAATAGCTTCTTGCTTTGAGATGTCGACTTGCTGTCCTACCCCTGTCAGTCGCTGATTATATAGGGCGGCGAGAGTACCTACAGCACTTGTTAGCCCACAGGCACATTCGCTAAAGAATCCACCGGGCTTGATTGGTGGTTGAACCAGGTCCTGTGGTATGGCGGGGCTAAGGTAGCCCAATCCTCCACTATTACAGATGTTAATTGGATAGGCTTTGTAATTGGAGTAAGCACCTGTCTGGCCAAAAGGCGTGATAGAAGTCATGATCAACCTTGGATTAAGCTTTCTCAAGTTTTGGTAAGTCAATCTTAGTGGCTCTAGTGTTTGCGGAGGATTATCCTCTATCAGGATATCAGCCCACCTAACCAATTCCATAAACCGTTCGCGCTCTGCTGGGCTTTCGATGTCGAGAGTAATCCCCAGTTTGTTAGTATTAAGATACAAGAAAAGGAGACTCCGTTCGGGATGAAGAGCGTTGCGCACAAAAGGGCCCCTATGTCTTGCCTCATCACCAAGCCTCGGCTTCTCTACTTTGATTACCTCGGCTCCAAGGTCAGCCAATAACTTGGCACAATAAGGCCCCGCAACTAGTTGAGCCCATTCCAGCACCTTTATCCCATCAAGAGCCTTTCGGTTGGCACCGGATGCAGCTTTTCTCGGACTATGTTGAGGATGCGTGTTCATTTCCAATGTTGTGACTCTTCCTCTTTATAACCTGACTTGCACAAAAAAAAAATAGAGTACATGGCTTTTGAATCTCCAACATCCTAATCAAGGATATTCTCGGGCTGCTTCCATAGCTGGGCTGAGGCGGGAATAAATACATTAGAGCCTTAACGAATCAGGTTGACAAGCTCCCTTCAAGTAGCGCATGGTAGCACGGGAGGATGTGTCTTTCAACATTTCGTTGTGGCAGTGTTCATACTCGATGAGCCACCATAGCTTTGCCTTCTTCGACGGACACACCTGGTTTGGCTACCAAGGCGCCGACAGGACAAACAGCGACACAAGCCAGACACGAATTGCATTCCACCTCAGCCAAAGGCATGCCGGCCAAGGTAGTAACGATAGTATCAATGCCTCTGAAAGCAAAATCAAGAATTCCAGTGCCTTGTTCATGACATACCCAAACGCATTTGCCACACATGACACACTTATTGGGATCATAGGTGAATAAAGGATGGCTCGAATCCACAGGCAGTTCTCGAGGTATGGGCCTAAACCGCTTGAGCCTTAGTTTCAAACCGAGGCGCGAAGCAATATTCTGCAGTTCGCAGTTTCGGTTTTTGGCACAGTTGCGGCAGTCGAGGTGATGGTGACTGAGGAGAAGCTCAAAAGCGGTGTTCCTGAGCCTCTGAACTCTGGGGGTGTTGAGACGTACTACCATACTGTCACTGACTGTTTCGGTGCAGGCAGTAACCGGAGCATTCCTACCATCAATCTCCACGAAACAAAGGCGGCATGAAGCGAAAGGCGGATCAACTTCTCTCACAGCACATAAATTGGGGATGTAGAACCCATTATCTAAAGCTGCCCAGAGCAGGTTGGCTCCTTGTTCAGCTTTGACTTCAACACCATCGATAGTTAGAGTAATCAGCTTCATTTCTGTCTGACAATCCTCTTGCTTCCTTGAAAGACTCTCGAGGCAAAACTACTTCGGCGATTGCCTTCCTGATGCCCGACTCTAGGTGGTGGCGATCATTGGCAAAATACAAGTGGCTCTTGCACCGGCAATCGCTACAGCCAAAGCCAGAGACACAAGAAAATTCGTTGATCAGGGTTCGAGACAGAAGACACTCAAGCCTGCGTTCGGTTTCACAAAGGATTACTTGCAAAACCTTAGCTTCACTAAGAAGATAATCGATGTGCCAGTTCGGTTTCTTGTTTTCCTTCAAATGGCGGTTCATCCTTGATTTGAACCCGCCTAGAGCTGATCCAAAGTAAGCGTAGAAGCCTCCGAGGAATGGAACTACACCGAGGCTACCTACATGGATATTCTTCTTAGCATCGAGTTGGACGATCAAAACGTAACCGCCTTTTGCTGTGCCAAATCTTTGATCATCCAGACGAACCTTTGGATGAATGGCCATCTCTTTCAATTAGGCCGTGTAACTCACATGAAGCCATTTCTTTGTTAATTCTTGGGACCGGTAGGACTTAACCTGCTGATTCTTGCCAGGATATCGTCTGTCTGTTTCCTCATGCTTTGTATCTCCCCCCTTAGAGCCTGAGGTGAGATAGCAATTCCTTCCTTAATGGCTCCCTGGGGGCAAATTTGCAGACACAGACCGCAGGAATTACATTTGTTCGGGTCTATTTGCGCCTGTCCCCAGAAGAGGTGAATTGCTCCTTGTGGGCAGTTCTGGACGCAAAGTCCGCAACCCAAACATAGTTCCCTTCTCACTTTCAGCATAATACCACCGACAAACTATTTAGAGAGTGTTTATTTGTCACCATGGGCTTCAGCGAAGGATCTGTGGACTCTTTGCTCCGCTCAGAACGACAGGTAGGATTGCCAAACAATCTCAAATCTATTTATGTGTTTGCCTGCTCCATAAAATTTTCGCATCAAAGCTTAGGCCTACGCCGCAGTGTCTCTTCTAAACTCAATGGCATAACCTCGTGCCTCGGCGCCTCGTACACTGTGACTACATTCTTGAAGTTGGCAAACCTTTGCTGTATGAGAGCGAGCTCCTCAGGTGGTAGGGGGTCTACGCTGCAGGGGCGAAGAGGCGTATTGATTTGCACCTCATCTGGCGAAATATCAGCAGCTACCATTGCCATTGCTGAAGCATAATCCCTGTTGGCTCCCATGAACATCATCTGAAGAGCTAGCTTGCCTTTGTACTCATCCCTGAAATTCTTGAGGCCCTCTACTATATCCATGAAATGCAAGCCAGAAACCGGTCTATTGATTAGGGTGAATAGCTCCTCATTTGGCGCATCCAATTTCGCTACTACAATATCGGCCTTAGACAGCTCGCGGCGCACATCCTCACTGGGCATTAGAGAAGAATTGGTCAACACCGCTATCGGGAGTTGCACGATCGACCTGACTATTTCTATAGCCCGCCCCAGGTTGCTAGCCAAAGTTGGCTCTCCCGTACCAGAGAAGGTAACATAGTCAGCCTCTATCTTTAGGGCTGAATCAAGCTCCCTGGTTAGCTCGGCCAGACCAACAAACTCCCTCCGCTCACTCAGAAGGTGGACGGTTCTTCCTAGCTGGCAATAAATGCAATTAAAAGAGCAGGTCTTTTCTTTGACCGACAAAAGGTCTATGCCCAGCGACCTGCCTAACCGCCAAGAAGCAACGGGCCCATAAATGATTGACATCGCTATGCTTGACCCTGATATTCTATCAGCTCTATTAGCACACCGTGGGCAGATTTTGGATGCACAAAGATATATGAGCTCACTGGTGTAGTCACTGGTTGTTCAGGAACAAGCTTTACACCTTTCTTCTTCAATTTAGCTACCATCTTCGGTAAATCATTCACCTTGAAAGCGATATGATTCAGTCCTTCTCCGTGAGTTTGAATAAACCTAGCTACTACTCCTTCGGGGCTTGTTGATTCTACTATCTGAAGTAGAGTGTCTCCTAGCTTAGCAGCTTTGACATTCATGTGTTCATTGGGCATAGCCCATTCAATATCAAACTTCAAATCAAACAAATCTTCATATAATGCTACCGCCCTTTTCATGTCCTCTACAGCAATTACTACTTCAAGTAGTTGTGTCTTCTGCTCCTCGGTTTCGCTGCCCGTTCTTGGAATGTCCTGCCCTCTAATCCTCCGTATGAGTTCCGCGTCTGGCTCCTTCATTTCATAACTCATTTGCTGGATTCTCCTTTCCTATTAGAGTTTCTGCCCTCTCTTACGGGTTACGCCTCAAGCTGGGCGACCCTTGATGGCCTGGCCGTCAAAGCTCACGACTTCGGTTTCTTCCTCAGGAAAATCTCCAGGCTGGTGATGTTTCCTATTCCCTTCAAGCTAGATACCATGGCCACGAGGGTATTGGTGATGATGTTCTTTGGGAAGGCGGTTAGCGATATCGGGTTGTTATTTACGTAGATTGAGATACGCTCCCTTTGAGGCTTTATGAAGCCATTCTCCAGAAGGTCAGCCAGGCCTGTGATGTCCTGCAATGAAAACTGTCTGGTCTTGGTTTCAAGTGGTTCATCAGTGGCTATGGCTATCAGTTTCCTAACGCTGCTAAGGGGTGGGCCAACCTCCTTACGATGAACTTCTATCTTGGGCGTGCCGCTCTGCTTGAATCCTTCTGCCAGGATGATATCATAATCTTCACCGAAGAAGCGGACTATCTCATCGAGGCCAACGGTGTGCGTAACAGGTTTGATTAGCACAATCTTGTCTGAGGCAACGATGGCCGTGGCTTCACTCCCAGCCCGTATATGACGCCAGCTGTCTTTGCCCGGTTTGTCGACATCCACTTCAAGTGGTGCATGCTTGACTGTACCTACTCGGTAATCTCGCGACTTTAGCTCCGAAATTAACTTTTCTATTAGTGTAGTCTTACCTGATTTAGATTTGCCTACAATTGCAACTACGGGAGGCATTTTCCATCTGCTCCCTTTTCAATGTTGCTTCTTTGCTTAGCCTTACCGGCTACAATTACAGTGAACCCGGCATCAGAAAAAAACCCCTCCTGTGGGAACTCTATGTGGTCTACCTTATCAGGCCTCTGAAACAGTGTTGAAATGACCTTTTCGATTGAAAAACCGGCCTGCACCAGGAGTGTCTCAAGCTCTGCGTAACTGTAGAAGGTAGCATACTTATAGAAACGGTGTCCCGCCTCCTTCTTCCAATCATAAAGTTCCCCCCAGGGACTTCCTGCTAACACCGAGCCAAGCACCAAGTTACCACCCTTCTTGAGGAGGCGATTAGCCTCCATCAAAACTTTCAATGGTGAGTCGACAAAACATAGGGTGACAGTGATAAACACTGCACCAAAGACGTGGTTCTTAAAGGGAGCTTTCTCTCCTTTGCCAAGAAGGGTATTTATGCCTCGACTCTTGGCTATCTTAAGAAGCTCAGGTGATGGGTCTAGGCCAGTCTCTATTCCTACTGCCTGGGCGAAACGACCGCTACCCGCTCCGATTTCGAGCCAGGCCTTTGGCAGCAGAGGCAAGACTTGACGCAATGCCTGAACTTCGATAGCAAAGACGAGCTTTCCTTTATTTCCGAACCAGGAATCATATTCTGAGGCCATGGAGTCGAAGGCAGAAATTGCTGATAGTGTCATCTCCTGTAGGCCTTCTTCCACGAGTCTCTTTTCACGGCTAGGTAGTCTCGAATTGCTGCTTGAAGGGCGTTTGATGCCAGGAGGGCACAATGAAGGCTGTCCTCAGGCAGCCCCCCTAGAGCCTCCAGGATTTTGCTTTGCTCGATAGCCAGGGCTTCGGCGACATTCCTACCCTTAGTCAACTCCGTTGCCATACTGCCGCAGGCAATACTGGTACCGCAGCCATCTGTCCAGAAAGTAGCATCCGCTACCTTATTGTCCTTTACCTTAAGCCATATCTCCATTGTATCGCTACAAGGGCCAGTTACAGTAGCAAAACCGTCAGCGCCAGGAATGCTGCCTACATTTCGGGGATTCATAGCATGATCGATAACCGTTTCGGTATATGTCTGCCTCATCTCGACCATTATCTGGTTTTGCAGCTCATCGAATCCCGTGGTCACTCTGTGAGCTCCTTGACGTTCTGTATCTGTTTCGCTTTGAGGGGTAGTGCCTGAGTGAAATTCCGGCTAAGGGTATCAAATATATCTGAGCTGTAGCGCTCGATTTCGCCTTTGTCGCAAAGCTGGGCTATCTCGGGGTCGATCGGTATCTGCGCTAGGAGAGATGCCCCAGCTAGTTCTGCCATTTCTTCGCCCTTACTCTTGCCAAAAAGCTCCAGCTTTTTCCCGCTATCAGGCAGAACGAAGTAGCTCATGTTCTCCACCACTCCTATAACAGGGACATTCATTTGCCCGACCATTTTAACTGCTTTCCTTACCACCATTGCTGCCAGCTCCTGAGGGCTGAGCACTATGACTGCCCCAGAAACTGGTAGAGACTGCATCACGGTCAATGGAGCATCAGCCGTACCCGGCGGCAAGTCGACTATGAGACAGTCGAGCTTGCCCCAAAGCACATCTTCCCAGAACTGCTGGATGGCTTTGCCAATGAGAGGGCCACGCCAGATAACTGCATCATCTTCATGCTCCAGCACAAGATTGATAGACATGATACTGATGCCCATTTTAGATAGAACTGGTATGATGCCGGTATCACTACCACTGGGACGAACCCTGGTTAAACCGAACATCTTGGGGATACTGGGACCGGTGATGTCTGCATCCAGAATTCCTACCTCTTTCCCTTGGCGGGCAAGCGCAATGGCAAGAAGCGCAGCCACAAGAGATTTGCCTACCCCGCCTTTGCCACTCATTGCAGTAACCACATAGCCTATATCATTGACTTCTTTCGGCTTGGCTTCCACGAAAGCAACATTTGCCTTATCTATCCGTGGTAGCTTCTCAGTGACATCACTAATCTTGGACTTTAGCCAGTCCTGGGCTTCCGGAGTCAAAGCTGCGGAGGCAAGAGTAATATTGACTGTTTGGTCAGAGATGGTAATTTCACGAACTAGATTCAGCTTCACCAGGCTGCGCATAGAACCCGGAACTAGTACCTCTTCCAGGCTTTCTCTTACCTGTTCTTCAGTTGCCATAGGTCTTCGTCTCCTAACATCGTTTGTCCTAGTGGTCGCATATGTTATTGCCTGTAACCAATCTGTCGTCTATGTGGTCTAGAACTGCCTTTTGGGGGTCACCTTCTGGAGCGCCGATAATAACCAGGATGTGATTCTCTGCAAACAAGCTTTGCGCCCTGGAGCCCATGCCACCGGCTATGATGACAGAGGCTCCCTCTTCTGCAAGCCACACTGGAAGCAGCCCAGGTTCATGTCCCGGGGAATGGAGGAGTTCTTTTCTCACAATCTCTTTCTTGGCCTCATCAACATCGAACATGGCGAACTGCTCACAATGGCCGAAGTGTGCAGCTATCCTGCCATCGGTTACCGGAACTGCATATCTCATTTGTGTCCTCCTTGGTTTAGTTTTACCATAGGTTTCGGCTATCTTTAATCTCTACGGCAGGTACCTGCTGTAGAGCACGGGGTGCTTCGCAACGTTCCGTCCTGGCACAACACGCAGTGCCTGGCGCGCTAATTTGCGTTCTGACCAAGCAGGAAGCAGAGACAAGCTTTTCCAGATTCGCGCTGCCGCAGGCAGGACATCTAGGCGCATCTTTGCAGAGGTTGCGAATCAACATCTCTGATACCATCCCGCACTGGGTATATTTGTAGTCATAAGTTAGCATCGCCACTGTCGTTCTAGGTTTTGCCTAATCTGCCTTTATCTCGTACTTGGGGTTGCCTTCCTCCAAACGTATTGTGAGCTTGACTTCTTTTCCGTCGGCGAGATATTTCTCAGACTCATCGCGGAGTTTTGCCAACTCTGGCGATTTCAGGAGGGATACAAGGGCCTCAAATCTCTCCTCAAGCTCCCTTTTTCCCTCTTCCCCCTTTAGCAGTTGCCTGAGGCAGTCTCCGTATTCCTGCTCAGCCAAGCATTTCAGGCATTTCCCAGGTATCTCCACAGTCGAATATCCTGGCTTAAGCTCTATTTTGTCCATCTTCCTATCTCCTGTGTCAGATGTCACCTGTGGAACAAGATGGTGCTTCACACCGTTCGGTTCTTCCACAGCACGTCGTGCCTGGCGCTCTGGCCTCAGTTTTCACTAAGTACGAAGCGGAGACAAGCCTTTCCAGTTTCTCACTGCCGGAGTTGGGGCAAACAGCGCTCTCGCTGTCAGGGCTGCGGACCAATACCTCCGGTGTTCTGCCGCATTCGTTGCATCTGTAATCATAGATTGGCATTGCTCTTCTCCAGCGACTAGGTATTCGTCAAAGCATCTTCTCTCCCAAATGGCCGCTTTCTGGACACTTCTGGCCAAGACCTCTCTTTACATCTTTAGAAAAGCCTGTTCAGCGGCATTCACAAGCTGGTAGACTATGGGTGAAGCGGTAAGAGCCGGATGTGTGCCTACTTGCATGTTAGCTATCTGGTCGGCTGTCATTCTATTTGCTATGGCGGTAGCCATTATATTTGCTGTTTCACCGGTGGTCACACCTCCACAGGCCCCACCACCTATTAGCCTTGCTGATTCCTTCTCAAAGATTAGTTTAATCCGTAGTTCTTTGGCACCGGGCATTCCTCCGGGGTGCTTGTCCACGGCTGCCGCTTCTCCAATAATGATGTCGAAGCCCTCCTGCCTGGCTGCCCTCTCAGTTAGCCCGGCAACTCCAATACCCATATCGCCGATAGCAGTAGCGAAAACACCCATAGTTCCCTCGTTTTTCCGCCGTGGCTCGAATAGGTTAATGGCAGCTAGCCTGGCCTCTCTTGTGGCTATAGAGGCAAGGCGTAGCCCGCTTGGCTTGCCTGTGAAAAAGGAGACCTTATCAGCACAATCTCCGGCAGCAAGAATATTAGGGTCGCTGGTTCTCATATATTCATCAACCTTTATCCCTCTCTGCGGACCGATTTCCAGCCCTGCCTTTTGGGCTATCTCGGTGTTGGGGGTTGCACCTATACCCAAGATAACCAAGTCTGCTCTTAAGCGCTGGCCATCGGAAAGGTCGATATATTCTGCCTTGCCATTACGGCCAATAGATTGTGCCGTTTTTTCAGTGAGAACCTTTGTCCCCCTCTCTTTAAGGACATCTTCAGCCCTGGTGCAGAATTCCTCATCACAGGCGAGAAGAAGACAGTGGGGCAACATCTCCACTATGGTTACATCCAATTCTCTCTTGCGGCACTCGTCGGCAAGTTCGACACCGATAAATCCACCCCCGATTACTACCACGTTCTTGGCTTCGCTCAAAGCGTTTTCCAAGCCCTGAAGATATTTGATATCCTTCTTGACGGAGAAAACATTGTCTATGTCCACCCCAAGGATTGGCGGTACTATGGGAAGGGAGCCTGTTGCCATTATTAATTTGTCATAGCCTATAGTCTTACCACCTGCCGTAGTCACTACCTGTGACTTTCGATCTAGGGATGTGACTTTATCTATCACCAGTTCGGCATTTCCTAGAATTGCGTCTGGAATTATGTTCTTGTCCGCAGCGCCGAGAGTGCCATAAATGTAGGGAATACCACAGGGAACCAGCACTTTCTCCTCTTCGCGGATAACAGTGATTTTCCCTACCTTGTGGTGTCTTTGGGCAACAATGGCTGCCTCGACACCAGCGGCGCTGCCCCCAATAATGACTACTTTGGCGTCATTCATTGTTACTCCTCCTCATTTGATTAGTCTGGCGATTTGACCTGTTCACGGGACAACCTGTCATATAGTTTACTAGATTTGGTTGGCGGGTTCAAATGTAGCTGAGTAGCGCCCTTTTTGTTCAGGCTTTTCTTGGCACATAAGGACTTGGGTTTGCCCGTTTAGCAAAGACCTTCGGCTAGGTTAGGAATGATAAGGAGGCATGCCCAAGAAGCGTATTATACTAAGATTGTGGACCCAATCAGCGGTTACTTGGTAAGCGCTGTAAAGGATAGTCTATCTTGATATCTCTCTGATTAGCTCACCCTTAGCGGAGAAGACTTGGGTGACAAACGACATTTGACCCAGGGCGTGAGTTGAACAGGAAAGACAAGGGTCGTAGCAGCGAATGGCAACCTCAACTCGATTAAGTATGCCTTCGGTGACTTTGCCATTTTTTATGTAGTCTCTGGCTACCGCGTACACCGCCTGGTTCATAGCAGCATTGTTGTTGCCTGTAGCAACAATGAGGTTGACTTTAAGAATCTTGCCAGAATCATCTACCCAATAGTGATGGAAAAGAGTTCCTCGGGGAGCTTCGACAACTCCCACCCCTTGTTCATTAAGCTTAGTAGATGTTGCCTGAATGTCCGTCGAGCAAATGTCCTTATTCTCCAAAAGCTGCTTGGCTCTTTCAGCAGCGTAGAGCGTTTCGATCAAACGAGCATAGTGATAATGTAGCGAGCCTTCTACCATTCCGTTGGTATTTCCTAAGTTCTTGAAATTCTTCAGTTCACTGTTAGCTAGGGGTGTGGATATGCCTTCACTGACATTGAGCCGACCAAGGGGTCCAACTCGGTATACACCGCCAGGATAACCCAGCTTCTTATAGAAGGGGAACTTGAGATAAGACCAATCCTCCACGTATTCGTTGATGATATTAAGATAGGCTGAAGGCTCAAATTGGTCTTCCAGGACGATACCTTTCCGGTCAAGCAGCCTCAGTTTGCCATCATAGAGTTCCAGATTGTTGCTTTCGTCTACTAATCCCATATAGCCTGAGGGGAAAGTGGCAAAGCTAGTTACCAAGTCACTGTGATGGCTGGAGAATTCCTTAATTAGCTCCAGAGCGAACTGAATATCGGCAATGACCCAATCCATTTGCTTGAGGAATTCATCTCGGTCAGCGGGAGACAGTGCCGAATTCATGCCACCGGGTATGACCCCATGTGGATGAACTTTCTTGCCACCCAGTTTCTGTATGATGGTCTGTCCAAAGCTGCGCAGCTTTATGCCTTTGACAGCGATCTCAGGCTTTTCAGCAATAAGCCCAACGACATTTCTTTTTGCTGGTTCAGCGTCCATGCCAAAGAGTAAATCAGGGCTAGCAAGGTGGAAAAAGTGGAGACAGTGTGACTGGATAAATTGCCCCATATGCATCAACTCACGCAGCATCTTGGCTGTAGGTGGTATCTCTACGCCTAGAATGGCATCGCAAGCTTTAACTGAAGCTAGATGGTGGCTTACTGGGCAGATGCCGCAGATTCTATCAGTGATAACTGGCATCTCCCAGAATACTCTGCCCTCGCAAAACTTCTCGAAGCCTCGAAACTGAGTAACATGAAATCTAGCATTATCCACATTGCCTGACTCATCCAGTTGAATGGTTACCTTACCGTGTCCTTCAACTCGGCTAACCGGATTTATCTCAATCGTTCTTTTGCCTTGAGAAACCATCTTTTCACCTCTTCTAGTCGAAACGCATCATTTCGCTGGGCAGTACCGGAATCCTGCCAGCCAGAAGCTCAGTTAGGGCATATTTGATGGCTTCAGCTTCTGGGGGACAGCCTGGCACATAGCAGTCGACCTTAACCACCTGATTCACTGGTTTAACCTGGTCCAAGAGTGCCGGAACTCCGGGGGGACAAGGTATCTTGCCTTTATAGGTACTCTCGGTCTCGATGTAGCCGCGTTTTAGGACTTCTTCTTTGTCGAAAGTATTGCGCATGG
>CAZOQG010000055.1:0-12289 GCA_964582065.1 uncultured Dehalococcoidales bacterium
CCTGATTTTGAAGTAGTTGGCGAGGCTGGTGATGGTGAGGAGGCTGTTGAGCTGACCAAGCAGCTTCATCCTGAAGTTGTCATTATGGACATTACTATGCCCAAACTCAGTGGCATTGAGGCGACGAAACAAATCAAAGCTCTTTACCCGAGTATGGCAGTATTAGTACTCACTGGGTATGACTATGATGAATATGTTTTTGCTCTAATAGAGGCTGGTGCTGCCGGCTATCTACTTAAAGAGGCAACCGGTGATGAGTTGATTGATGCTATTCGCCTGGTTAAAGCTGGTGAGCCAGCGGTTCATCCCAGAATCATGCGCAAGATTCTAGACCACTTGAGGACACCTGTGCAGGAACCGGCTCAGATAGCGGCAGCGGAATCATTGACTGAGCGTGAAATGGAAGTGTTGAGATGGGCGGTGAAAGGTATGAGTAATAAGGAAATTGCCGGTGCTCTATGCCTTAGCGTACGGACGGTTCAAGCTCACCTGCAAAACATCTTTAACAAACTGGGCGTTGGCTCACGGTCGGAAGCGATAGTCTATGCCCTAAAAAAGGGGTGGCTTAGCTTGGAGGAATTACCTTGAACCAACCTTGTGAGCTTGTGCCGAGTGGACTAGGAATGCCTCGATTCCTCTAGTAGCAAGAATGAAAGAGTCAACAAAGGTCTGGGCTAATTACCATCTTTGGTTAATACTAGCCTTGTTTGTCCTATGTACGGTGCTTCACTATCAAGAATTGATAGGCGTGCCAGAATCGTTTTCTCCCAACCTGCTGCTTGGTTTAAGCCGGCATGCTGTAGAGCGCGTCTTGTTTCTCCTGATCGTCATTTATTCTACTTTTGTTTTTGGATTCGCGGCTGGTTTGATTGCTTCTGTGGCTAATCTGGCGGCCATGCTTCCCCGGGCTCTGTATACTTCGCCATATCGCCCTGATGCTTTGTTAGAAGTAGCCTTGGTTACTGGGGTTGGTATAGTCGTCTGCCTATGGTTTAGGGTGCGAGATCAAGAGAAGAAGCGTTATCAGCGAATTACAACAGAACTGGAGACAACTCAGGAACAACTCCAATCTCACATAAGGGATGCTCGGGGTAACGTCAGAAGGCTCGCTACGCTTAACACTATTTCGAATGCTTTGTGCCAGTGTCTCGACCCGAGAAAGCTTATGGCCACTGCCGTTGATATGGTTATGGAGGTGATGGAAGTGGAGGTTATGCTCGTATATTCCTCGCAGGAGAAACTTGACGAACTTGTCCTTGTGGCTTACGAAGGCATATCTGAGGAAGCTGCCCGGGAATTGGACAGAATAAAGCTGGGCGAGGGCTTTGCTGGGCGAGTGGCTGCTACTGGAGAGGTAATGATTGTTGCCGATGCTTCACATGACCCAAGATTGACTCGGCTGGCACTGAGGGAAATGAAAATCGAATCGCTAGTCATCGTGCCTATGAAGTCTAAAGGGGACGTCGTTGGGACGATTTGTGTCGCTATGCGCCGACCTCGCCAGTTTCTCTCCGATGAAGTAGAGCTGCTGAGCACCATTGCTGGTCAAATAGGCTCGACTTTGCAAAATGCTTATCTTTATGACGAAGCACGGCAAATTGCCGATAAACTGTACAAATCGGAGAGAGATTATAGAAGCCTGTTTGAGAATGCTCACGATGCCATATGGTTTCACGATTTCGATGGCAACATCTTAGCCGCCAACAAGGCAGCAGAGCAGCTCACTGGTTATGATGTCGAGTCTTTAATAGGTATGAACGTGGCCTCTTTCCTGTCACCAGAGGCGCTTGAATTAGCTAAAGAGACACGAGAGAGGCTATTAGCAGGCGAAGCCTTTGTTCAACCATATGAGCAGAAGCTAATTACGAAAGATGGCTCAGATGCAGTCCTTATGCTGACCTCAAGCCTTATCACTCTTGATGGCCGGCCAGTAGGCTTTCAACACATCGCTCGGGATGTTACCGAAGAAAAGAGAATGCAAGACAATTTGCGCTTCTATCTTCAGCAGATAACCCAGGCTCAAGAGGAGGAACGAAAACGAATTGCTCGTGAACTCCATGATGACACGGCTCAGGCGCTGTTTGCCGTCTCTCGTCACATAGACAACTTTATGCGCAATGATGCAACTTTGTCTGCTCAGCAAATTGCTTTTCTGCAAGAAGCGCGCCGCCAAATCAGTGGTGCGCTGCAAGAGGTACGACAGTTCAGTCAAGACCTTCGTCCTTCGATCATAGACGATTTGGGATTGCTTCCAGCAGTGCAATGGCTGGTCAAGCAAATGAAGGAAGAGCATAAGATTAATACTAAGCTAACAGTGCTCGGTACGGAACAGCGCTTCTCGCCAGAGGTTGAGTTAATCCTGTTCCGCATTATTCAAGAGGCGTTGAGGAATATACACAGACATGCTCAAGCATCTCGAGCTGAAGTTGTTGTTGACTTCAAGGAATCCGAGCTTCAGATGACCATTAATGACAATGGTATAGGATTCCAGCTTCCAAAAACTGTGAGTGACTTATCACGCAGTGGTAAGCTTGGTCTAGTTGGTATGCAGGAGAGGGTCTCATTACTGAACGGTAACATGACTATGAAGTCAGAGCCAGGCAAAGGTACAATTGTAGTGCTAAAGGCGCGATATAAAAGTGGAATCCAGACTCCACATGATCCAAGTCAAAGTTCTTCTAAATAGTCTACCAACTTGTCTTGGGTTATTACTCTTGTTGCCTCATCATTTATTTGTCCACCTAGGTCACCTCGTTGGCTATTGATTACTATTGCGATTGGTACTTTGCTGTCCATCCTCCTAAGCTTGGCGATTTCCTGTAAATCCTCGTCTTTGGGGAAATACACCAAAATGGCCTTTGCTTCACTAAGCAGAAACGCATGTAAGAGCTCTTCCGCTCGGTCAGCAACAAGGACCTTGTAACCCGTGCTGTTGAGTCCGGCTAAAACCCCGAGCTGGTATTTCTTATTATTGCTGAAAACCAGCAGAGTTCTTAGCAAGGCATTCATTTTGGCAATTATCGTGTCAAGCTTAATGGCGCCTTCATTACTGAATTTCTTCACGTATGGTATCCCATAGTACATTACCTCAACCAGATGCTCCGTCTCTTTGAGAGGCAGAGCTCCCATAGTGACAATCGGTTTTGACTTGTTCAGGCAGGCTTCTAACACTTCCTCCACACCGCCGGGCAAATTGATATCTATTATGGCAGCGTCAATATCATGTTCGGTAATTTGCTGTAGGGCTATTTCCTTAGATTCAGCTGGATAAAGCAGGTGATCTTTTTCCAGAAGTGCCCGCCCCAGGAGGCTCAAATAATTAGCATCATTGTCGGCAAGCAGTATTCTCAATCCCATTCTTACGACAGTCTCCGGTGCATTGTTGTACGCAGCCCCAACTCACCTTTCCGAAGCTTCTCTTTATCCTCCGTTCAGCGGTCTTCTTCAGATACCAACTGTTCTGGAAACCGCCCGCCACAACATCTCTATCTCTTGAGCAACTTTATTTTGCGAATATCCTATCACTGGGAATCCCTGAATTAAAGCCTCGGTGACTATATTATCGAAGCGAATCTTGGCCACGACCTCTACTCCCTGGCTGAGACAGTAGCTCTCAATGTGGTGACTATTGTCTTCGTTAATGTCGTACTTATTTATGCATACCACTGCGGGAATGCCAAAGTGGTAACATGTGCCCATGGCCCGCTCCAGAATTCATTCTCCTCTTTGCTTGACGGATTGAGCAACAGATGCAGGTCAGCAGCATCTACGTCACAGTCAGCCAGTACCTTGTTTTGGGCCAGAGCAGCAAAGCAGCCAACTATGCTCGTTTTTCCAGTTCCGCCTTTGCCGCTCAGAACTACGATTTCTTTCATTTAACCCTTTTTGCTATGCCGAAACTGCTTTATGAAGGTCGTTCATTAACGGTAAATTCCCCGCTTTAAGCCCTTCGCTTTCTGTCATTCTGAAGGAGCGAAGCGACTGAAGAATCTCGCTCAAGGTGGACTCTGCTAAGAGCCTATAAGAGATTCTTCGCCCATAGGGCTCGGAATGACAAGAAAGGAGGTTGCTAAATACTCTCGTCGTGTTTCCCTCTAGTGTAGATTCTGTAAATAGTCTCGTTGCTTGCCTGGTAACATTCAGTGCAGCCTTCGCACTCTTCGGGTTTGACTTCCTCAAGATATATCTCAATGCCCAGTTCGTGATACATGTCTAGGGCTCTCTTGAGATGATCACCCCCGCTGACTGAAGCCGTCTTCCATCCTTCGTTTTCCAACTGCTCTTTGGGCTTAACCACCTTGTTCACCTGTCAAGTCGCTGATTTTGCTAAAAAGGTCAAGGAAGTGTTTCCGTCATTTTGGAGAATGCCCAACATTTGCCTGCTCAATGCCGGGCAGTGACCCAGTACCCTCACTGATCTTTGACTTCAGCCACTCATGGGTATCTGAATTCAAAGCCGCGCCGGCAAGAGTGATGTGGACTTTTTTATCGGAGACATTGATTTTGCGCACCAAATTCAGTCTCCCCAAGCTCCGCATAGCACCTGGAACCAGTATTTCTCCCAGACATTCTTTTACCTGCTCTTCAGTTGGCATAGCCTCCTCCTCTCCTTCTGAGTTTATTCTTCATAATGCCTTTTTCCAAATATCTTAGAACCAATTCTTACGATGTTTGCCCCTTCTTCTAAGGCAATTTTATAAGAATTTGTCATCCCCATGGAAAGATATCTCATTTCTACGTTGGGTAAATCAAGCTTTTTAATGCCTTCGAATGTTTTTCTTGTTTCCACAAAATAAGGTCTTGAATCCTCAGGGTTTCCAAAACGCGGCCCCATAGTCATGAGTCCCATTACCTTGACCTGCTGAAGGATTGAGATCTCCTTTAACAATTGTTCTGTATTCTCAGGCAGTACACCTGATTTTTGCTTTTCACGACCACTATTTATCTCTACCAATACGGGGATCACTTTACCAATATCCCTACATCCCTTATCTATTTCCTCAGCGAGTTCCACAGAATCGATGGTTTCTATCATGTCGAATATGCCCACGGCCTTTTTCACTTTATTACTTTGAAGATGGCCTATGAAATGCCATTTCGCTTTCTTGCCTATCACTTCATACACCCTCTCGGCTTCCTGGACATAATTCTCACCGATGATTTTTGCGCCCGATTGAATCGCTTCAAGCACTTCCTCCGTTGATCTTGTCTTTGCTGCAGCTACCAGTTCAACCCCATCGGGCAGCTCAGTCAATATTTGTCGAACATTCTTGATAATCATTATAGACAGTTCACTTTTCATATCACGTGCTCAGCGCCTTGGCCACAACCTGCCATAGCCTCTCGATCTCTTCAGCGACCCTGCCTCGCGAATATTCCACCACAGGCAGTCCCTGTACCAATGCCTTTGTAACTACATTATCAAAAGGGATCTTAGAAGCTACTTGTACTCCTTGGCTAAAGCAATAGCTCTCAATCTGGTGAGTGTTTTCATCGTTAATGTCGTACTTATTTATGCATACCAGGGTAGGTACACCGAAGTGATTGCAAGTGCCCAGGACCCGCTCCAAGTCGTGTATCCCTGATAGCGTGGGCTCAGTAACTAGCAAAGCCAGATTGGCCCCAGATAGGGACGAAATGACGGGACAGCCAATGCCCGGCGGCCCATCAGTGATAATGTAGTCGAGACCTTGTTTTTCAGCAATTAGTTTAGCCTGCTGCCTAACCAATGCCACCAGCTTGCCTGAGTTCTCTTGTGCAATTCCCAGCTTGGCATGAGCCAGAGACCCGTACCTGGTATCTGCGATAAACCAGTGTCCCGCGAGACACTCATTCATGGTAACAGCATCAGCAGGACATACATGATAGCAGAAGCCACAGCCCTCACAGGAAACCGGATCAACTTTGAAATCCTCGATCGCCTCGAAATGGCATACATCCTGGCATAGTCCACACTGAGTGCATTTCTCCTCGTCGATAAAGGCAACTTGGCCACTCCAGAATTCATGCTCCTCTTTGATTTTGGGGCTAAGCAATAGATGAAGGTCAGCGGCATCTACATCGCAGTCGGCCAGTACTTTGCTTTCCGCAGTAGCGGCGAAGGAACCCACTATGCTAGTCTTCCCGGTTCCTCCCTTGCCGCTGAGTACCACTACTTCTTTCATTAACTAGCTCCTTGACTTTGTTAAATACATGGAGAAAATCTTCTTTCCACTTCGGGATGCCCTCGACCAAAGGTATCCCCTTGGAGTAGAGGACAGCGATCTCCGTATCCAGAGGGATGACACGCAGCACTGGTATGCCTTCTTTAAGGCAGTATTCTGCTACCTTTCCATCTCCCACCCCGGCGCGATTGAGGATCACGCCACATGGTATGTTGAGCTCTCTGGTTACCTGCACTGCCAGAATAAGGTCGTTAAGGCCGAACGGCGTCGGTTCCGTCACCAGAAGACAGAAATCGCTGCCTTTGATTGACTCGACAACGGGGCAGGAGGTTCCCGGGGAAACGTCGATGATGACAATGCTTTTTGGATTAATATGCGTCTTTACTTGCCGAATTATCGGCGGTGCCATCATTTCGCCCACATTGAGCTTACCATGAACAAAATCTATGCCCTGTGAGCTGCCTATTTCTACGATTCCTATCTCTCTATCTTCCTCTGAAATAGCGGCTTCGGGGCACAAATAGCTGCATGCGCCGCAGCCATGGCAAAGCTCAGGGAAAACAAGCACATTCTCCTTAATCACTGCGATAGCATTGTAGGCACAAACCTCAGCGCACTTCCCGCAATAGGTACATTTGGCTTTATCTACCCTGGGAATTGGAATGGAGACCTTTTCTTGATAGCCAAAGTCTGGCTTGATGAAGATATGGTCATTGGGCTCCTCCACATCGCAATCGAGAAGCTGCACCTTGTTTTCTTCTTTTAGCGAAAGAGCAAGACTGGTAGCTACGAGGGTCTTACCTGTCCCGCCTTTGCCGCTAGCAATGGATATTATCATCCTCTTATCATGTTTGCGCCGCATTTGGGGCAACTCACATTGTAGCAGGGCGTCCCTACTTGATGAGGCAGCCTGGCTCCACAAGTGGGGCAGACACAGCTACCACTAGGTCCTGCTCCAGGACGATTGCCGCCCATTCTACCGCTGCCTCCTCCACCTCTACCGCCGCCTCTACCTGTTCCCGGGCCACTGCCCCCAGGTGGTCCCATACCATCTCCTCTAGGCATAATTACACCTCCTTGCTTATCAGATATTTTCTTTGCATATTGCTATTACGTTAACATCCAGGCTAAGACGTCAAACTGACGTCGGCTTTCAAACTGCTCAGGTAGAGCCGACGCAGCTTGACCCCGATATCTCGCTCCTTCCGGAGCCACCACCAAAGAAAGCGGAGACAAGCCTTTTTGGGTTCCCCGCTTCACACTTGGGGCAATTCAGCTTGGAGCCATCTTCTCCCATAGATTGTCGAACCGAGAATTCTTCACCGCATTTGGTGCACTGATACTCATAGATCGGCATAATATGCTCTGTTACCTGTTTTTCTTCTCAAGCTCTTGAATCCGCCGTTGCATCTCGCTTAATTGCTGTGCTAGCATGCCCGACTGCGCTTTGAGTGCTTCAAGCTCCTGCTCTGGGCTCATTGGTGGCGGTGGTGGAGCCATGGGCATCATGCCACCTCCCATCCCCATACCTTGTCCCATCCCCATCCCCCGTCCCATGCCACGCCCCATACCTCTTCCCATTCCCATGCCACCACCAATCGCTGGGCCAGTTGCTGTAGCCATTCCTTCCATGCCGGAGTGGGCGGCTACATTGGGCTGAGAAATTGATTGAAACTGGCCGCTTTTGTAGCCTTCGATGGCATCTCGCACCCTTCCCGAGACCCCGGTAATTACTTGGACTCCTGCCGCTGACAATGTCTGGTAGGCATTCGGGCCACAGTTGCCGGTAAGCACCACCTCCGCTCCTTTATTGGCAATCGTCTGGCCAGCAGAAATCCCAGCTCCGCCACCAGCCATGGCACTCGAGTTTTCGACAGCTTCAAATGCCATCGTCTCAGGGTCAGCGATAATAAAGTACTGGCATCTGCCAAAACGCGGGTCTACCTCAGCATCAAGGCTGGGGCCTGTTGCCGATATGGCGATTTTCATAATTCACTCCTTCTGGCGGTTAGTTATCGAACTAGTGTAGTGTATTGTAAGTTAGTTTACAAGAATTCATCTCTTCCATGATGGAATCAACCAAAGCCGCCCAAACAAAGAATTTGGGACTTCTGCGTGTCTCGGTCTAAGACATTCCGGTTTGTAAGGTTAGGTACGCAATGCTACGCTAGCGCCTACGGCTCACTTCCTAGCTGCTGAACCCTGGCCTCTATTTGCTCCAGTTGTTGTCTCATGGCTTGGGCCTGAGCCTTGAGAAAATCAAGCTCCTGATCACGCGTCATCTGCGGGGCAAGTGGCATCCCACCTGGAGTAGGTGCCCCAGCTCCATAGTAAGGCATACCCCAGGGCACACCATACCCCGGAATAGCACAAAATCCTCTGCCACCACCGGTCATTGGCCCCATTCCACGCGGGCCGGTACCATCAAATCCTGGCATAACACACCTCCTTTGGTTTGTCAGCTAATCGGCGCTGGTCGCTGACCAGCACCGCTATGTAATTGCTTGTCACTCGTCGCCTTCCAGTTCGCGCATCCTGGCATCAATTTGCTCCAGCTGCGCCTTTATCGCTTCTGCCTGACTGGCCAAGGAATCAAGCTCCTGTTCCGCAGTCATTTGTGGGCCATAGGGCACTGGCCCTGGATAGCCTGCCCCTTGTCCATGGAATGGATATGCGTTCTGCCAGGTGCTGAATTGAGGGCCAACAGGATAGGGAGTCTGTGAATACGGCGATCCCACAGGCGATGAGGCGGCTCCACTGAGGAAATAGCCACACCTTGGCAGTCCTCCCCTACCGCGACCAATGAAGGGCCATGGTGGAGAACTGCCACGGAAACCAAAGCCCATTCCTCCTCGGAAACCAAATCCCATTCCTCTTCCATTAGGCATATTAATCACCTCCTATTTCTTAAGTTCCTCTAATCTTTTCCTGATGCTATCCAGCCCTGTCTCTAGCATACTTGCTTGCTGTTCCAGCATAGTAATCTCTTGGTCCTTAGGCATGGGTGCCCACGGCCAGCTATATGGACTCATCCCCCAGTAGCTGGGCATCCATCTCCAAGGATAGCAATATCCATACCAAGGCCACATTTTTACCTCCTTAAACACAACCTCTTGACTAATCTCACCACCACGGGTACCGATAGGGTTCCATCGAATGCCAACTCCGTCCGCGACCCCAACCCCCTCTTGTACCACCCCACCAAGGCCATATTGGGTATGGCAGGCCAGCGTAAGGGTAGGCGTAGGGTGTCATGTACGCCCAACCAGGGAGCCCCATTCCAAATGGCATCCTGCTCACCTCCTTTCAGACTGGTACTTCCTGCTAGTTGTCTTTCTCTGCGCAGGCGTAGCTAAGGGCTCAGGGGTACCTGTATGGATATCCATAGGCAGGCACGTCGCCTGGAGCGTAATATGAATAACCATAGCCCGTGTAAGGGATAGCGGGTCCATATCCGCCAGCGAAGGGATAGGCGTATGAACCTCTCCAACCCATGCCTCGCCCTCTGCCCATTGCCCAACCTATGCCTCTCCCTCTGCCCATTCCTCGCCCCATGCGCATACCCATACCGCGCCACATGACTCCTCCCAGCATAGGGTTAGCGAATCCCGGAGCTCCGAAACCGGCGCAAAAACCGGCTCCTCTCCCCGTCATCGGGCCCATTCCCCTGGGTCCAGTTCCATCTCCAAAGGGCATTTCACTCACCTCCTTCCTGCTAGTCGCTGCGCTGCTTCAGCGTCAATTTAGCTGGCTGCTGACCGCCTCTGGCATTTCGGGCAATAACCCACCAGCCGTACCTCAGTATCAACCACCTCAAAGCCGCTGTCCTTGCTAACCTTCGTTCTCAGTCTTCCTGCTGATGGGTAGTGAAACTCATATACCTCGCCGCAGCCCAGGCAAACCGGGTGCTGATGGCGACTTCGTGACTTGGTTTCGTAGTAGTGACGGGCATCGTTAAAGCGGTGCTCATCCACTAGTCCCAGTTTCTTGAACAAACTCAGACTGCGATACACGGTAGATAGGCTAAGGCGAGGCTGTGTTTCTCTGGCACGCTCGTATAATTCGGTAGCATCCATGTGCCCATCAGCCTCGCGAATCATATCCAATAACAGCTCTCGCTGGGCTGTATGCCGTTGCCTAACCTCTTCATTCAAAAAACTCTTCGTCGTTTTCATCTCTTTTCACTACTGTAGTCTTTCTCCATAGTCAAAAGCTGGATTCCCTTAAGTTGACGGAAGGTTGCCCCTTGGCTAACGCATCGAAGCACTATCTCGGGGTCAGTCACTTTGGTGCCCGAAATGGCATTTATACCGTAGTCGAAGAGGACAGGTGAAAGCGGTGTTGTAGCCCCTAGAACTACGATATATGTCTTTGGATTACACAAAGCGAGCAGATGCTCGATAGTATGGTTGATAAAGGCGGTGCCAGTGATACCCAGGACTTCAGCCTGGGGGATAAGACTTTCCGCCTCGTTTTCAGGAATGTCCCCTTCCCGCGGCCGCCTCTCGATAACCCACAGGCATTCTGCCGCCTGACGCAGTTTCGGCACAAACGGGAAATGCCCAACCAATGCTACTTTCTTATTCCTCCCCTTCTGGATAAGAAGGTTAGCCGCGTTTATATCAACACAGCGCTGTTCGTCAATATCGAGAAGCGAATTGATAGTTGCCATACCGATAGCCGCCTCGAAAAGGTTGGATGACTCAGCCATTTGGGCGAGTTCTGATGCTTCCCTTTCCATGAGGTGTCCTGCGTCTCTAACTGGAGCGCTCGTCTGATGGTCCCCCGACTCATGAGGCGTCGCTGCCAACCCACAACTTCGGGTCAGTACTGCTGTCTGAAAGGGTCCTTGGCGCAAGTCCTTTACGCCAGTGTGTAGGTTCAATGTAGATAATAAATCGTCGATCAGCTTCATTCATGTACTCCGGACTATACCCTGTCCTAGATTCGCAACTCTTGCCAATATAGATTTATACCTCCTGCCAGCCACGTCTACCTCCACGGCGGCCTCTACCCCAACCTCTCCCCCCCCAACCACAACCTACGGGCTGGGGAGACAAGATGTTTGGGCTGTTACATGTCGGACAAAGCTGAGGAGGCCCAGCTATCATAGCCTCGAAAGGCACTTCCCACTCATGTCCGTCAGGACATCTGAAGCGGCGAAGTGCCATCTCAAAGTTACCACCATCTATTCTTATTGCTTTGCCATTGAGCAAGCCATCGGCCAGCTTCTGCCTAGCCGAACCAAGCACCCGGTGAAATGTAGGGCGGGAAATGCTCATTCTTTCAGCACATTCCTCCTGCTCCAACCCTTCTAAGTCCTTTAGCCGTATGGCTTCGGCTTCCTCCACGGAGAGACACACCTCTTGCAGAATGCTAGCCGGCATTCCAGCCGGCTTGAAATACGTTACTTCAGGTGTGAATGCAACTCGGCGCCACTTGATTGGCCTACCGGCACTAGCTCTATCTCTGCCTTCCATAATTACTGACATATGTTCATAATCATACTACCACACGAATCTCATTCTGTCAAATGTTTTGCTCAAGGTCGTTTTGGTTGGCGCCGGCCTCTCCTATTATCTGGTGCTATTTGTCCGAGCAGCGTATAATTAGGTAAAATCTTAAGAAGGAGGGTGTCATATGGCCTACGAGACTTTGATTGTCGAGCGGGAGGAGGATATTGGGATAATCACTTTGAACCGGCCACCAGCGAATCCCATCAATCTTACCGTCCAGAACGAGCTTGATAAAGCCCTAACTGAACTCGAACAGGACAAAACAATAAGAGCCCTAATCATCACTGGTGCCGGCGAAAAGGGGTTCTCGGCGGGGTTTGATGTAAAGACTGCAGGGACACCAGAGGCGGAGAAAACCGGTCCCAGGGGACAGGAGGTGTTTCGCAGAATTGAGAGGTACCCGAAGCCCGTAATCGCAGCCATGAACGGCTTTGCTCTCGGTGGTGGTTGTGAACTGTCAATGGCTTGCCATTTCAGGGTAATGGTTGATTCCGAGAGGGCAGTGATTGGCCAGCCTGAGATTGACCTGGGCATCATTCCCGGTTGGGGTGGAACTCAGAGATTGCCCAGGTTAGTGGGGAAAACCAAGGCGCTTGAAATGCTCATCCT
>CAZOQG010000056.1:0-12127 GCA_964582065.1 uncultured Dehalococcoidales bacterium
TTGAGAGCAAACGATTCCCAGTATACTCCTCGCTTAACGCATCAATCAAGGCCCTTTTTAGCCTCTACAGCTACCGTACGCGATTGCATTAACCACTAGCTTGATGAAGGAGATGGTCTACCAGACAGTGCCCTAAAGGCCAGCGTCCTGCCAAAGATAAACATCAAGTTAGACGAGAACTCGAGTAATATTGGACACGGCGAAGGACGTCGCCGTACAAAGCCCAAGGGCTGCTTGCCGAGCTTTTTCCGCTTTGCTGCCCCATCTCCACAAATGCAGAGCCAGTCAGTTCCTGAATGCAGTTATCCAACCTCCCTGCTGTTTTGGCCACTTGACCCTTCACCTCATCGACAAGCCCCCAGGGGAGTTGAGTGGTGTCCAACTTGGGCTGAAGCCCAATTGCCTCATCATAGTCAACTTGGTTCCCTTAAGACCACCTGTCAAGATGCGAAGCTTTCTCCGAAGTCGACGGGGCATAGGGGCATTCTATTCTGTTCTGATTGGGTGTATAATCGAATGAGTAGGAGGTGTAGCTCGTTGACTTGAAAGGAATGCAGGGAAAACACTCAAGGTGATGCAGGGTGACCTCCCTGACAAAGCGGTACCTTTGAGCCGACAACAGAAAGGTCTGTTGGTTTCCTTCTTGCAATGCCACTTTTGCACGGGCTGCCTTCGAGCTGCAGGAGTGTTTGAAGAGCTACGAGGAGAGGGCTACTCAGAGTGAGCAATGAACTGATGTTAGGAGCTACGGCTAGGTGAAGTCCATCAACCGCTTGCCACTGGCTTTCGGAATTGCTATCGGGCTTCTCACCATGGTTGCTGTGGTGTTGGTTCTGGCCACGGCTAGCAGAGAAGATGGCCCGCTGTTGCCCGAAGGTACGCCCGAGGGTACTGTGCAGAGATTTCTCCTGGCTCTCGAGGACGAAGACTACCTGAAGGCATACGGCTACTTGTCTCCGCCAACCAGCGAAGACGTTCCCTACGAATCCATGAGAAAACGACTGGCCAGGAGCGGAGAAAAGCTTGGGTGGAAGGCTACACTTGGGAAATCACTGGTAATGGATGACGAGGCTACCGTGGATGTCGTAGTCGATGTCTTCAGCCCCCGCGGCCCTCTTGAGAACCCCGTGCGTACTCACCACGTCACCTTCTTCCTCAAGAAAACGGAAACCTCGTGGAGCATTACTTCGCCTCTCGACCTATGGTGGCTGTATTGAGTAATCTGAGGCGAATTGAATGAGCACCGTTAGGCGGGTCTATTTCTACACGGTATGTTTCATCACACTGGGTATGTTCTCCAGCGGCGCGGGCATCCTACTGAGTCTATGCTTCGATATGCTCATCAAAGGGCACGCTCTGGCGCAGGTGGGAGAGCAGAGCTTTGCGAGAGAACAGCTTAGCCTCGGCCTGGCTTTGCTGCTCATTGGTGGCATACTATGGTTCCTGTTCTGGAGAGTCGTCCAGAGATATGCTTCCGACAGTCCTATTGAGATAGGGTCGGCCATACGGAAGCTGTTCATCAACCTCATACTGGCAGCGGCGGCATTGGTTGGACTCTTCTCCGCTGCTGAATTCTTGCAGTGGCTGATGGCCGGGGCAGTGCGGGACCAGTTCTTGTCGGGAGGGCTTGCCACACTGGCAGTAGCCAGCGTCGCATGGTACTACCACTGGCGACTGGAAGAGAAAGAGGGGCAGCCTTCACCCGCGGGGAAGACATTGAGACGCTGGTATGTCTACGTGCTCTCAGCCTGGGGACTGGTCTGGCTATGCGCCGGCCTGGTGCAATTGATCAACACCAGTGTGTTGCAGCTACCTGTCTGGGGAGAGGTGATAGTCCATGGCAAGCTGTGGAATAGTAGCGTCCATAGCAGCTTAGGCTGGATATTACTCGGCGGGTCCGTGTGGGCCTTTCATTGGTTCCGCATGGCAAGAGGAGATTCTGACTCCACCCTCCGCCAGATTTACCTGTATCTTCTAGCCATATTTGGTGGGGCGATCGCCGGGCTCGTGGCCCTGACTACGTCTCTGTTCAACATCTTCAGGTTCGCCCTTGGCAGTCCGAGTGCCGCCAGTGACACGTACTTCCAATTCCTGGGCTGGGCAATCCCCACCATGCTTGTTGCTGGTGCCGTTTGGGCCTATCACCAGCAAGTTGTACAAGAAGAGGCAGCTGAGGTGCACGCCCGGCGGCTTTCAGCTCGACGAGTTCTCTTCTATCTGATGTCTTTCATTGGTCTGGGCACTTTGGTAGCAGGCCTAATAATGCTGCTTGGCATCCTGCTGGAGCTACTGGTGAACACAGTTGGCGGTGGACCAGTGGCGGTAGTATCAGGCTGGTGGCAGGCCCAGCTAGGTATGTGTCTGGCGCTGTCAGTAGTGGCCATACCCATCTGGCTATACTACTGGAACAGGGTGCTTCAGATGACAACTGCAGGAGGCGTCCCAGAGCGCAGGGTGAGAACGCGGCGCATTTTTCTGTATGTCATTGTGGGCACAGCGATAATAACTCTAGCTGCCGACTCAGTAAACATCATATACCAGCTACTTAACGGCGTGCTTCAAGGCACGTTCGGGGTGGACGTCCTTCGCCAGTCCAAGTGGAGCTTGCAGACGTTGGTTGTAGCTTTGCCGGTGCTTCTATATCACTGGCGTATCCTGCGACAGGATCAACGTCTTGCGGCAGACGAGGAACGTCTCAGCGCCGAGACAGCGTCTCTGGCCAAGCGGGTTACAGTGCTAGCCAGCGAGGAGGCAGCGGACTTAATTCCCAGGATAGAGGAGAGGCTTGGTTCCCAGGTGCGCCTGCTGCGCTACCTCAGCCAGGCACCCCAGGACAAGCTTATTCTATCCGATGAAGAAATAGACAGGCTGGTCAGCGACATGCAGGCAGGCTCTGCCACGGGCATCATGCTGGTCGTGGCCAGAGGTGAAATAATGGTCTTCCCCTATGAAGAGGATTGACCCTGCGACATAGAAAAAGTGCGCGACTATGATGCTGACCGGGCCACTTCACATAGATACAGATTGGTACCGAAATGCCGGACAAAACAATAGGAGAAAGCCGCCGCCATCGTTATTTCAGATACCCAGAGTGAGAACTACCTAGATTGGTGGCGCCTTTGTTGTGGCAGCAGCTTTAGCTGGTGAGGCGGCACGGTTTTCTTCCGTTGGACATTAGGACCAAGAAAAGTCCCAACGTTTTACATTTGGCAAATGTAGGTCCACAATGGTGGGCAGTACTGGACTTGAACCAGTGACCTCTGCGATGTCAACGCAGCGCTCTAACCAACTGAGCTAACCGCCCTCTACTACCGCATTTTATCAGTGCCATCATAGGCAGTCAAGCTACCAGGCCCTTGAACAAACAGCCCGTCTTCTCTATACTTTGACAAAGCACAGCCAGACAATAGCCCAGACTCTTGGCTGATTGGAGGAAAGCGCCGTGGCAAAAGAAGCAGACGATGCTAAGGAATACGTTATCAAAAAGACGAGGGAGCAAAACGTCAGATTCATACGGCTATGGTTCACTGACATTTTGGGTTTTCTAAAGAGTTTCGCTATCACCACCGACCACCTCGAAGAAGCACTGAACGACGGCATGGGCTTCGACGGTTCTTCAATTCAGGGTTTTGCTCGGATCGACGAAAGCGATATGATAGCCGTACCCGACCCCAATACCTTCCAGTTGGTACCTTGGCGACCCAAAGAGCAAGGAGTTGCCAGAATGTTCTGCGACATACAATGGCCTGGCGGGCAACCCTTTGAAGGCGACCCACGCTATATATTGAAGAAAAACCTGAAGCGAGCGGCTAACCTCGGATATACCTTCAACGTCGGGCCAGAGTTGGAGTACTTTTACTTCAACAATGTCGAAGAGATGAAATTCTTGGACCAAGGTGGCTACTTTGACTTGGCACCTCCTGAGGTGGCCACCGACCTGAGAAGAAAAACAATCCTCATTCTACAAGAAATGGGCATCGACGTTGAATACAGTCACCACGAGGTTGCGCCCAGCCAACATGAAATAGACCTTCGTTATACCGACGCCCTGACTATGGCTGACAATGTGATGACCTACCGTATAGTAGTCAAGCAAGTGGCCCAAGAGCACGGAGTTTATGCCACTTTCATGCCCAAACCTGTCTTCGGTGTCAACGGCAGCGGCATGCACGTCCATATGTCGTTATTCAAAGGCAGCTCTAACGCCTTTTTTGATAAGGATGTCCCACATAATCTATCCCAAGCGGGCAAAAGCTTCCTGGCTGGTTTGCTGAGACACGCTTCAGAAATAACCTCAGTTGCCAACCAATGGATAAACTCCTATAAGCGCCTCGTCCCAGGCTATGAAGCCCCTTGCTACATCACCTGGGCACGAAGAAGCCGAGCCGATTTAATCAGGCTTCCTGAATACCAACCTGGAAAGGAAACCGCCACCAGAATAGAACTCAGGTCCCCGGACCCAGCCTGCAACCCATATCTTGCCTTTAGCGTCATGCTAGCAGCGGGCCTCGACGGAATGGAAAAGGGATATGAACCGCCACCACCCACAGAGGAGAATGTGTTTGAGATGAGCCAGGAGGAACGAGAACGAAGGGGCATAGGCACACTCCCTGGCAGCTTATACGAAGCAATACAGCTTACCGAAAAAAGCCAGCTGGTCAGGGAAGCCTTAGGTGATCACGTGTTCAACAGCTTTATCCAGAACAAAAAAGTAGAATGGGACAGATACCGAACACAAGTAACCGATTATGAGCTGAAGAATTACCTGCCCATCCTGTAGACTGCAGCCAGCGAGAAATCAGGGAAGATGCGTGCTTCAGCTTTAGGCACTCCTTGAGGACTTGAAGTTACACGGGGCACAATCCGATTTGGCAGCAGCGTTGGTGACGCTGGATACAGCTCCGATTCTACGATGACTATTGGATTTTCCGGCTCAAGCAGAGAGTAGTTTAACCTTTGCCACCCAACTTCGTGCTACTTGTTAGCATAATCTGGACAACACTACCACATTTAGGACAAGTAACCTCGACAGTAACAGGCTGCCTCATCACCCGCTCCACCAGAGCCGTAACCATTGAATCGATATTATCCAGTCGCTGATCCAGCATCTCCAAACGTTTTTCTATTTGCTCTGGCTCCATAATTCTAACCTTCTCTTACGTGATAGCTATCCTTCTGCACTGACAAACAAAAGAGGAGAGCCTTTTGGAGTCTCCCCTCAACAACCGAGTCAACCAGCCACCATCTCCCCCTCTACAGGCTCTTCTCAGCTACCCCCATTGCCCCCAGTTCATCCTTATCAGCCTTAATCAAGCCGTCTAGATGGCTACCGACAGTTCCCTCCAAATACTTCCGAAAAGCTTCTCGCGCTGCTGGAGAAGACCGTACTGCTTCCTTAGTCCGTTGCCACTCATCATTGATCATCCCGGTTACCCGCTCAGGACTCAACGGAAACTCCTCGGCCATCATAGACTCCGCCCTGTCAAGAACCCTACTCATAACCGCCCGCCTTAAACGGTCAAAAGACAGAAATTCTTCCTGGGAATACGGCTGTGGTGCCCATTTCTCATCTGCCATCTCACAACCTCCGGTTCATAGCATGCCTTTTTGATATTCCCTATAATATGCGTCATCAATCACTATGTCAAGCCGACCAACAGTTGACAGTAACCAATCTACAACAGTATTGATTTATTGAAGCCAGAAACATATACTAGATAGGAACGAAGAAAAGAAAGGAGGTGACCTTAGATGCCAGAAATCGAGATTGGCCAGGTAAGCGACTTCTTTGCCAGGCCTGTGGTGGCGGGCATCACACTAACTGACACACTAAAGGCCGGCGATAAGATTCACATCAAGGGGCACACCACAGACCTTGAATTCACCGTTGAGTCCATGCAGATCAATAATGCCAACGTTGCCGAGGGTAAGGCTGGAGATGCCATTGGCGTCAAAGTGCCTGACCGTGTAAGGGCCGGAGATAGGGTTTACAGAATCACAGAATAGTCGGCTAGCCGCCGATGGCTTTGAGCAGATTCGCCATTTCAATGGCACCTGAAGCAGCCTCAAAGCCACGGTTACCTTCTTTAGCTCCAGCTCTCTCAATAGCCTGCTCCAGAGTATCAGCGGTTATTACGCCTTGCATGACAGGCAATCCAGTATCCAAGCTGAGTCGGGAGATACCCCTGTTAACCTCCGAAGCCACATATTCGAAGTGAGGTGTGCCACCACGAATCACCGCTCCAAGGCAAACAATAGCGTTGTACTTACCGGTCTGTGCTAGCTTCTTGGCTATCAAAGGAATCTCCAGACAACCTGGCGTCCAAGCGACATCGATGTCTTTCTCATCAACACCGTGGCGTAGAAGAGCGTCTCTTGCTCCATCAAGCAGTCTGCCAGTTATGACTTCATTGAAACGAGAAACAACTACACCAAATTTCAGTCCCTCCCCTATCAGTATGCCTTCATACCGTTCAGCCATATAGTGCCTCCTCTTAACTTACAGGTTAAGCTTCGGTGAATTCATCCACCCCCAATGAGTGCCCCATTTTCTTCTGTTTTGTTTTCAGATAATCAAGATTGTAAAGGGTAGGCGATGTTCTTAAACTCACAGTCTCCACTATCTTAAGTCCATAGCTCTCCAGCCCAATTACCTTCTTGGGATTGTTGGTCAACAAGCGAATCTTATGCAAACCCAGATCAGCTAAAATCTGAGCTCCGATGCCATAACCCCTCAAATCAACATCAAAACCCAGGGCGATGTTAGCCTCCACAGTGTCTAGCCCTTGATCCTGAAGAGCATAAGCTCGTAGCTTATTGTGAAAGCCGATGCCTCTCCCCTCCTGTCTCATATACAGGAAGACCCCCCGCCCCTCATCAGCAATATTCTGCATTGCCAACGCAATTTGCTCACCACAGTCACAGCGCATACTACCGAAAATATCCCCAGTGGTACACTGACTGTGGACTCGCACCAGCACTGGTTCATCTCCAGATATATCGCCTCTAACCAAAGCCATGTGCTCATCTGCGTCAACCTTGCTCCGATAGGCGATAACGAGGAACTCACCGTACTTCGTAGGCAATCTAGCCTCGGTTACCCTCTCCACCAGCTTCTCATGGCGACTACGATAGGCAATCAGGTCAGCTATGCTCACAATCTTGATCCCTGACTCAGCTGCCATGACTTCAAGCTCAGGCAGGCGAGCCATAGTCCCATCATCATTCATGATCTCACAAATAACGCCGGCCGGGTAAAGCTCAGCGAGCCTAGCTAAATCCACTATAGCCTCTGTGTGCCCAGCTCGCACCAACACACCACCATCTCTAGCCCGGAGAGGAAACATATGCCCAGGACGGGCTAGGTCTTCAGGTCCAGTATTGGAGTCAAGCACAGTGCTTATGGTCACCGCTCGGTCAGAGGCAGAAATGCCACTGGACGTTCTGTGTTTAGCTTCAACAGATACAGCAAAGGCCGTAGAGAATTTCGAGGTATTCTCCTGAACCATGGGCGGAATCGCCAGTTCGTCTAATCTCTGACCAACTATAGGCAAACAGATCAGACCTCGAGCATGCTTCGCCATGAAATTGATTGCTTCCGCAGTGGCCTTTTCAGCAGCTATTCCCAGGTCGCCCTCATTCTCACGGTTTTCATCATCAACAATGATAACGAACTTGCCAGCCTTTATATCGTCAATTGCCTCTGGAATGGAAGCCAACGCCTTCAAACTTCACCTCACTTTCAAAAAACCATGCTCTTCAAGAAAATCTAACGTGACACCTCGACTATCCCTACGGCTAAGCCGCTCTACATACTTGGCGACAATGTCCACCTCGAGATTAACCATGTCACCGGGTTTCCTGTTACCCAAAGTAGTGTGCTCTCGAGTATAAGCCACCAAGGAGACTGAAAACGAGAAATCATCGTAATCAATAACGGTAAGGCTAACACCGTCGACGGCGATAAAGCCCTTGTCTACTACGTAAAGCATCAGTTCTGCAGGTGCAGAAATTCTGGCGATAACAGCCTCCGCTTCACGTGTCAACGCCATCACCTTGCCGCTGCCGTCCACATGTCCCTGCACAAAATGCCCGCCAAAACGACCACCAGCCAATATAGCTCTCTCCAAATTCACCGAGTCCCTATAATGAAGCCTGCCAATATTGGTGCGCCGAACCGTCTCGGGCATAATGTCAACAGAAAAACCATCGTTGCTTGTTGAAGTCACCGTCAGGCAAGCCCCGTTGACAGCCATGCTGTCGCCTGGCTTAATATCCTCAAGCACCTCCTTGGCCCCAATAGCCAATTGACCGGGGCTCGTTCCCCTAACTGCGCCAATCTCCTCAACTATGCCGGTAAACATTTTACTTGCCAGCCAAATATCCACTAATCAAAACGTCGTCGCCAAACTCACTTATCCTCGCCTGACTGACGCACAGAGCTTCAGCAACCTTACTAACTCCCTGGCCGCCTATAGCGCTCTTGGCTTGATCTCCACCAATTATGATCGGCGAAATAAAAGCCAGAACTTTGTCCACCAGGCCACGGTCAAAAAGCGAACCGAAGAGTTTGTTTCCTCCCTCCACCAGGACACTTGTAACCTGCCGTCTCCCCAACACAACTAGTAGCTCTGCCAAGTCTATTCCATCCCGTTCAGCCGCCAATTCTACAACCTCAGCGCCGGCCTTCCTCAAAGCTTCCGCCTTTCTTGCATCAAAAGGTTTAGCTACAGCAATAAGAGTTTTTCCTGGTTCCGCGAAAACTCGCGCCGACAACGGTGTACGTCCTCTACCATCAACAATCACCCTTAACGGCTGCAGCTTAGTTTTGCCTCCCCTACCACTGCACCCCCTTGCTGAAAGTTGGGGATCATCGGTAACTATAGTGTTTGCCCCCACCATAACGGCATCAACTATATGGCGAAGGTAATGGACAAACTTCCTGGCCTCGTCACCGCTTATCCACTTAGAATCGCCATTTTGGGTAGCAATCTTGCCGTCAAGGCTCATGGCGAATTTGGCGATAACAAAAGGCAAACCCGTAGTAATAAACTTAATGTAACCTTCGTTTATCTCTCGAGCTTTCTCCTCATATTCGCCAACAAAGGTCTTAATACCAGCTTCCTCCAACTGCTTCAGCCCGTTACCTAGAACTAGAGGATTGGGGTCAAGCAAGGCTATATGAACTTCGGAAATACCAGCATCAATTATGGCCTGAGTACAGGGCGGAGTACGTCCCTGGTGGCAACAAGGTTCCAAAGTGACATACAGCGTGGCCCCTCTAGCCCTGTCACCTGCTTGCTGAAGCGCCATTACTTCAGCATGAACTGAACCTGGCGGCTGCGTATGCCCTAAGCCAGCAACCACCCCATCTCTAATCACCACAGCCCCTACTGCTGGATTGGGACTAGTGTACCCCAAAGCCAGCCCAGCCAGCGACAAAGCACAGTCCATGAAGTCAACAGGGCGAGCTAACACTTATAACGCCTCCGCGCAATCTTCATAATACCTGCTGGCAATGGGCTCGAGCTCCCTTCCACACCTGCTCGCTAACTCAACTGAGCAGTACAGCCCGATCGCAAGATAGGTTAGCCAAACAGAAGAGATTCGTCCCATTTCTATCTCATAATAGAGAATAATCAACAATTTGGCAACATCGCCAGAAGAGGAACACGCCTGTGACTTGAAAACGGAGAGCTTTGTCCCCAGACGAAGGCGAACACTGGCTGGACGCAATTTGAGGTTAGAGGCTCTGTGACAATCTCGCCTCTGGCAATCTCCTCATTAACTGCCCGGCCACTTAGCACCATAGCTTGGATGCCACATTGTAGCACCTAGCTTCTTTGAAGTGCAAACAACCTCTATACTATCAAGAGATGCCCCCCTAATAGATTTCATAGACCATCAGGACGGTAACTTGAAATTCCAGTTCACCGGGGCTAATGGGAGTTGGTGAAGGAACTGGAGCTGCTGCCCCCTCCTTATAAAGGTCTCTTATTGGTGGCACATAAGCAGTGCCTTCAGAAATATAGATTGCCTTGCCCAACTTAACGCCCGCCACGTCGGCCATCTGCTTGGCTTTCATCATAGCATCTTCTACCGCTTTCTCCCGCGCCTCTTCGTAGTAAGGCCCCGGCTCATCAACAGCAAAGCTTATCGTCTCAATCCGAGTCAGGTCACCACCAGCCTCAGCTACAGCATCAACAACGGTGCCGGCTTTATCCACTTCCCTTATCTTAGCAACAACTATATTGGTCACTCGATAGCCAACGATTTCTTCCCTATCCTCCCTATCAAACCATCTCCTCACCGGGTAGATGCTAAACCGCTGTGTTTGAATATCCTTCTCAGATACATCATTACCCTTCAACACCTTGATAACCTTATTCATAGCCTCAGCCGCCCGTCGTTGTGCTTCAGCCACCGTCTCTGCCTCAGCTTCAACACCGAGACGCAGCAAAGCGATATCGGGAACCGCAGTCACCTTGCCTTCACCAGCTAACTGTAAGCCAACATTTTGCTGGCTCAAAATTATGCCAAGGTGCCCACCAAATTCTGCTGCTTCTGCCCGGGCAGAAATAGAGGGCGAAGAGCCCCGCTCAGCGTCCACAGGCGCACAACCACCAGCCACCACCAGAACCGCAGCTAACATTAGACTGGATTGCAACAACCAAAGCTTTCTCATTTTGACCTCCTTCCATCCGTTATTTTCCACATGTGGTCGCTTCGCTTACCTATTCATAAACATCACCTCTTTCAATCATGATACTGCGCAAGCCCTCACCACTATATACAACGACAAACTGATTTCCTGGTTTAGTCTCAGAGATAGCACAAAAAGGCCGGATAGAATATAATAACAAGCGCTTAACATTAAGCACCAATTGTGACAAACCAATGAGACTCTTCCGTGATATCGTTGCGCCTCTTCTTGTTGCTCTAGCCATTGCCGCCCTCTTTCAAGTTACAGTCGCCAGCTTCAAAGTATATGGCTCATCCATGTTACCCAACGTCGAACCGGGCGAGTACATCATGGTCAGTAAAGCCGCTTATTTCTTTAGTCCCCCTGAGCGCGGCGAAGTAATCGTTTTTGGTTCCCCGCGTAACCCCAACTCTGACCTTATCAAGCGGATAATCGCTCTACCTGGAGACACGATAGAAATCAAGGATGGCACAGTGTTTGTCAACGACGCTCCTTTAGTCGAGCCTTACATTTTGGACCCACCCAGATACGCTTATCCGCGGCAAGAAGTCACCGCCGACCATTACTTTGTTCTCGGCGACAATCGCAACAACAGCACCGACTCTCACAAGGGCTGGACGGTGCCCCGCCAGAATATCATTGGCAAAGCTTGGATCACTTATTGGCCGCCCCGTGAGTGGAGAACCATAGAAAACTATTCTCTGGATGCAACCAAACATGTGGCCGAGGTCAGTAAACCGAGCTTGACCATGAAAATGCCATGTCTAACGAAATAATGCAAATCTTCAAGGATGCCGGAGCTGTGCTGGAAGGGCATTTCCTGTTGACTTCCGGTCTGCACTCACCGGTATACTGGGAAAAGTTCCGCGTTCTGCAATACCCACATTATACTGAGAAGCTTTGCCGACTCATCGCCCAACACTTTAAGGAGGACAAAGTTCAGGTAGTTGCCGGACCTACTACCGGTGGCATTATTCTTGCCTTTGAGGTTGCCAGGCAGTTGGGCATAAAAGGCATATTCGCTGAGAAAGAAGGTGAGGAAAGATTTTTTCGGCGTGGTTTCACCATCAATCATGGCGACCGTGTCCTGATTGTTGACGATGTCTTGACTACTGGCAGCTCAATCACCGAAGTCATCAAAGCTGTTAACAAACTGGAGGGCATTATCATCGGGGTCGGCGTGCTCGTTGACCGAGCTGAACAAAAAAAGGAACTCGGTGTGCCCCTTTTCAGCTGTCTTCGGGTTACCACGCCAACCTACAATCCGTCTGAATGCCCTCTGTGCGCTGCCGGCATACCACTGACCCAACCCGGCGGCCAGGGCCAGACATAGATTCGAAGTTTTTCCCTTGACAGTGAACAATTGAGAATCTACAATAGCCTCGAGCCGAGGTAGCTCAGTCGGTAGAGCAGCGGACTGAAAAT
>CAZOQG010000057.1:0-11864 GCA_964582065.1 uncultured Dehalococcoidales bacterium
GCCATGCGGGTCAAGGAGTTCGGCGTCTGGCAGACTTATACCTGGAAAGACTATTATGAAAAGGCCAAATATTTCTCCTTGGGCTTGATAAGCCTGGGTCTGGAATGGGGGGACAAAGTATCGATTCTGGGCGAGAACAAACCGGAGTGGTATTGGGCAGAACTGGCTACTCAAGCAGCCGGCGGAGTTGTAGTTGGCATTTTTACCGACTGCATGTCTAATGAGGTCAAATATTATGTTGAGCATTCTGATTCCAAGTTTGTGATAGCCCATGACCAGGAGCAGGTTGATAAGTTCTTGATTCCGTACAAAGATAGGGAAGGCAACGAGCATCCGCGTCTTAAAGATGAATTACCATTGCTTAAGAAGGTAATTTACTGGGACCCGAAAGGCGTATGGAATTATGATGAACCTATTTTGATGAGCTTCAATGAAGTTATCGAACTGGGCAAAGAATATGAAAAGCTTCATTCCGATTTGTTCGAAGCCAATATTGAACGGGGCAGCGGCGAGGATATGGCTGTTTTCTGCTACACTTCAGGGACTACAGGCTTGCCCAAGGCGGCGATGCTGACACACGCCGCCGCAATTCAGGCAGGTGCGGCTTGGTGGGAGGTGGATAAATGGCGTGAGGATGAGCAGTATGTTTCTTTCTTACCGCCAGCCTGGATTACCGAGCAGGGACTGGGCATTGCTGGCTCAATGGTTTCGGGCATGGAAGTCAGCTTTCCCGAGGAGCCGGAGACAGTACAGGAGAACATCAGGGAGATTGGTGCTCAGGTCATGTTCTGGGGACCTCGCAACTGGGAGAGCGTAAATCGCCTGATACAGGCAAAGATAATTGATACCACCGCCTTTAATCGCTTTTTATATCATCTATTTCTGCCTGTAGGTTATAGGGTTACTGACCTCAGGTCGGCCAGGAAAAAGCCAAATTTGATTTGGCGGTTTCTGTATTTCCTGGCTCACTGGGTGGTATTCAGGGACCTTAAGGATAAAGTAGGATTATCCAAGATTAGAATGGCCTATACGGCAGCGGCGCCGATAAGTCCGGATATCATTCGTTTCTTCCGAGCTATTGGAGTTAACATCAAGCAGCTTTATGGTGGCTCGGAGCAGGGTCTGGTTACCCTTCACCGAGGTGATGATGTGAGACCGGAGACCTCGGGCCCTGAGATGCCAGGGGTTGAAGTTAAGCTATCCGAAGAGGGGGAAATACTGGTCAAGGGGGAGAATCTGTTTTCTGGCTATTATAAGAGCCCGGAGGCTACCGAGGAGAAACTTAAGAATGGCTGGTACTACAGTGGTGATTTTGGACATGTTACTGAAGATGGCCATCTGGTCGTAATGGACAGGATGAGCGACCTGAGGGAGCTAAGCGGTGGTCAGAAGTTCTCACCGCAGTACGCTGAAATCAGGCTGAGGTTTAGCCCGTATATAAAGGATGTGTTGACGATTGGGGGTGGGGACAAGGCTTATGTTACCTGCATAATCAATATTGACATAGACAATGTTGGTCGCTGGGCTGAAGCCAGGCGCATCCCTTACACTACCTTCACCGACCTTTCCCAGAAGCCGGAAGTAATTGACCTTATTCGGAAGGATATTGAAAGGATGAATAAGAACATGCCGGAGTGGGCAAGGATAAAGAAATTTACCAACCTTCACAGAGAATTTGACGCTGACGAAGAGGAACTCACCAGGACACGAAAGATAAAGCGGACTTTTGTCGAGGAGCGCTATCATGATTTGATAGACGCTTTGTATAGTGGGGCCGAGGAACTGACTTTGGAGGCGCCGATCACTTACCGGGACGGCAGGACAGGAACGATAAAAACGGCTGTCAAAGTCAACTCCTTGGACTAGGAGGGTGTTTGTTTGTGGCCTGGGGCACGGCGAAGGGACTAGATTCTTCGCTGCGCGCAGAATGACAGGAAGCGAAGGGCTCAGAATGATGAGTAGGGTTGATAAACGTCTTCAGAGTAGGAGATAGATGGAAGAGGTACTTCAATATATAGCTAATGGGCTGATGGTAGGCGGCGTATATGCCCTCATCGCTCTGGGGATAGTGTTGGTTTATAAGTCCACTAGCGTCTTCAACTTTGCCATCGGGCAAATGATGATGTTCGGCGCTTTTTTCTTCTGGATGTGTACGGAGCAGTTTGGGTTGCCTATATGGGTTAGTCTATTGTTGGGTTTGGTGGGGACGGTCATTGTTGGGCTACTCATAGAGCGGTTCACGCTGCGCCCTCTTATCGGTCAGCCCTTGTTAAGTGCCGTTCTGGTAACGCTGGCTCTGGTCTATTTCCTCAACGGGGTGGCGATGGGAATTTGGGGAGCTTATCCGCAGGCATTGCCCGAATTTCTCCCCGGAGCCCCGGTGTCTGTTGGAGGCGTAGTCTTTGCTCATGACATGTTATGGTCTTTCTTTTTGGCCATGGCCATTTTTGTGCTGTTACTTTTGTTTTACCAGCGGACGCGTGTGGGGCTGGCGATGCGAGCCACAGCGGAAAGCCATCAGGTAGCCCAGGCACGGGGGATAAATGTGAGGACTATTTTTAGCCTGAGTTGGGCTCTGTGCGGTTTGATAGCTGCGGTGGGCGGTATGCTTATCGCATATCGGCTCGGCGTCAGCCAATTTCTATCCCTGGTCGGTCTCAAGGCTTTCCCTGCGGTTATGTTTGGCGGGCTGGATTCTATTGCTGGCGCCTTGATTGGTGGGCTGACAGTGGGGGTGCTGGAGAACTTGGCCGGGGGGTTGATTGCTCCGTGGATGATGGAAATAACCCCTTACATTATACTGCTTCTGGTTTTGATTTTCCGGCCCGAAGGGCTTTTCGGGCTTAAGAGGATAGAGAGGATATAGGATGCGACCTTGCGGCACGTATGATGAAAGCTATGCCGAAGACATGGCGATTGTCCGTACTCGCCTGCAATGGATAATACTGGTAGGTGGGCTTATTCTCCTTGCTAGCTTGCCACTGTTCGTTGGCGGTCGCTGGTTAAACTTGCTCAATCTTATTGGTATCAGCCTGATTGCTGTTCACGGGCTCAATATCCTAACTGGCTATTGCGGCCAGATTTCCCTGGGGCAGGCAGCTTTCATGGCTGTTGGGGCTTATACTTCTGGTATACTTACTGCCAAGCTGGGTTTCTCCTTTTGGGCAGCCTTGCCCTGTGCCGCTCTCAGTGCCGGCGTAGTCGGGCTCATTTTCGGTCTGCCGTCGCTCAGGGTTAAGGGCTTTTACCTGGCCATGGCAACGTTAGCTGCCCAGTTCATTATTCCGTCTCTAATTAGCAATCCTTTGGCGGGCATTACCGGCGGCACACACAGCTTGATAGTGCCAGCGCCGAGAGTCGGAGGGATAGCCTGCACCTCACCGCAAAGTATGTTCTACATCATCATCCCGATAGCGGTATTGATGACCTTTTTTGCCAAGAATCTGGTCAGGACCGGTGTTGGCAGAGCCTTCATTGCTATTAGAGATAATGACCTGGCGGCTGAAGTGCAGGGTGTCAACGTCTTCCGCTATAAGCTGCTTGCCTTTTTTATCTGTTCGGTATATGCTGGCGTTGCCGGCAGTCTCTGGGCGCACTGGATGCGAGCCATAAATCCCAGCCACTTCACCTTGATGGATTCAATCTGGTATGCAGGAATGATGATTGTCGGCGGCATGGGGAGCACCGCTGGAGCTGTCTTCGGCGTTGGTTTTCTGCGTATTCTGGATGAGTCAACCAAGGTGTTTGTGATGTGGTTGGCCGATATCTTTCCAGCCTGGGGAGCTTTCTTCCAGGCGGCTTTTGGGCCTATAGTCTATGGGCTGGTTATTATCCTGTTCATAGTTCTTGAGCCAAGGGGACTGGCGCACAGATGGGAGATGTTCAAGGCTTCCTATCGGCTGCGTCCCTTCGCCTACTAGAGGAGAGATTGAGTGATACATTGAATATAATATAGAGAGAGTTTTCCCCTGGAAGGAGGTGAGAATGGAGATTAAGAAATTGAGTTGAGCCGTTATCAAATTACTTAATAACAAGGAGGTGTAAGTTGAACAAGAGAAGTCTTAGTATGTTGGGTGTCGCAGTTGTGGCATTAGTGTTGGCGCTGACGCCGATACTTGGTTGCGCGGCGCCAGAACCGGCGCCACCAGCACCAGCGGAGGTAGTGAAGCCAGACAAAGTGATGCTTCACCACTTTGGTGACCTCAGCGGACCGTATGCTGGAATTACTGCCCCTATAGTCGCTGGTTTTAATGATTTTGCCGAGTGGTTTAACGCAGAAGGCGGAGGCATCGATGGTGTGCCCATAGATAGCATGTTTCGGGACACCGGGGGTAAGCTGGATGCCGCCCTGGCAGCATATGCCGCCTTCAAAGAATCGGAGCCGTATCCGCTTGTCAACCTGCTTTACGGCTCAGCCGAGTCAGAAGCGTTAAGGGAGCGGTATATAGAGGATGGAATACTTTGCTTTACCAACAGCCCATCGCCGACCTGCATCTACCCACCGGGATACGAGTTCTCTACTATCCCCTCGTATACCGATTCCATGGGCGCTTTTATCGACTGGGTGTCAGAGGACTGGGCTAACGAGACCGGGGAGACAGTGAAGCTGGCTATCCTAACCTGGCAGGGCACCTACGGTGAGGCGATACGTTGCGATGAAACGCGGAACTATGCGGCGAGCAAAGGCGTTGAGATCGTATATGAGGGTGTCTTCGCTCTGACGGACCTGGATGTATCTACCCAGATGACGTCGATAAAGGCAGCAGGGGCGAACTGGGTGTATGACAATACGCTGGCTCATGGACCGAAAGTAGTTCATGGCGCGGCTGCAGCTCTGGGCATGCTGAACTATGACCTTTATGATACTACCCCGGGCATGATTCACCGTGCCACTGGCCCGTGGGGAACGGACGAGTCATCAGTTGCGCTGTCAGGAGAGCTTGCCGAAGGAATGGTTGGTCCTCGCAGCTTTGCTTCGTGGTCGATGCCTGAAGTTGAAGGCATTGCCGCATGTATTGCTGCTGCTGACAAGAACAACAGGGAGCCACAAGAGAGGGTTATGGGCTATATGGCTGCGTGGTCTGAAGTGTATACAGTTTGTTATTGTATGAACAAGGCTGTTGAGGAGGTTGGATGGGATAACTTCGATGGCTCAGCGATAAGAGACCAGTTTCTTAAGCTGAGGGACTTCAGCCCTCAGGGGCTGACTAGGTATACATTTACTGCTGATAAGCCGGAGCCGACGCAGACTCGTATTTTCCAAGTTCAGGGCGGCAAGTTGCTGCCTATTAGCGATTGGGTTACGTGCCCTGACCTGAAGCCAGCCCAGTAGAAGTAAGAGTCGAGATTGGGCAGACCCCGCCAAGCGGGGTCTGCCACTCTGAGGTGTTTTGGATGCTGAGGCTAAATAATATTGAGGTTATCTACCACAATGTTATATTGGTGCTGAAGGGGGTATCGCTGGAGGTAGCTCCGGGGAAGATTGTTGCTCTCCTTGGTGGCAATGGTGCTGGTAAGACAACTACCCTCAAGGCGGTATCGGGATTGCTCAGGACGGAAGTAGGCGATGTAACCGATGGCAGCATCGAGTTTGACGGGGAGAGGATAGATAGGAAGAATCCGGAGGAGATTGTTAAGCTGGGAATTGTCCAGGTAATGGAAGGGAGGCGGCTGTTTGACCATCTCACGGTGGAGGAGAACTTAAAGGCCAGCGCTTATGTCACCGGCGATGGCGCCAGGCTAAAGCAAGACCTGGACTCGGTTTACGGGTACTTTTCGAGGCTGAAGGACCTTCGTCATAGTGTAGCTGGCTATCTTTCCGGCGGTGAGCAGCAGATGCTGGTTATCGGCAGTTCCTTAATGATACATCCTAAGGTTGTGCTTCTGGATGAGCCATCACTGGGTCTCAGTCCCAAGCTGGTACGAGAGATTTTTGACATTGTGCAGAGAATCAATGCTGAAGAGAAGACCGGGATGTTGCTGGTGGAGCAGAATGTAATGGCTGCGTTAGCAATTGCTGAGTATGGTTATGTGATGGAGAATGGCAGGGTGGTTCTGGATGGTCCAGCGGACAAGTTGAGGGAGAATGAGGATATAAAGGAATTTTACCTCGGGCTTAGTCAGGTTGGAGAGAAGAAGAGCTATCGCGAGGTGAAACACTACCGAAGACGGAAGAGGTGGCTGGCTTAGAAAGGTCGGCTGCTTGTTAAACTGTGTGGGCATAGCTACGGGATGATATGAGCCCCAGCGCTATTCTTTCCTTAACAGCTCTCAATATTTCTGAGACCATAGGAGATACGCTTCAATACCTTGGTCTTTTTTTGCTACATGCTTCAGTCAAAACGTTGGTAGTCCTGTCATCAAAATCGTTTGGGATTGGCTGACTCGAACGTTTCAGGAATTTGCCCCGCCCTATGGTTTGGCCTTTAGCCATCGAGCGTAGGTCCGCCTTCGTTTAGTTTGTTAATCGCTGCGCAGCTGTTATCATTCTATGAGTTCCCAGAGAATTAGCTAGACGGCTGCTGAGCGGTCTAATTGACTTGTTGGCAGAACGTCTCGATTCAATTAAGCCCGGATTTCCCATATGAAACTGGCGGCATAGGCAGGCTTTTATGGTAGAATAGTCGAAAGCTCCTCGTTTAGCTTCATCAGATGGGCTTCGCTGGGGTGGCCCATTACCTGAAAAAGCGAAGGATTCTCTGAAGACTCAATTCGATTAGCGACCGAGGCTGGGGTCCCATGGTGTCAGGATTACCTTGGATGCAGGGTTGCACAAACGGCTTGGCAAACCAGTGCCGTGGACACAGTATTATTGACAAGAGGGATGGGGGGCACGATTACCTCATCGCGACTTGAAATGGGGGATCCCGGTTTGAAGGAGGCTAACAAAATGAAGAAACGAGGGCTGGTAACGTTGCTGCTGCCGGTTGCGGCGCTGCCCATGCCAATATGGAGATAAACAGAAACCGAAATTCTCAGGAGGGAAGTCATGTGTGAATTATGCGAGAAATATGGAGAAGGAGGGCGATGGTATCTGAACCCGCTGAACTATGCCCGGCCTATCTACAGAAAAGGCACGGGAGGAGAACAAAGGGACGAAATGGTTTTGGCAGAGCTTCGGGGAGCTACCAGCCTAAAATCGATAATCGATCTGAAGGATGACCCGCCAGCCTACGAAAAGGCGAAGGCAGAATACGAACCATTCTTGCAGATGGCGGTTTGCCAGGTTGTTTCACTGGAGGATGCCAAGAAAATGGCTGAGATGACTCAGATGACCAAGATTGATTGCCTCTGCAGGAGAGCCGCCCGGGCTACACTGGAAGATGGCAAGCAGCGCCCGCGTTCCTGCATGGGAGTAGGCGTTGCCATGTTCCGCTGGGAGGAATGGCCTGAGAGATACAAGGGGGGCGTGGAGTTCATCTCCAGCGAGGAGGCGAAAAAGAATATCGAGTACTGGCACAAGCGGGGAATGGTGATAACCATAATGACTTTTGGTACACCCTATATCGGAGGCATATGTCTTTGTGACTATCCGGATTGTATGGTAATAAGGGCAGTTGTCGATTACGATGTGAAGAACTGGTTGCTCAAAGGACATGAAGTGGCCAAGGTGAACTACGACGAGTGCACGGGATGTGGCACTTGCGCGCAACGGTGCCAGTTCGGTGCCATAAAAATGGAGGTTACCACGAAAAAGGCCAATATTGACCTGACCCGCTGCTTCGGCTGCGGAGCATGTGCCTACTCCTGCACTCAGGAGGCTATAAGCATGGTCGATCGCACAAAGTTCCCAGCCCTGAAGGAGGTATGGTAGGATGATGCCCATCATTGAGATAGATAAGAAGAAATGCATAACCCCTTTCGAGTGCAAGAAGTGCCTCCAGATTTGCCCCCAGGCCGTTCTTGTCGTCACTCCTACCAAGGTTGAGCGCTTCAAGGAAACCGACCCCGAGAATTATGAGGTCACGGCGGTTTACCGGGATAAATGCGTAGTATGCATGGACTGCGTCAAAGTCTGTCCCACCGGAGCGATAAGAGTAAAGGCAGGAGGCGACTAGATGGAAGAACATGAATTTAACCTGGATCAGGAAATGCTGGTTGAGCTCTCAGTCGAATTCGATGCTGCAAAATTTCTCACGTCACTGGGACTGAAGGACTCGAAGAATATTGAGGGCGCAAGTGCTGCCTTTGAGAAATACGGGAGGGATCTAGCGCGCCGGAGTATCGAAAAAGGAGAGCAAAGGACTGACAGAGTCTACGAGGTCATGAAGCAAGTCATAGAAAAAACGGGTGAAATGAAGTTCCCCGTGATTCCGCAAAGATTCGTTGAGATTGCATACTTGAGCATTCAGCCCATCAAGAGGTTACGGGTCCTTGCCAATAGCCCGAAGGTCCTGTCCTATAGACTTAATGGTTGCAGTGTCTACGATGCTGTAGCCAAGGAGCATGGAGAGGAGGCAGCAAAGAAGATGGTATGCAAATCAGCCTGCTTTGGGCTGATAGACGAGATCTTCTCTCACTTCGACCTTGATATCGAGTCCTCTTTGCAAGCTAGCATGGCAGGCGATGGGAAGTGCCAGTTCAAGATTGAGAAGAGGTGACCAAACCGCCGGACAGAAAAGCCGCAAGGCACTAGTGAACTAGGAGGTCTGGCCAGTTGGCAGAACTTCACAAACCACAAGCCGGACGTTGGAAGTGCGGGTGTACTAATCGCCCACAGCGACAGGAAGAACCAGAGTGGCGAAACAGATACTGAAGAAGATGGCAAGATATTCCCCATGTAGGTCGCATACGCGTGGAAAATGGGCGGGCATGGCCTTATCAGAAATTGAAATGGGAAATCCCGGTTAAGGCGAGGAAAGGAGGTATTCATGGTTTATCAAGACATCATCTACACAAAGGAGAAAGGTATTGGCACCATGACTTTGAACCGCCCCGCCAAAGGCAATGCTTATACTCGGAACATGTGCGATGAGATAGTGGCGGCGATCGAGGAAGTCAAAAAGGATGGTGAAGTTAGAGTATTGGTGATTAAGGGTGCTGGACGACATTTCTGTGCCGGGTATGATCTTGATGGCTTTCCGCCCTCTCCTGAAGAGAGGCACCCCTTACTTTCGGTGACCGAGGAGCGGGAGGGGTTTCACAAAATAGTGCGCAGCTTACGCGGGTTGGATAAACCGGCGATTGCTTCTGTTAACGGGGCGGCGATGGCGGCAGGGTTTGTTTTGGCTTTGGCATGTGATTTCAGAATAGCTTCAGAGAAGGGCAGGTTCGGAGATGCCAGCGTAAGGTTTGGCTTTGCCTCTGATGAAGGGCTTACCTACTTTCTGCCTCGAATAGTGGGTATAGCCAAGGCAGCGGAGGTGATTCTCCTCGGTGAGACTCTGGACGCCGACAACGCTTTGCGCCTGGGCCTGGTAACTAAAGTTGTGCCCGAGGGCGAACTAGAAAAGGCCACCCAAGAGCTGGCGACTCGACTGGCTGAAGGTTCTCCCATCGCTTTGAGGTTGTCTAAGCGGGCTGTTTACAGTCATGCCGAAACTGACCTTGACACAGCCCTTGAAGATATAGCTCTGGCCGCTCAGATAGCTAACGAAACGGAAGATGCTATCGAAGGAGTCAAGGCTTTCAGGGAGAAGAGGTTACCCGTATTCAGGGGAAGGTAATTCTCTAAAGGAGGAGGTTTTCTCAGGATGGAATATGATGTAGTTGTGGTCGGTTGTGGCCCGGCGGGAGCCATGGCAGCACGAGCAGCGGCATCGCTGGGAGCACGGACGTTGATGGTTGATAAGAAAACAAACATCGGCTCCCCGTCTCACTGTACTGGCGGTGCTGGCGGACTATGGGCATATGCAAAGCGGCTTAAATTGGAGATTGACCCAAAAGTAGTGGCCCAGGAGGTCAAGAAATTTGTGGTGTACTCGCCGTCGGGAAAAGCTACCCCCGAACTGGCTGTTCAGTGTACTAATGTTAACCGGGAGCTTTTTGATCGCCACTTGGTCAAAGAGGCGATTAAGGTGGGTGCTGATATAATGCTTAACACGCGGGTGATTGGGCTTATTCAAGAAGATGGTGTGGTAAAAGGCGCCATTGCCCGCAGTGAGGGGGCGGTAATCAAGATTGGTGCCAGAGTTGTTATCGGTGCCGATAAGGGTAGTATTGTGGCTCGCTCGGCGGGACTGGGCGAACCCACCGAGCCCATTGTTTTCTACGGCTACGAGTTCTTTGGGGTGGAAGGTCAGGACCCGGAAATCTTTTACACTTACTTCGGCAATAGCTTTGCTCCGGGGGCTCATGCCGTTCATGCAGCCCGAGGCAAGGATATTGCTTATCTCGGCACGGGAGCCCCTCCGGCACTTCTTGGCGAGGGCCGCTCTTTGAGAACATTGTTCAAAGAACTGTTAAAGCATCCTGTGGTGAGCGAGTTCTTCAAGAACGCCAAGCCGGTGGCCTTGCAAAGCGGGCCCGCCTGGGTTGGCGGGCCTATGGAGAAGACGGCTGCCGCAGGGGTCATTCTTGCCGGGGATGCCGCTGGACAGCTATGGGCTGCTCAGGGTGGTGGCATTACTCCGGCTATGACCTGTGGTAACTTCGCCGGCGAGGTCGCTGCCAAAGCGGCTCTCGAAGGTGATGTGTCTGAAAATAGGCTGAAGGAATATGAAGAGAGATGGCGAAGCACCATCGGCAGGAGTTTATTCGACCATATCAAGGCCAAGAAACTACTCGATAAAATAATCAGCTCTGACATGCTCATTGAGAAAGCCGTTCAGGAGATAGGTCTGGAGTTGGTCGGTATTTATGTATACGCGACCGAAGAATACCGCAAGCCCGTGGAAGAATGGCTTAGGGGCAAGGTGTGAAGGGGGTTTGTCAATGGCTGAGATAACTATAGATTTGAGTCTATGCGTCGGCTGCGGCGGCTGCAACATTTTTTGTCCTTATGGGATTCTGGACCTGGGCGATGGGCAGGCGGTGGTGGTAATGGAACTATTGGAGAATTGTAATGAATGTGGGGCATGTGAGGAAGGATGCCCAGAGAAAGCCATAAAGGTAAGAACAGCCTAGTTCTATGATGTTGGTCGGTTTTCATAGTAGATGGGGGGTCAGAGTTTCAGGAAACCTTTCATGAGGTGTCACTAACGATATGAACGGGTTTCGTGACGTTGACACAGAAAAAAGCATGTTCTAAAATTGACGTGATTCGGCATCAGGAATGAAATGAAGGGAGGTCAACGGCGATGAAGGTTCTGGGCGTTGTGGCAAGCCACAGGTTTTTGGGAAATACGGAGATACTGGTGAAGGAAGCGTTGATGGGGGCTGAGGAACAAGGGGCTGAAGTTGAGATAATGAGATGGACGGACTACGAGATACTGCCCTGCGAAGGGCTGGCGACGTGCCTGTTTGGCGGGACGGGATGCAAACTCAGGGGCAAGGATGACCACAACTACTTGCTGGAAAAGCTTGAGCAGTGCGATGGTCTCGTCTTCGGCGCCCCTTGCTACCTGCTGGAAGTGCCGGCAATCGTGAGGCGGTTCATCGACCGTCTGTTCGTGCTGATGACCAGGCCTCCCAAGACGAGGGGCAAGCCGGCAGCCATCATCATTCCCTATGCCACACGGGGATGGACAAGCTACGCTATGCTTCAGCCAAACCTCATGCTCCTTCAACTGGGAATGAATGTCGTCGACCGTGCGCTAATTCACATTCAGGGCATGAGCCAGTCGGCGGACGACCAAAGACTGCTAGACAGAGCGCGCAACATCGGGATTGAAGTAGCGACAGCAATCAAAACGGGGGACACCACCTATCGGGGCGAGCCCGGGATATGCCCTGTCTGCCATGACCGTAACATCCGCATTCTCAAG
>CAZOQG010000058.1:0-11760 GCA_964582065.1 uncultured Dehalococcoidales bacterium
CGATAAGGCCAACGCTAATCCGGACAGGATCAAGCAACAGCTGGCCGATTTAGGCTTGATTGTTGAAGAATGGGGAGGTGACACCGTATGTGTGCCCATCTCAGCCAAGAAGCGACAGGGCATAGATGACCTTCTGGAAAATCTTCTTCTGGTTGCTGATATGTTAGAGCTTAAGGCTGAGCCAGATTGTCCGGCAGAGGGGATAGTAATCGAAGCCAGACTTGACAAAACTAAGGGGCCATTGGCTACCCTTCTGGTTCAAAAAGGCAACCTCAAGCCAAGTGATACCCTGGTAATCGGTAATACTTGGGGCAAAGTCAAGGCCATGTTCAATGACTTAGGGAAGCAGATTAGGAAAGCTGAGCCAGCAACCCCGGTAGAGGTCCTTGGGATGAATGCCGTCCCGCAAGCCGGAGACAGTTTTGTAGTTGTTGCTAACGAGCGTGCGGCACGGACGGTTTTGGAGAAACAGAAAGGTGTGCAACAGGGGTTTTCAACCGCTGCTAAGACTCTAAGTCTGACTGACCTGTCAACTCAGATCAGTGCTGGACAGGTGAAGGGACTAAATGTAGTTCTTAAGACAGATGTCCAAGGTAGCATCGAACCAATAAAGGATTCACTGGAGCAACTGGGAGATGAGAAGATCAGGGTTAGAGTTATCCACTTCGGCAGTGGAAGTATAACAGAAAGCGATGTCCTGCTGGCTTTAGCCTCTAAAGGAATAATCATCGGTTTCAATAGCCGAGCAGAGCCAGGAGCACATCGGCTAGCCGGCCTGGAAGGGATAAACATTCGCTACTACAGTGTGATTTATGAACTGGTAAACGATGTGGACAAGGCGCTGAAAGGCATGTTGGAGCCCACCATTACTGACGTAATCGAAGGGCACGCTGAAGTACTAGCTGTTTTTGACACGGGGAAAAAGACGAGGGTAGCTGGAGTTTCTGTCAAAGAAGGCAAGGCGAGACGAGATGCTTTAGCCCGAGTCCTACGCCAAGGCGAGTCAATTCATGAATCTCGCGTCAGCAGCTTAAGACGCTTCAAGGAAGATGTTAGAGAGGTATCCACTGGCCTTGAGTGTGGCGTTGGAATAGAGAACTTCCTGGATTTCCAAGTTGGCGATGTCATTCAATTCTACAAACAGGAAAAGGTAATCTAGAATATCCCCGTTTCAGTTGTATTTCCAAGCTAGCTTCTTCCTTACATCCTGAATCATAGACTGTTCATTCAGGAGAGTAGATTATGACGCGGCGTGCTGAGCGAATAAACAACCTGATCCGGCAAGAAATTAGCGAGTTGCTTCGACAGCAAGTCAATGACCCCAGACTTGCCAGCCTTATTTCAGTAACCAAAGTCTCGACTTCTGCTGATCTGAGGAATGCCAAGGTGTTCGTCAGCAGTTTGGGAGACGAGGTGAGCAGAAGCGAGATATTGCAGGGTTTCACTGCCGCCTCAGGATTTCTCCGGAGACAATTGGCTGGACGTTTAACATTGAGGTACATCCCTCAGCTTAGCTTTCATTTTGATGATTCTATTCAGCGCGGGGCTGAAGTCCTCAGGCTAATCGAGCAGGTTGCTTCTGATAGTGCCGAAGACAAAGATGAGAATTGACGGCATCCTCAATGTTAACAAATCCGAAGGCAAGACTTCTTTTGCCGTAATAGCTTGGCTCAGACGTCTGACAGGAGAGAAACGTATTGGGCACACAGGTACACTAGATCCAATAGCTACCGGCGTCCTGCCGACTTGTCTTGGTCAGGGGACGCGAGTCATCCAGTTTCTAACCAATAGTAGCAAGACCTACGTGGCCGAGATCGAACTGGGTATTGCTACAGACACGTTTGACAGGGAAGGAAAAGTGATCCAGCGCGGAGACCCGAGGGCTGTCACTGCCGCCCAAATAGAGGAAGCACTTGCCGCTTTTCATGGCAGTATTCAGCAAGTGCCTCCCATTTACAGCGCGCTAAAACACCATGGCAGGCGATACTATGAACTGGCTCGTGCTGGTATCCCAATGAGACTCAAGCCGAGACAAGTCGAAATCACCAGTCTGGAGCTTATGAGCTGTGAGTTGCCCCTTGTAACAATCAAGGTGGAATGCGGTAAAGGGACTTACATACGCTCCCTAGCCCATGACTTGGGACAGCATTTGGGCTGTTGCGGCCATTTGAGGAACTTGACTCGTTTGCGGTGCGGACCTTTCCACATCGAAGATGCGCTAGCCCTGTCTCAAATCAAGGACGCCTTCCAACAAGGTGATTGGAAAGGGCTTTTCCATTCTGTAGATAGCCCGCTTCTCGGCTGGAGAGCAGCCATCGTGGACAAAACAAACGAACTAGCCATAAGAAATGGCCGTTCGCTGCCCTTAGGCGAACACCACTCGCCTTCAGAGGAATACTGCCGTGCCTACACCCGCGATGGGCATTTTGTAGCTGTGCTGCGCTTTATCTCTGAGAAGAAGCTCTGGCATCCAGAAAAGGTTTTCTCCCTTCAGCAGTTTTCCTGCCCCAAAGCACCTCAGAAGCCTTGACATTTGGTACCATAATAGATATGATTCAAGTTTGACGAAAGGAGGCAAAGCAAGTGGCACAGGCGTATTGTTTCAAATGCCGGAAAAAGGTAGAAATCAAGAACGCGCAGAGTGTGACTCTGAAGAACGGTAGACCTGCGACGCGCGGCGTTTGTCCATCCTGTGGGACCAAGGTGTTCCGCATTGGCAAAGGCTAATCCATTGATATGGCTTAGCCCGGGTGCGAAGACGACCTGTTAACCTTGTCTATCAAAAGTAAGGGGTTGCGGTTCAAAATCTGCTCGTAGTGGTGTTCGCCCAACCCAGCCTGATGAAGGACAGCCTCAGCCAAAGCTGGCGTTAATAAGTCATCTTCGTTGTGGGCATCGGAACTAACCAGGAGCCTGGCTTGCGCTTTTTGGCTGATGAGAGCAACATGAGCGTTAGTTGCGGAGTGTCCTGTTCGGCTAGTAAGCTCAATAAATACATTGTTTTGGGCTGCTAAGGCAGCTTCTTCCGTTGTTACTAGGCCTGGGTGGGCCAGGATATCAACGTAGGGAGATTGGACAGCGGCGAGGTTAGTGCCTCGCTCTACAGGCTCTGTAGACGTTTCGCCATGGACTATTACAAGCCAAGCTCCCATTTCTTTGGCTTTTTGAGCTACCTCAGAGATGGCCTGAGGAGGAAGGTGAGTAAGCTCTACGCCGGGGATAGCTAAAATGTTCCAGTGAGTTCTAGCCAGGGCACAATCATCGCTTGTTTCGTTAATCACCCTGCCAAGGGAGCCAAGAGCTACGTGGTCAGTAATGGCGATAGCGGAATAGCCTTTGACAAAAGCACGGCGTATTAATTCGATGGGTGATAAGACACCATCACTGTAGAAGGTATGGGTGTGAAAGTCATAAAGCACCCTTCAACAATAACATAAGAGCTTTGGTCTAGACAAGTGAGGCAAGAATATGGGGGAAGACAATGTTACGTAAAATCCTAGTTCCCTTGGATGGTTCTACGGTGGCTGAAAGCGTACTTCCCTATGTTAGGGGTTTAGCTCCAAGCTTTGGTTCCCACGTTGAGATTCTGGGCATAGGCATGGGGAGAAAGGAGCGCCGTGTGAATCGCCTTCTTGAAGACTATGTTGGCCGAGTCGCGGCCGGTCTACAAAGCGACAGTATCAAAGCTGAAGCACTACTCCTCTATGGCAGCGCTGCAGACAAAATCCTTGATTACGCTGCGCAACATGAGAGTGATTTGATTGTTACGGCGACTCATGGTCGCAGTGGTATTAGCCGATGGTGGATGGGAAGCGTAGCTGAGAAGGTCGTAAGTGAAGCTGCAACCCCGGTGCTGCTTGTCCGAAGCAAACGTGCTAGGAAAACCGAAACTGCGCGGAAGTCACACTTTCGCAAGATTCTTGCCCCCTTAGATGGCTCTGACATTGGTCAAGCAGCTTTACCTTACGTTGAGGCATTAGCCAAAGAAATAGGAGCTTCGGTTAGCCTACTCCAGGTCATTTCACCACCAGGGACAATAGAAGCCAGTGTGCTTGGCGGCTCTGACTGGAGAAAATTCGTTAAGGCAATGCATGATGCCGCCGAGAATTATCTTGGCAGTATCGCTGAAGGATTAAGCGGGAAAGGAATTAAGACGACATACGAAGTACTCACTGGTGACCCTGCTGATAGAATAGTTGAATATGCCGTGGCTGAGAAGGTTAGTTTGATAGCCATGTCAACTCATGGTCGAACTGGCCTTGCCCGATGGGTGTTGGGCAGCGTAACCGATAAGGTATTACACGGGGCCAAAATGCCCATGTGGTTAATCAGATCACCCAAGATGATTATTCCCAGACACTAGGAGTAGAATCGGGATTGACCAAGATGAGTCCTGCAATAGAAGGAGACGAGCATATCATGGATAAGATAAATGTAACTATCATAGGTGTTGGTAACTGCGCATCTTCCCTTGTTCAGGGCATCCACTATTACAAAAAGGCCAAAGAAGGCGAATTTGTGCCCGGGCTGATGCACATTGATCTGGGGGGCTATCACATAAGTGATATCAACTTTGTGGCTGCCATCGACATTGATAAAAACAAAGTGGGTAAGGACCTGGCTGAAGCCATCTTTACTCGGCCTAACAATACTCTCAAGTTCTGTGACGTGCCCGCTACCGGCGTTAGAGTAGCCCGGGGTATGACCCACGACGGCTTGGGAAAGTACTTATCGCAAATCATCACGAAGTCACCAGGGCCTACGGCCAGCATTACCAGCATTCTTAAGGAAACAGAAACGGATGTGGTGATTAATTTCCTGCCTGTAGGGAGCGAGGAGGCAACGAAATGGTACATAGAGCAGGTATTGTCTGCTGGCTGCGGCTTCGTTAATTGCATACCGGTCTTCATCGCTCGCGAGCCATATTGGTATAAACGTTTCGCCGAAGCGGGACTGCCAGTTATCGGTGACGACATCAAATCTCAGGTTGGGGCTACTATCACCCACCGCGTACTAACCAGGCTCTTTCGCGACAGGGGAGTCAGGTTGGAAAGAACTTACCAACTTAATTTTGGCGGCAACACCGATTTCTATAACATGCTGGAGCGCGAGCGTCTGGACTCAAAGAAGATTTCCAAAACCAATGCCGTTACCTCTCAACTAGATTATGAACTTGAACCCGACGACATTCACATTGGCCCCAGTGACTATGTGCCCTGGCTGTCTGACCGCAAATTCTGCTATATTAAGATGGAAGGGCGCACCTTCGGCGATGTTCCCCTAAATATGGAGCTTAAGCTGGAGGTGTGGGATAGCCCCAACTCAGCCGGGGTAGTCATTGACGCTGTAAGGTGCTGCAAGCTAGCTCTGGATAGAGGATTAGCTGGAACCATCGCAGCTCCTAGTGCTTACTTCATGAAATCTCCACCTATTCAGTATTCTGATGACGAAGCCCGGAGGCGAGTGGAGGAGTTCATCGCCGGGCGGGAGCAGCAAAGCCCGATTTGTTTGCCCGAGGTAGCTGGGGCGAAACAAACGAAGGTTCAGCCGCCACAAGAAGTGACGGGTTCGCCAAAATAGGGCAATAACACAGTGAAGATTGGACTAGTCTCCCCATACGACTACTCCTTTCCAAGCGGGGTCGTTAATCACATTGCGTATCTCGCCCATCATTTTGTCCAATGGGGGCATGAGGTCAAAATCATAGCTCCATGCCTAAAAGGGGGGACTCGATACTTTGAAGAAGAGGTTACCAGCGTAGGCAGGCCCATACCTGTTCCATTCGCTGGCTCTGTGGCCCGAGTCCCTTTGTCCCCCTGGTTACCAGCTCAAATAGGGGAAATCCTGGCCAAGGAAAAATTTGATATTCTGCACCTCCACGAGCCTTTCGCCCCTATGCTCTCCGTAAGCGCCCTCCTTAAATCCAACTGTGTAAACGTTGGTACTTTTCACGCCTGCCATAGTAGGGCTCAAAGCTACTGGCTGGCCAGACATGCCTTTAGGAGATGGCTAGGAATGTTACATGGTAAAATCGCCGTTTCCAAGCCAGCCTTGGACTTCGTCAGCCGACATCTACCAGGTGATTATCGTATTATCCCCAACGGTATTGACACCGAACACTTCTCCCCGGATGGCCCTCAGCGCAAAGAATTCGCTGATGGCAAACCAAATGTCTTATTCGTCGGGCGCTTGGAGAAACGCAAAGGCCTGGACTACCTACTCAATGCCTGCGCCAAGGCCAAGAGACATTCCCCCAACTTTCGGCTCGTTGTGGTCGGTCCAGGTACTAGATTGCGTCCCGGGTACCAAAAAATGGTCAAAGATTTGCGGCTGACAGATGTAGTCTTCACCGGTTTCGTCCCCGGCGCCGAGCTACCTCAATACTATCGCAGCGCCGACATATTCTGTGCACCAGCTACAGGTGGCGAAAGCTTTGGCATAGTCTTGCTCGAGGCTATGGCGTGCGGCAAGCCGGTAGTTGCCACCCATATTGATGGCTATGCTAGCTTGCTCTCTCACGGTGAGGAGGGGCTGCTCGTACCGGCTCGAGATGAAGAATCCTTGGCTCGCGCCTTGTTATCTCTCCTGGATGACAAATATCTGCGCAACCAGATGGGAGCTGAGGGAAGAATCAAAGCCGAGAAGTATAGCTGGACGAATGTTGCCCATCAAGTAATGGATTACTACAACAGTTTGCTCAGCTAGCTATTTGGAGAAACACGTTATGATAAACTTGGCCAACTCCCGCGAAAGTGCTGCTCGCTGGCTTACTGCGCCCGTGGTGACAATTCTTGGTAAAAGCCGGCTCAAGCCTAACACCGTGACCTGGCTCGCTCTGGCAATAAACGTAGTTGCAGCCGGGGCCATTGCCACCAATCACCTTCTCATCAGTGGGTTTTTGGTGCTCCTCTCCGGGGTATTCGACCTTATTGACGGAGCACTGGCTCGCTTCACCAATCAAGCCACTAGCTTCGGCGCCTTGTTAGATTCCACTTTTGACCGAATGTCCGACGCGGTGCTGTTTCTAGGTCTTTTGGCCTTATATATTCTGAACTTCACTCCCACAGTATTTATGTTGGCCCCAAGCACTGAATACGTCGTTACAATTACACTCATTTTCCTAGCCCTGGTTGCTGCCTTTCTCACCAGCTATGTGCGAGCCAGGGCTGAAGGACTCGGGATAGACTGCCGCGTTGGCTTGTTTACCAGGTTTGAGAGAGTTATAATATTAGCGTTGGGATTACTGTTCAACCAAATTCTCATAGCTTTGCTAGTTCTGGTGGTGCTTGCATTTGCTACCGTAGGACAGCGATTAGTCTACGTTCGGCAGCAGACAAGAAGTTAAGAAAACAAAGAATAAGTGGAGGTGAAAACGTATGAGCGACAAGACTTTTGAATGGAGCCTGACATCACTTAGTATCCTTGCCGTACTGTGGATGGTGCTCGGGAGTATCTTTCTCTGGTGGATGGCGGGAATCGCCTGGATAATAATCACCGGCCTAATTGTATGGATTGTTGGCGGCGGGACTCTGCTCTACTACTGGGGCAAGAATTACATGTCCCGAGCGTAACCTTGAGGCTTTACCCATATATAACCACCTTCTCCGATTTCGCATTAATCTAGCGCGAAGACAATGCCAGTTATAGCGGTTATTGGCGCCCAATGGGGAGACGAGGGCAAAGGGAAGATAGTCGACCTTCTAGCTGAGACAGCGAAGGCTGTGGTTCGTTTCTCAGGTGGAGATAATGCCGGACATACCATAATCAATCCTTACGGTGAGTTCAAGCTTCATCTTGTTCCGTCGGGCATTTTTCACCCAGAAGCGATCTGCATAATCGGCAACGGCGTAGTAATTAACCCTGCAGCGCTCCTTGACGAAATTGACAACCTTCAGAAGCACGGCGTTGATACGAGCCATCTATTCATCAGTGACCGGGCCCATCTAATAATGCCCTATCATATCCTTCTCGACCGGTTAGAGGAGGAAAGGCGAGGCAGGGGAGCCCTGGGCACCACGGGCAAAGGAATAGGTCCTGCTTTTGCCGACAAGATAGCTCGCCTTGGGATCCGCACCTGTGACCTGTTGGACAAGGAAGCATTTCAGTCTCGACTTAGCTCAGTTCTTGAATTAAAGAACGCCATCCTAACCAAAATATACAACTCCCCACCGTTATCATCAAAAGAGATTTACGATCAATACTGCAGCTATGGGGAACGGCTAGCCCCATTCATTCGAGATACTGGTTCCATTCTTCATCAGATGGTGTCTCGAAGGGAGACGGTCTTACTAGAAGGCGCTCAGGGCACGATGCTCGACCCTGACTTCGGCACCTATCCTTATGTAACATCATCTTCACCTTTGGCTGCAAGCAGTTCCATAGGTTCCGGCATAAGCCTCAAGCAAATCGACCAAATTGTCGGTGTCTTCAAAGCCTATACCACACGGGTGGGCGGCGGACCTATGCCCACCGAACTGAAGGACGAAATGGGTGATTTCATCAGGGAGCGAGCGCACGAGTACGGGGCTACGACGGGCAGAGCGCGGCGCTGTGGCTGGTTCGATGCTGTAGCTGGCCGTTTCAGCGCTCAAATAAACGGCTTCAGCAGCATAGCCCTAACCCGTCTTGATGTTTTAGACACATTTGACTCAGTTAAGATATGCACCGCCTATGAATTGGATGGGGGCACCTCAGACCAATTCCCAAGCGATCTGGCTATTCTGGACAAATGTCAGCCAGTTTACGAGGAACTGACTGGCTGGCAGACATCGATAAGCGCCATTCGCGACCGCGAACAGCTACCTTCACAGGCTCTTCACTACATAGCTCGACTCGAAGAGCTTCTCTCTTGCCCTATTGACATCATTTCCGTCGGCGCCAAACGAGAGCAGGCGGTAATAGTCAACCAGATTGCATAGCACCTCGCCAACATTCTCGAGTCAGGCAAAGCAAAAGTTGGTCTATATGGGTGTTAGACGCAACCAGCTTCGTGGTGCCTTCATTAGCTTTGCAAAAAGAATTCCTCTAAAGCATGGAATCTAACTAAAGAGAGGATGGTAAAAATGAAAGATGAAATGAAAACAGCAATAGTGGCAGCCGTTCTTATGATGGGATTGGTAATACTATTTAAGAATGTAATACACAAACCATCAGATGTAACACCTTTATATTTCATCCCAATGTTTCTTTATATCGGATATATAACGGCGAAGGCTGGTGCTACAGTTTGGATAGGTATGACGCTATTTATCACGCTTGCAATGGCTGTACTATACGCTTTGTTTTAGAGTTCTTCTTTAGTGTCCCTTCGCCGACTCTTCCGATTGCCTTTCGGCGAACTTATTTTATTCGCAAGACGTTAGCCGACATGATGATCAAAAGCACATGATTGACAAGAAAAAAAGATGGGGCGGTATAGAAGCACAGGCTACTCATCTCAGAGCAGAAAGGCATAGTATCGAGCCGAGCAAAGGCAAGAAGCCACCTTGGGTGAAAGACTTCGAAAAATCTCTGCAGAAACTGTGATTATGAATCCGCACTTAGGCTGTAGTAGCTATCGGCAAATCAATCCTATAATTCTTCAAAGCCTGTTCAATAACGGCTTTCGATTTGTCGTCAGGTTCAGTGAGTGGTAGGCGAGGCCTACCTACCGAGAAACCCAAATAATTCAAGGCGTACTTAACCGGAATTGGGTTAGTGACAACGAAAAGGGCATTTGCCAATGGCAATAAGTTGCGATGGAGGGCTGCTGCTTCTCTAGGCTTTCCCCTGAGAAAGTCTTCCATCATTTGCTTCATCTGAAGGCCAACCAGATGAGAAGCAACGCTAATAACCCCATAGCCACCCAGAGCCAATATGGGCAAAGTATCACTATCATTGCCGCTGTAAACGAGGAAATCTTCCCTGGCCCCCTGTATAATCTTGGCAATCTCGTCAAGATTGGCGCTAGCCTCTTTTACTCCAATGATGTTGTCGATTTGGCTAAGCCTGACGGCAGTCTCAGCAGCCAGGTTGGTAACAGTGCGTGATGGCACGTTGTAAAGGATGCAAGGCAAGCTGGTAGCTTGGGCGATTGTCTCAAAGTGTTGGAATAGGCCTTCTTGAGTGGGCCGATTATAGTAAGGGACGACCAAAAGGCAGCCATCAACCCCAGTCTTTTCAGCAGCCCTGGTGAGCTCCACAGCGTCTGTGGTATTGTAGCTGCCAGTGCCAGCTATGACCGCCCCCCGGTCACCAACCACCGACTTAACCTCGCCGAAGAGACGCAGCTTTTCCTCCCGACTAAGAGTCGTACACTCCCCAGTAGTACCCGAGACCACTACCCCGTCACTACCTGAATCAAGCAGAGCTTTAGCTAACCTCTTCGCTTGCAAGTAATCTACTTTCCCATTGGTGTCAAAGGGAGTAACCATTGCTGTTAGCAAGCGACCAAACTGCTTCATCATCTGCCTCCCTGCGAGCAAACTAGTGCTGAGATTTAACCCAATTACGTCGTGCCGCTTCCTCAGCAATCTGGACGGCGTTGAGGGCAGCACCCTTACGCAAGTTATCAGCTACCACCCACATCACCAAGCTCTTGGGCTGGGAGGAATCTGCTCGGATGCGTCCCACAAAAACATCGTCTGCGCCAGCAGCCAGCCAGGGTTGGGGATAGAGGCTAACACTGGGGTCATCAAGCACTTTGACACCAGGCGCCCGAGCCAATATGCGTTTGGCCTCCTCGGGACTCATAGGCTCAGTAAACTCCGCGCTCACAGCCTCACTGTGTCCGATAAAAACAGGCACTCTAACACAGGTTGCCGAGATGGCCATATCTTCAGCGTGCATTATTTTGCGGGTTTCCTCCACCACCTTCCATTCTTCTCTGGTATAGCCACTATCCAAGAAAACGTCGATCTCTGGTAGCAAATTAAAAGCAATTTGGTGAGGATAAACGTGGGGAACGACATTTTGCCCTTCCAAAACCAGCTTGGCTTGAGTTGTTAATTCCTCCATGGCTGCTGAGCCAGTGCCTGACACCGCTTGGTAGGTAGAGACAACAATCCGTTTGATAGGGTTGACCTTATGCAGTGGATAAAGAGCCACTACCATTTGAATGGTAGAACAGTTTGGATTAGCAATGATCCCTTCATGCCGCCTTATGTCTTGAGGATTTACTTCAGGGACAACCAGAGGCACCTTTGGTTCCATTCTAAAAGCGGCACTGTTGTCAATGACCAAAGCCCCGGACTTAGCTGCGATGGGCGAAAAATAGCGGCTAACTTCAGTACCAGCCGAGAAAAGAGCTATATCAACATGCTGAAAGGACTCGGGGGCGGTTTCCTTGACCACAATCTCTTGGTGACCTACATAGAGCTTCTTGCCTGCGGAACGGTCGGAAGCATACAGACGGACGGAGGCCATAGGGAAATTTCGCTCCACCAGCACCTTTATGAACTCCTGCCCCACCATTCCAGTGGCACCAACAATAGCCACATTATACGCCTTCATCGTTCCCCCCCTAGATTCAACAAAGCATCCAACCCACGTACCAACCCTTGACGCTTCACCACTTGTTTCACAGCTAGCATAACACCCGGCATATAGCATTCACGGCTTATGGTATCATGGCGTAGGCTCAATGTCTGTCCCGGTGCACCAAAGATAACCTCCTGACTAGCCACAAGCCCAGGTAATCTTACGCTGTGGATAGCTACACCGTCAATCTGTCCCCCTCGACTGCCACTGAGGTTCTCCTTTTTGGTTGCTGCATAAACGAAA
>CAZOQG010000059.1:0-11386 GCA_964582065.1 uncultured Dehalococcoidales bacterium
CCAGTAGGTTTCCTGATACCTTTGTGGGTCTTGGTGGATGCCCATAAGCATTCCCGGCCAGGGGGCTTTGATGACTAGAAACCCTTTCTCTCCGGAGGGCACCGGCTTGCCACTTTCATCCACGATATCAGCGTCGATTCCTGGCAAGGGGAAGGTTGCTGAGCCCGGCTTTAGAGGCACACATTCTATGCCTGGGGCTGGTGATATCATTGTGCCGCCAGTTTCGGTTTGCCACCAGGTGTCCACTATGGGGCATCTTTCGCCGCCAACTACTCTGTAATACCAGTGCCAGGCTTCGGGATTGATGGCCTCGCCAACGCTGCCCAGTAGCTCCAGGCTGCTCAGGTCGTGTTTTTTGACTTCGTCTTCACCATATTTCATCAGCATCCTGATGCCAGTGGGCGACGTGTAGAATATGGTAACCCCGTATTTCTCTATAATGTCCCACCATCTATCTACTGAGGGGTAATCGGGAGCCCCTTCGTAAAGGACTATGGCAGCGCCATGGCACAGGGGGCCGTAGACTATGGAGCTGTGCCCGGTGACCCAGCCAACATCGGCAGTGCACCAGTAAACAGATTCCTCTTTAACATCAAAGACCCATTCGTAGCCGGAATTAGTGAAAACAAGGTAGCCGCCGGTGCTATGGACAATGCCCTTAGGCTTTCCGGTGGTACCTGATGTATAAAGGATGTAAAGAGGATGGGTGGCCTCAACGGGTTCAGGGGGCACGAAGGAGCTAGCATCATCAAGTAATTCGTGGAGCCAGAAGTCTCGTCCTTGTTTCATGTTTGCCTCTATCCCTGCCCTTCTAGCCACCACCACCTTTTCGATTGAGGACGATAGATTTACGGCTTCATCGCTGATATCCTTGAGTCGTAGCAGCTTGCCTCTTCTGAAGCCGGCATCAGCGGTAACTAGGACTTTGGCCTGGATATCGTTAATCCTGTCGGCCAGAGCCTGGGCGCTGAAACCAGAGAATACGACGGTATGGGTCGCTCCGATTCTAGCGCAAGCTAGCATGAATATGGGTAACTCAGGAATCATCGGCAGATATAGAGCAACCCGGTCTCCTTTGACTACACCCAAATTCTTCAGGACTGAAGCGAATTTGTTGACCCATCTGTAGAGGGTGGAATAGCTCAGGACCTGGCTGTCGCCCAGCTCGCCTTCCCAATATATGGCAACCTTACTCCTCCGCCATGTCTTGACATGGCGGTCGACGCATTGATAGCAGGCGTTAAGCTCGCCACCGACAAACCAGCGGGCGAAGGGCGGTTGCCATTCGAGAACGGTGTCCCAGGTCTTGAACCAGTCGAGTTTGCGAGCTTCTTCAGCCCAGAAACGTTCGGGGTCTTGTAGCGACCGGTTGTACATCTCCATATATTTCTTGAATGGCCAGTATGTGGAATCAAAAGGTAAAGAGGTATTCACCATAATCCTTGTCCTCTCATATTATATTACTCGGCGGTCGTCTCGTTAAGTTTTTGCTGGCAGTCAGACTGCCAGCGCTGGAGCCCGCAGGCATTACACGGTCCATGACGGCAGTCGGGAGTCTCTTTTCCCTGCCACATATTGTGGTATTCCTTTTTGAGAAAGTCTGGGGTTACTCCAATGTCGATATGGTGCCAAGGTAACAGCTCATCCAGGGGTCGTTGCCGGTTAGCATAGAATCTGGGCTCAAGCCCGCATTCTTTGAAGGCATGCAGCCAATTATCGTAGTCAAAGTGCTCATGCCAGGCATCGAATTTGCTACCCGATTCCCAGGCCTTGTGGATGACCTTTCCGAGGCGTCGATCGCCTCGAGATAACACCGCCTCAAGCTGGCTGGTTGTCGGGTCTTGCCACGAGAGCTGGGCTCCAATTCGGCGCAAACCCTGTTTGAGTAGTTCATGTTTGGGAGTTAATTGCTCTTCTGTGTCTTGGGCTAGCCATTGGCAGGGGGTATGGGGTTTGGGAATAAAAGTTGCTACACTGACCCTGACTCTAGGTGGTTTGTTTCTGGTCTTTCTGCCTAGTTGGCAAGTCTTGGTCACCAGGTCAACGATGCCTTTTACGTCGTCAATGGTCTCGGTGGGCAGCCCAACCATAAAATAAAGCTTAAGGTTCAGCCAGCCTCTGTCGAAAACGGCGGCAAAGGTGTCGAGTATTGCCTCTTCGGGGATACTCTTGTTGATGACTTGCCTCAGCCTTTCGCTTCCAGCTTCAGGAGCGAAGGTGAGCGTGGTTTTGCGGCGGGAGGGTAATGCCTCTATTAAGTCTACGGACGATGTATCGAGGCGGAGGCTGGGTAGGGACAGGGTGAGGTTGTCAGGGTAATGATTACGCGTCAGCTGCCCGATTAATCCGTTTATGTTGTGGTAGTCGCCAGTGCTCAGGGAAACCAAGGATACTTCATTATGACCAGAGTCCCTTACAAGTGCCGCTGCGGCGTCGATTGCTTCCTGCTCGGGGAGTTCGCGAACTGGACGGTAAATCATTCCGGCCTGGCAGAAACGGCAGCCCCGGCTGCACCCCCGCTGGATTTCAATGGCTCCGCGGTCGTGAACTACTTGGATGTAAGGAACAACCGGTCTTGTGACCGGTGGGGGCAGTTTGGCTACAATTTGTCGCTCAATTGTCAGCTTTGCTTCGGGCGCTATTGAGGTAATGCTAGCGAAAGTGCCGTCTTCGTGGTACTCGACTTGATACAAGCTGGGGACATAGATACCAGGAAGATTTGAAGCCTCCCGCAGTAGCTGCCGTTTGCTGTCCTTGTAGGCTCGGAAAACTTCCAGAAATTTCAATATGGCTTCTTCAGCCTCACCGATGACAAACAAATCGATGAAATCAGCCATCGGCTCCGGGTTAAGAGCGCTGCTACCCCCAGCTATTATCAAAGGGTGTGAATCGTTCCTCTGGCGACTGAACAGCGGGATTTGAGCCAAGTCGAGCATATTCAACACGTTGGTGTAGGTAAGCTCATAGCCCAGAGAAAAGCCAACGATATCGAAATAGCTCAGGGGACGCTTGGTCTCTAAACTGAACAGGGGGATGTTATGATGCCGCAGGAGCGTTTCCATATCCGCCCAGGGCGCATAGACCCTTTCGGCGAGGACATCAGGCTGGCTATTGAGTACTTCATAGAGTATAGGCAGCGCCAGATTGGACATACCGACTTCATAAGTGTCGGGGAAGGCTAAGGCAACTCGAATTGGAGTCGCTTGCCAATCTTTGGCAATGCTATTCCACTCGCCCCCGGTGTAGCGAGCCGGTTTAGACACCTGGTAGAGGATATCGTCGAGAGAAGCCATCTTGGTTATCTCAGGCAGGTCAATTATAGCTTTCAGCTTGTGTGGCTTTCAACTGTAACTCCTGTCTCAAGGGTTTGAGGTAGACATTGCTGCCAAGGGAAAGATTCCCGGGAAATGTCGAAAGGAAGAGATTGTTACCTTTATCTCATCGATGTCAGGGTGCCAGTTGTCAACGGCACGGAGCTCTGTCAATATATCGAGCAGAAACGGCTATAGCTAGTGAACAGGGTGGTATTCTCCACCGGAGATATCATTGGCCGTACTACCATGGCCTTTTTGGAGAAAGCAGACAGACCATATCTGCCCGAACCATTCAGCCCTGATGACCTGAGAGCCGTAGTCACGAAAACTCTGAAGCGACGGTGTTGAGACAAGCGGCCACTCGCTGGGCAATCTATCTCCGCTTGGCGTTGTTGACATCTGTTATATCTTTGTGTTATAGTGATTTTTTAGCGTCTACTGGCCATTAGTCTGGGTTGGAAAACCTGAGTAAGCCGGCTGGTTGAACCGGGACGCAAACCTAATCGGGAAGTAGACCGGTAAACAACTGGGTGGCTTTTTAATTGGTGTATATTTATGGTAGGGAAGGAATAGAGCAAAATGCCGACGGTTAATCAGTTGGTTAGAAAGGGGCGGCGGCGGCTTGGTAAGCGAACCAAAGCTCCAGCATTGGGCATCACTTACAATGCCCTAAAGAACACGGTTAGGCGAGGCAAGAGCTCCCCACAGAAGCGGGGGGTTTGCGTTCAGGTTAAGACTATGACTCCTAAGAAGCCCAATTCTGCCTTGCGCAAGATTGCCCGCGTGCGCTTGACCAATGGCATTGAAGTCACTGCCTATATCCCCGGAGAGGGGCATAATTTGCAGGAGCATTCTGTGGTTCTTATCCGTGGTGGTAGGGTGAAAGATTTGCCTGGAGTTCGCTACCATATTGTACGGGGTGTTTTGGATACTGCTGGGGTGGACAATCGCCAGCAGAGTCGTAGCAAATATGGAGCCAAGCGGAGTAAACTAGTTAGGGCTTCGGAAGATTAGATGCCAAGGCGAGCTAAGGTAACAAAAAGACAAATACCTCCTGATGCCAAGTATGGAAGCCATATTGTGGCCAAGTTTATCAATAGAGTAATGTCGGACGGGAAGAAAGCCAAAGCCGAGCGGATTGTCTACGATGCTTTGGATTTGGTTAATGAACAATTGAAAACTGAGCCCTTAGAGGTTCTGGACCAAGCGATCAAGAATGCTACTCCGGCACTTCAGGTCAAATCGCGCCGTGTTGGTGGTGCCACTTATCAGGTGCCAATTGAGGTTCAACCCGACCGCGGGTTATCCCTGGCCCTGCGTTGGCTTCTCAACTATGCCAGAGCTCGCAGTGGCAAATCTATGGCGGAGAAATTGGCGGCTGAAATTGCTGATGCTGCTCAGGGGCAGGGAGCAACTATCAAGAAGCGGCAAGATACTCATAAGATGGCTGAGGCAAATAAGGCTTTTGCTCATTACCGATGGTAACGACAGTAGGGATTAAGGTTCAACACGCCAAAAAAGCGGTTGGCATAGGAAATAATGTCATGCCCAGGATTTTTCCGTTGGACAGGGTGCGAAACATAGGGATCATTGCTCATATCGATGCTGGCAAGACTACTGCCACTGAGAGAATCCTGTTCTGTACGGGTCGCACCTATAAGGTTGGTGAGGTAGATGATGGCACAGCGGTGATGGATTGGATGGAGCAGGAGCGGGAGCGGGGCATCACCATCACTGCCGCAGCTACCGCTTGTCAATGGCTAGGGCATCCCATAAATATCATTGACACACCGGGGCACGTGGATTTTACCGCAGAGGTAGAACGTAGTCTCCGAGTGCTGGATGGAGGGGTAGTGCTACTTGATGCTGTGGCTGGAGTAGAAGCTCAGTCAGAGACAGTATGGCGACAAGCGGATAGATACAGCGTGCCAAGAGTCTGTTTCATTAACAAGATGGATAGGGTTGGTGCTGACTTTCGTGGCACCGTAGCTATGATTGAGGAGCGTCTGCGGGCCAAAGCTGTACCAATACAGTTGCCGGTGGGCGAAGACAATCAGTTTCGAGGTGTCATAGACTTGGTTGACAATAAGGCTTGGCTCTTCTCTGACGATGCTGGTGCTACGCCAGTGGAAATGCCTATTCCAGAGGAAAAGAAAGATGAGGTAACCAAACAACGTCAGGAGTTAGTTGAGAGACTGGCCGAGAATGATGACCAATTAATGTTGCTCTATCTGGACGGTGGGGACATTCCTGGCCCGCAAGTCAAAGCTGCTATAAGAAGGTTGACTTTGGCTAATCGGATAGTACCCGTCATTTGCGGCAGTGCTTTGAAGAATAAGGGAATCCAGCCCTTGCTCGATGCCGTTGTAGATTATCTGCCTTCCCCTTTGGATGTACCTCCCGTTCGTGTTATTGATTCCGGAACTGGCGAGGAGGTTCTGCGGCAGGCGAGTGACGATGCTCCGTTCTCAGCACTAGCTTTCAAGGTAGTTGCCGACCCTTTTATGGGGAGATTGGTTTATTTTCGGGTTTACTCAGGTAAGGTCAAGGTGGGAGCACAGGTCTTAAACTCGAGCAAAGGGCAGAAGGAACGCCTGGGAAGATTGATTCTTATGCATGCCAATCGCCGTGAAGAAATCGAAGAGGTTGATACCGGTAGCATTGCGGCTACTCTCGGCCTTAAGAATACCTTCACCGGGGATACTCTGTGTGAATTGGGTCAGCCAGTGCTTCTTGAGGCTATTCGTTTCCCTGAGCCAGTGCTTTCGCTGGTTATTGAACCTAAGAGCAAGGCTGATCAAGACAGACTGGGCGAAGTCTTGAATAAGCTTTCGGAAGAGGATCCCACCTTTAAGATGCGCGGTGACCAGGAAACCGGGCAGACTCTTATCTCGGGGATGGGCGAACTGCATCTGGAAGTCTTGGTAGACCGGATGTTGCGCGAGTTCAATGTTGGAGTGAGGGTTGGCAAGCCACAAGTGGCCTATAAGGAGACCATCACTGTACCGGTGGAAACTGAGGGTAGATTTATTCGTCAGTTCGGGGGCCGAGGACAGTATGGTCATGTCTGGCTTAGGCTTGAGCCTGGAGACCGAGGAAGCGGCTTCAAGTTTTTTGACCGGGTTCGAGGCGGAGCTATACCAAAGGAGTATATTCCAGCGGTGGAGGCGGGAATCAAAGAGGCTTTAGAAACCGGGGTGGTAGCTGGGTATCCGACAGTGGATATCAAAGCGACTCTGTATGATGGTGGCTTCCATGAAGTGGATTCCTCGGAGTTGGCTTTCAAGATGGCAGGTTCAATAGCTGTGAAAGATGGTGTCAGCAAGGCTAACCCTGTCCTACTCGAGCCGATTATGAAGTTAGAGTTGGTGGTGCCATCCCAGTTTCTGGGTGATGTCATCGGTGATTTGAATTCAAGAAGAGGACGTATTGAGGGCATCGAGACCCACGGTGAAACTTGCGTTGTTCATTCCGTTGTTCCTCTGGCTGAGACTTTTGGTTATGCTACTGCCCTAAGGTCACTAAGTCAGGGTAGGGCAACCTATTCCTTGGAGTTTCATTGTCGTAGGGAACTCCCCACCAACTTGGCGGAGCAAATGATAGTCAGGGCTAAAGGGGTTTGAATGCCTAAGCAAAACATTCGAATCAAAGTCAAGGGGTACGACCACAGGCTGGTTGACCAATCAGTAGAGCAAATTGTGGAGACTGCAGAGCGCACTGGTGCCGTAGTTGCTGGCCCGGTACCCCTACCTACTCATATCCAGAAGTTTTGTGTAATTCGCTCTCCCCATATTGATAAAGATTCGCGAGAGCAATTCGAGATTCGTACTCACAAGCGCCTCATTGATATTTTGGGGCCAACTTCCAAAACGATAGATGCGCTGACCCAACTCCAGCTACCTTCCGGGGTAGAAATAGACATCAGATTGTAGTTGACAGAATGATTCAAGGTATCGTTGGCAGAAAGATAGGTATGGCTCAGCTTTTCCAAGATGGTGGAGAAGTAGTGGTAACGGCCATTGAGGCTGGTCCTTGCTTTGTTACCCAGATAAAGACCGAAGCCAAGGATGGCTATGACGCTGCACAGGTCGGCTTTGGGGAAGCAAAGCGGCTTAATTCTGCGCAAAAAGGCCATCTTAAGGATGTGGGTCGGTTCAAGTATCTCCGCGAGTTTGATATGGAAGACATCGAGTCTGCCCAGGTGGGGCAGAAACTTGATGTAAATATGTTCAAGTCAGGTGATTTGGTCGACGTCACTGGCACTTCAAAAGGCAAAGGGTTTGCTGGCGTGGTTAAGCGTTACCATTTTGCTGGCGGACCGAAAACTCATGGGCAATCCGACCGTCATCGGGCACCCGGTTCCATTGGTGCTGGCACGAACCCAGGCAGGGTGTTTAAGGGAACACGCATGGCTGGACACATGGGGAATAGGCGAGTAACCGTGCGTAATCTTAAAGTAATCGATGTCGATTTGGCTCGCCACTTAGTTCTGGTTGAAGGGGCGGTGCCCGGTTCCAACAAAGGGCTGCTGCTCATCAAGAAAGCCGGGTGAGGGTTAAGCAAGAGTGCAAGTTCAAGTTCATGATTTCAAGGGTGGAATAACCGGCCAGATAGAAATAAGGGACGACGTTTTTGGTGTGCCCTTTAATGAGGCTGTTGTGCACCAGGCACTGGTAATGCAGCTAGCCAATCGTCGTCTGGGTACTGTTGAGACTAAGAGAAGAGGAGAGGTTAGCGGGAGCACCAGGAAGCTTTTTGCTCAGAAGCATACTGGTCGCGCACGCCGCGGCGATATAAGGTCGCCTCTACTCAGGGGAGGTGGAGTGGCTTTTGGTCCTCACCCCCGAAGTTACCGGCAGGCTATGCCCAAGAAGATGCGGCGTTTAGCTTTAAGATGTGTGCTGTCTGCCAAAGCCAATAGTGGGGAATTGAGAATCGTGGACAAGCTTGGACTAGATGAGCCAAGAACGAAAGGAATGCTGGGTATCTTACTGGCGCTAGGAGTCGGCACTTCTGTTATTGTTGCTACTATGGAGGCCGAAGCCAGTGTGGTTAAATCAGCCCGCAATTTACCGGGCGTTAAGACAGCGCCAGCAAGTCTGCTTAATGTGGCCGATTTGCTCTCCTACAGAGCGTTAATAATGACTGTAGACGCGGTGCGGAAGGTGGAGGAGTTGTGGGGTCAAAAACCGGTCCAGAAGGCAGCGACCAGCGTCACGTAGAGCAAGATTTTGGGATTTGTATTACCATGCATCTTTACGAAGTGTTACGGCGGCCTTTGATTACTGAGAAGATCACGCTGCTTCAAGCGCAGAACAGGTATGGTTTTGAGGTGGCGAAGGGGGCGGCTAAGCAGCAGATTAAGGAAGCGGTGGAGGCAGCGTTTAAGGTTGAGGTGGTTAGGGTGAATGTGATGACTGTTCCAGGGAAAATGAGAAGGATAGGCAGGCGACAGGTATTGACTCCTTCTTGGAAGAAAGCAATCGTTACCTTGGAGCCAGGGCAAAAGATAGAGTTCTTCGAAGGAGTCTAAGGAGAAGGGGACTAGAATTGGGCTCAGTTATCAAGAAACGGAACAAGAAGATGGCGAAGCATAAGCATCGCAAGATGCTTAAGAAGAGCCGCTGGCAGAGGAGACATCCGTAGGTACTAGGCGAGGGTAAGCTTTGGCACTGAGAACTTATCGTCCGACATCACCAGGCAAGCGTGGCATGGTTAGTATCTCGTTTGACGAGATAACCAAGTCAGTCCCTGAGAAGTCTCTGCTCAAGCCATTCAGGAAGAAAGCAGGGCGGAACAACAGAGGCGTTGTAAGTGTGCGGCATCGGGGCGGTGGGCCTAAGCGTAGATTGCGCGCAATTGATTTTAGGAGAGACAAACTTGGTGTCCCTGGGAAAGTGGCTGCGATTGAGTATGACCCCACTCGCTCGGCTCGCATCGCTCTCATCCATTATGTAGACGGAGACAAACGTTACATTCTTGCCCCCTTGGGACTCGGCGTCGGTGACGTCATAAAAGCGGGGGATAGTGCTGAAATAAAGCCGGGCAATGCTTTGCCGCTAGGGTCGATCCCGGACGGTACTCTGATTCATAACATCGAACTCCAACCAGGCAAGGGCGGGCAGCTGGTGCGTAGCGCTGGGGTGGGAGCTCAGCTGTTGGGTAAGGAAGATAAACATTCGCTTATCCGTTTGCCTTCGGGAGAAGTACGGCGTTTTTTGGCTGATTGTTTGGCTACTGTGGGCCAGGTAGGTAATGTTGAACATCAGGGTGTGAAGTTGGGGAAGGCTGGACGCAGAAGGTTGCTGGGGCGACGTCCCCAGGTTCGTGGTTCGGCCATGACACCCCGAGACCATCCCCACGGGGGTGGTGAAGGGAGAGCTCCGCGGGGGATGGCACCAAAGACGCCGTGGGGCAAGCCAGCTTTGGGCCCTAAGACACGCCGTAACAAGGCTTCAGATAGATTGATTGTCAGACGGCGAAACGTGGAAAAGTAATTGAGGAGGCAGGAAGAGAATGTCGCGTTCATCCAAGAAAGGTCCTTATTGCGATGCCAAGTTGTTTAAGAAAATAGACGCACTCAATCGGGCTGGGGAGAAGGTGGTGATAAAGACTTGGTCGCGCGCCTCTACTGTTATGCCTCAAATGGTAGGTCATACTATTGGAGTACACGACGGTCGACGGCATGTGCCCATCTTTGTCACTGAGAATATGGTGGGGCATAAGCTGGGGGAGTTTGCTATGACCCGGACATTCCGAGGGCATACCAGCAAGGCACAAGTAACTGTTCAGGCAAGGACGAAGAAGTAGTTCGACGGTTATGAAGGTAGGAGCGCTAGCTAAGGATATTCGTGTTTCGCCTCGAAAAGCCAGGCTAGTTGTAGACACGGTACGGGGCAAGAAGGTTGATGAAGCTTTGACTATTCTGAAGTTCTCACCAACCCCGGCAGCTCGAGCTGTGGCCAAGGTAGTTAAGTCGGCAACTGCTAATGCTGAAAACAACTTTCAGATGGAGCCCTCTGAGCTTAGGATTACCGACATCTTCGCTCATGAAGGGCATACCTTTAAGAGATACCGTCCTCAGGCCAGAGGGCGGGCGAATCCTATCTTAAAGCGCTGCACTCATATCGGTGTTTTTGTTTCTGGGGAGGAGAGTATAAGTGGGACATAAAGTTCACCCTTACGGTTTTAGAATTGGTATCATTCGGGGTTGGCATGCCAAATGGTATGACGACAAGCATTACACCGAGTTTTTGCAGGAAGATTTGAAGTTGCGTCGAACTGTTGAGATGAAGTGTCGTGAAGGCGGTATTGCTAGAGTGGAAATTGACCACCAAGGCAATGAGGTTTTGTTGACCGTATATTCGTCTCGCCCTGGCATTGTCATCGGTCGGGGCGGGCAGCGTGCTGAGGAATTGAGATCAGACTTGGAGAAAATCTGTGGCAAGAGGGTGCGACTGTCCATCAAAGAAGTTGAACAGCCCGAGCTTGAGGCTTGTTTGGTAGCTCGAAGTGTGGCTGACCAACTTGAGCGTCGGATGGCTTTTAGGCGAGCAATGAAACAGACTGCTTTTCGGACAATGCAGGCTGGTGCAAAAGGGGTGAAGATCAGCTGCGCTGGAAGGTTGGGGGGCAACGAAATCGCTCGCCGGGAGACTACTCTTCAAGGTCGTCTGCCGCTGCACACACTCTGCGCTGACATCGATTATGGCTTTGCTGAAGCTCATACCACTTTAGGTCATATCGGGGTTAAAGTCTGGGTCTATAAGGGTGATATTCTTCCAGAAGTGAGGAGAGAGCGTGTTACAGCCGAAGCGAGTGAAGTATCGTAAAGTTCATCGAGGGGAACGGAGAGGCAAGGCGCAGTCGGGGAATACTGTTAGCTTTGGTGAGTTTGGGTTGCAGGCTCAGCAAGCGGCTTGGGTAACGGCCAGGCAGATTGAATCTGCTCGTCGTGTTATGGTCCGTTATCTGCGTCGCGGTGGTCAGAGGTGGATTCGCGTTTATCCAGACAAGCCAGTGACCAAGAAACCGGCGGAGATCAGAATGGGCAGTGGTAAAGGTGCTCCAGC
>CAZOQG010000060.1:0-11110 GCA_964582065.1 uncultured Dehalococcoidales bacterium
CTAGCCCTCAAGATTTGGCGGCAGCAGGTTGGGGATGGATTCAGTAATGGGGTAAGTGTGGCTGCATTTCTGGCAAAAAAGAGAGCCGGTAATTACCTCTCCCTCTTTTTCTTCAGTTACGCTGAGTTCAAGCGGACCCTTGCATACCGGGCAAGCCAGGATGTCCATCAATTCTTTTTTCATCTTACGCTTATCCTATCGTAATTTAAGGTAAGCTGTCAATACGGCTTGCGATGCCAAATTCTCGCAGGTCTGGAGCTTTGCGGGCCTACCCTCGGGAAGAAGACCTTCCGCTCGTCTTGCAGCAGTTACTTACTTGCGATTGACGTATGAAGCGTACCAATTGAACCTGTAGAAGATTCTATAGATACCTTCTCACACACACCTCAATACCTACAAACTCCTCCAATAGAGTTTCTGGTTTGGCTTTCGGGTAATTGTATAAGGCGAGTTCCTTAGAGGCTAATGTGCGAAAATAAGCCTCTTTCCGTTCCGCCGTTTGGCGCTCCTTTATGTAGTCTAGATGGTCAGGGTTGACGTTGATTATATGTAACTTAGGATCAAGATAGCTCCTTAATTCGGGATGGTCAGTAAACGGCTCCATATCATTCCAGGCAAAAGTGAAAGCTTTCATCTTTCTCTTTTTTCTCCTTTTCTTGCCACCCTTAATCCCGCTCTTTGAGGCTTGAGTCTCCGTTTCTGGCACTGGTTCTTTGATTACCCCCACAGAGGTTTTTCTCCTTTTCATTCCTTCCAAGTTCAATTCTGCTAGCGCTTTTTGAAAAGCAAGCTTCAGCTTTTTGTATAATTTGCGCGTTTGTGCTGTGCTATATTCTTTTGAGAGGTGTTCAATCTCAGACGCTAATTGCTTCTCAATGCTTTTAACTGCGTTTACCCAAGCTGGAAAATGCTTGCGGTCGCGTATAAAGCTCCCCCGACCAGTAGTAGGCGTGAGAAAATCAGCAGTTATCTCACCCTGGACTTTGCCAAGGGTCCACGGTTCGCAACCAAATTCGGGAAGGTCAACAAGATTTAGCACTCTTATCTTCTTGCAGTAAGCGCTTATAGAGCATGACTTCCCACTTGGCAAGATGTAGAGAGAAAGGCGAATGTTGCCGTAAGTGGTGCGTAAAGTATCAAGATAAAATGGCTCACCCTTATAATCTTCAGGACGCACTGGGGTGGCTTCTTTGTCTTCAACAATTTCCAAAGAGCAAGCATCACTTAGAAGGTCGAGTCGAAATTTAGTTTTAAAGTGATTTACTAGCTTGTCTCTTGTGAACATTCGCCATTTGTCATCGCCTATCCCATAGAGATAAATATCTGTGCCACAAATTTGAAGAGCCCGTTCCTTTTCTTCTTCAATACTACCCTTTCGAGTGCCTGCTGTAAGCGATAGGCAAAACGTCTCCCGATTTGTATTTCCTCTTGAAACAATATCACTTCTGTCCGCTATAGCTTGAAAACCCAGGATGCCAATGCCTTTCTCACCAGGTGTTTCTGGGTCGTATCGCTTGAGCGAGTTGCCAATGTTTTTAGCGACATATTTTAGCATATCCTTGGTCATCCCATTCCCGTTATCAGACACCCGTATATATGGTTCTTTAGCTCTCTTATGCAAAAAGACATAAATCTTTGTAGCCTTCGCCTCAATGGCATTCGTGATAAACTCTGCCAACGCATCTCGAGGGTCATCATATACATCCCCCAAAATCCGAATGACATTCTGTTCGTCTCCGATTTTCAGCAGTACCTCCTCTGTCATAATATCACCTCCTGATCTTGTGAGTCGTCATTGCTAACCAATTTTGGAACTTTTCTTCATCGAATAGTGCTTTTAGTAATGTAGCCACATATCCTACATCGGGCCCGCTAAGTCGTTGGCGTAATATTTCCCTAGAATTTGCTGAGCCTTGTTTGAAAAACTCAAGTTCGTCACTTAGTGTATAAAGGGCGTGTTCAACACCTTGTACCTTTTCAACCACATCTGAAGTGGAGGAGCGGGTGAGAAGTTTTCCTAATCGAGCGACCGCTTTGCCAATCTCTATTAGTTGTTCTCCTATATCATCCCACGGGATTTCCAGTTTTTCAGGTCGCTGAGGCATCATGGGCAGCTTAACTTCCAGCGCTTCTTCCTCTCTTGTAGGCTTAAAACATTCTAGCCCTGTTGCCTTAAAGAGCTTTTGCCTATTTTCAGGACCGGGTTGATGACGCCCTGTAAAATAATCCCCTAATGTGCTTTCTTTAATCTCGAGTGCTCTGCCAAGTTCCGCTCGGCTCTCCCATTTTGTTTGTCTCGCGAACCATTCATTCAAGGCAATGTGCATTGGTATTGCCATTTTTCTTCATCTCCTCTCAGTAGCCAATACTTATCATCCGCGTTTTCGACTGGATCTCCACTCTTTAAGGCCATACGTGCCTCGCTTTACACGCTTGAAGCGTGGGTCGATGCTGATATGAGCTATCAGGTTTGTTGCCGGATCCTGCCCTCGGATTTCAAACCCCGCTTGCATAATTGCCGAACATAAGTCTTTATAATACATAGGAACTCCAGCATCTTTTAGCACATTATAGGCTGTATCAGCGACTCGTTTCTTATTTTTAGTAACGGCGGCCGAACTGTTTTGGGGTGTAGATATTGTCTCGAGAGGATGTGTCTCCAAATTAAGCAGCCTATCAATTGCTGCTAGCTTTTCGTATCTTACTTTTAGCTCTGTTTCTATAGGGGTTAGCTGTGCCTGCAAGCCTTCGATCTCTCGCACTAGAACTTCTTTCCATTCCTGCAATTTTTGCTGGTCCATTTTGCCTCCTATGCTAAGACTAGTATAAAGCTTAGCACAGACTCTAGAATTTGTCAAGCATGTTAGGCTTTATAATAGAAAATATTTGTCTAATAATCTCGGATAGTAAGAAGGCTGACTTCTAGTCAGCCTTCAAAGGTTGGTTCGTAGGCGTAGAATTTGAACTAGCGGGTTGTTCAATGCCTTTTAGTTACCTAAACAAATACGCCCAGATTGACATTTTCACGTCCTGGGTTACTGTTTTTTCCTTCTGTACTTGGGTGGGGACTTCACGGTATTGAGTTACGTCTCTATATTTAGTGACGGTCCTGTATTTGGTGACTTCTTCTGGGTAACTCACTTTGATGATTACCTTAGCCTGACCACCGCCCCAGCCACCATAGTAGTAGGGCCATATGGAGCAGGATGACACGTCATCACCGGGGCAGGATATATAGGATTGTGAGTAGTAAGGGGAATAAGAATAGCCGCGGAATTCTACAGAAACGGTGGAGTTTGCGCGGTCGACTTCAAAGGTGTGTGACCAGCTGCCGGGGTAAACATAGGAATCATAAACAGTTTCTGTGCGAGTTTCGGTTGCAGTGTATGGTTCCTCTTCGGTATAACTTTCGCTTACCGTGTAAGGCTCGCTCTTCATCTCAGTGTCCCAGTATGTCTCTGTCGTCTGGACGGGCACTGTCTTAATAGGTAGAGCGAATATGATAGCCAGGATGGCTATGGGGGCTAGGCCCAAGGCGATTGGCTTCCAATTGCCTTTGATATTGCTCCCGACGTTTCTTGCCATCTCTAACCTCCCTGTTCAATTACTACATACTTCATTATAGCATGGGGACTTCTCTTCAACACAAGTTTGCAAAGCGAAAAGGCCGCACAATCGCGGGCGGCCTTTTCAATTCTCTGGCGGCCAAGGTTGGAAGGCTGCCACACTTTCATAAGAAAAGCACCTTATTCCTGTTTGAACACAATTGGCTCTCTTATATCTACAGACTATTATCCAGTTTGTTTTGTTACACAAAACCTCAATCAATTAGCTGGGCTCACTCAAATCGTACTGTAGCGTTGCCCTATAAGTACCGAAACGATGAGAAGCTTGGTACGGAATATCTAGCTTGACACGGCATTGAACGGCGGTATACCATAGACGTTCAGCAGTTCTGAAGACAGATAATCTGGCAGAAGCGCTTCTTCACTTGCCGGCCAGCCTTTTGAAAGCAAAGAGGTTGGTGGCCCGTCCAGAGCTCACAAGGGGGATTTTCCGCTTCATATCGTTGTGATATTCGCATGACTGGAGAGAATAAGCCCCAAGATGAAGGCCCTCAGGTAGGCGGCATCTCCAGAGGCTGGCTGGCTACGTTTGATTCCCTTCAGGTTGTCCATTATCGCTGGTTCTGGTTTAGCCTGTTGTCTTCTATGGCCGCCTTGAATATGCAGTTCCTGGTGCGCGGGTGGCTGGTGTACGAGCTCACCGGTTCTCCTCGCGCTCTGGGACTGGTAGCTGCTGCTATGGGGATTGCGCTGATGTTGTTTGCCCCGCTGGGGGGTGTGGTTGCCGACCGCGTGGATAAACGAAACCTGATAGTAGCGGCTCAGTCTGCCGGCGGTCTCCTCGCCTTGGTGATCGCCATTCTAATTTCCACCGGTGCCATCATGTTGTGGCACCTGGTTGTTGCTTCGGTGTTGAGTGGCATAATCTGGGCTTTTAGCTTACCGGCGCGCCAGGCTATTATCCCTGAGCTTGTGGAGAAACACCGCATCATGAATGCGGTTGCTATCTCGTCGGGGGCGATGCATCTGAGCCGCGTTGTCTTTCCTGCGCTTGGGGGCTTACTGATGAGTACCCTTGGCACAGCCGGCGCTTATTACGTGGTGGTAGTTTGCTACATGGTTGCTGTGGCTCTGCTCCTCAGAGTGCCGGCGGTGGGAGGGGGTGCTGTTGAGGCTAGTGCCTCAATGGGATTCCACCTGGCCGAAGGGTTGAACTATATACGGCGGAGCCCCGTTCTTGTAGCCTTGCTCCTCATGGCAGTAGTGCCTATCATGTTCGGCATGCCTTACCAAATGCTGATGCCTGTTTTCGCTGAAGATGTCCTTGATGTCGGTGTCCGTGGCCTGGGATTCTTAATGGCTGCTGTGGGGCTAGGAGCCCTGGCCGGTTCCCTTGTGGTTGCTTCTCTCGGCGATTTCAGGCACAAGGGGTTGCTGCTCTTGGGTTCAGCCTTACTGTTTGGAGTCACTTTGATTCTGTTTACCCAGTCAGCGAATTTCTATCTATCCCTGCTCATCCTCCTGTGTGTGGGTGTGGTGAACACGGCCTATTTGTCGGTTAACAACACTCTGCTTCAGACTAATGTGGAGGATCAGGTGCGAGGACGGGTCATGAGCATCTACGTAATGACCTTTGGTCTCAACGGGGTCGGCGTTCTTTTGGTGGGGGAACTGGCCGAGCATCTGGATGTATCCCTGGGAGTGACCATAGGCGGCGGCCTAGTCTTCCTGTTTACCCTGGCGATGGCCCTGTGGCGACCGATACTGAGGAAGCTGTAGCCGTGACTGGCACGGCGAAAACATGAATTGCTGTAAAGCCATTTACAATACACTGCACTAGTTACTCGAATATACAAACCGCGAAAGCTGGCTGCTGCTTCTCAGTGGACTTGATGACTGAAGCCGTGAAGCATTAGAATTACGGCAGTGGATGACTTGAGCAGGCTATTTGCCGGGTTGGTGAAACAAAGAACGTGGCGGCATCGGACTTAGGCAACCGAATTGACACCCTAGCTCAATGGATGTTTGAGGCGAAGCGCCTGGTGGTGTTCACCGGCGCTGGTATCAGCACTGAGTCAGGCCTGCCCGACTTCCGCGGGCCGGATGGCATTTGGACACGTCAGGCAAAAGGGCTGCCCACCGAGCGGCGAGATTTCTCGGCAGCCGAGCCTAATGCTGGACACGTGGCTATCGTCGAGCTACAGAGACTCGATAAGCTGAGCTTTCTTATCTCACAGAATGTGGACAACATCCACTTGCGGTCAGGAATCCGTCCAGATTTGCTGGCAGAATTGCATGGCAATATTGCCAGGCTGCGGTGCAGTCGCTGTGAGGCACAGACAGATAAGTCCGCCAACGCAGACAAGTGCTCATGCGGCGGCAGGTTGGTTTCCAGCGTGGTCAACTTTGGTCAGTCTCTGCCTCGGAAAGAGCTGGCTGATTCCTACTGGCATTCACGGAACTGCGATCTGTTCATAGTTGTTGGCTCCAGCCTTGTTGTTACGCCGGCGGCTGATGTGCCGAAGGTAGCCCTTGAGTCCGGAGCCCGACTGGTGATTATTAACCAGGGTGAAACTCCGTTCGATCGAATCGCTCATCTGCGGTTCGAGGAAAGAATCGACGAGGTGTTACCGCCGGCAGTGGATAGGCTAGAGCAGCTTATGCAGGCATAGCCTTGAAAATCTTGTTGAACGAGGCCATAGGTTTTGGAAGAGCAACAATTTGACATAATAGTCGCAATTGGTTAGTTGTTAAGAAGATGGCATGCGGGACATCGTGCCTTACGCTACTGACAAGTTGGTTTTCGATCGCCTTTTTAATCCTCGGAGGTCAACGGGAGTGATGCGCCCCGGAGGTTTGCTTCCTGAAGGAGCGTGTAGCAAAGGCCGTGCCAGGGGGACAGAAGTACTTGGAACGTGAGGTTCATATATCGGAGTAAAGGATAGAAGAATCATATTGGAAGGGGAAGTATAGGCTATAAATGAAAGGAGGCTAAAATGCCTACAGTAAAGGTCGGCGACATCAGCATCTATTATGAGATTCATGGGAAAGGTGAGCCGCTGCTCTTGATCATGGGCTATGGCCAGAACTCCGGGCACTGGTTCAGCCAGATTCCCGGCCTCTCTCAGGAGTACCGGGTGGTCGCGTTCGACAACAGGGGCACCGGGAGGAGCGACAAGCCGGATGTACCGTATACCATGCAAATGCTGGCCGAAGATGTGTCTGGGCTTCTGGAGGCACTGGCTATTGATGCCGCCCATGTCTATGGGGTCTCCATGGGAGGCATGATCGCTCAGGAGCTTGCCCTTCGCTACCCGGATAAGGTGATAAGCCTCATCCTGGGGTGCACCACCCCCGGAGGACCGAACAGCATCTTGGCCGATGCGGAGACACTGAACTTCCTCTTCGACACGGACCGTAGGAAGCGACTGACGCAGGAAGAGGATGCCAGGGAAACGCTTCCCTACCTCTTCACTCAGGAGTTCATGGACAAAAACCCCAAACTCATGGATGCGGTCGTCGCAAGTATGCTGGAGTATGATGTCACCCCGATTCATGGTTACCAGAGGCAAGGGGAGGCCATAATGAGGTTCAATGCCTATGCCCGCCTGACCGAGATTAAGGTGCCCACTCTAGTCATAGCCGGGACTGCCGACAGGTTGATTCCTGTGGAGAACTCGCGGCTCCTCGCCTCCAGGATACCAGATGCCGAGCTTGTCATCCTGGAAGACGTAGGCCACGGCTTCTTCACCGAAGCGCTGGAGGAAGCCAGCAAAGCAGTCCTTGACTTCCTGGGGCGGCACAGCCGCCCTCGCTGGGCAATGTAGAAGCGGCGGCAGAAGCCCTCCCGACCTGCGGAAGACCAAAAGTAGTGCGACCTTTTAAGGTCGCCGTGGGAGGTCTGGGTGAGGCCAAAGGGTGGCCTTGCATCCCAGCCTCAGGCGAGGCTGAAGCCTCGCACTACATGCTTGTTCTGTAGCGGAGGCGTCTGGGGCTGTTATTGCAGGGCCTTCGCTTCGTGTCATTCTGAGCGGAGCGAAGAATCTCACAGCTCAGGGTGAACTCCGCGAAGCAATCCAAGAGTTGCCCCCTTCCTCCGAGATTGCCGCAGCACTGCGTTCCTCGCAATGACGGGACACCACATGTAGGGACGGGTCTTCAGACCTGTCCGAGAGCTGGTGTGGCGGATCGGTCCTTCGTGGAATATATTCGGCGGTGGATTCTCCGGTCGCCGGGCTCCCTGACAATGACAGAGGGGAAGGGCTCAGGACAAGCTCTGAAGGTCTGTGCTTACGCATGGTTGACGTGTCGGATTCACGCTGTTAGAATCGGAAAGAATGGGGAGCCTTCCCCCGGTAACTGGTTCCGCTATTTCGGCTCTAAATAGACTGCAATAAAGGAGGGAAAAGACATGGTGTGGTATGTTTATCTGGCCTACTTCGTTGCCGGCCTATTCCTGACCAACGGAGTACCCCACTTCGTGAATGGCATATCCGGCAGGAGATTTCAAAGTCCGTTCGCTAAACCTCCCGGTGTCGGAGAATCCTCTGCCTTGGTGAATGTCATCTGGGGGCTGGTCAACTTCGTCATTGGCTTTGTGCTCGTCCGCGGCGTTGGCGATTTCCGTTGTGGCTTCACCCTCGACATCCTCATGGTTGGACTGGGTGCTGTTGTCGCCGCGGTGGGACTGGCTTGGCACTTCGGGCGCGTGCGCGGCAGCTGATTTCCCTTGGTGCTGATGACCTAATAGTGGGGCCTTTTGAAGAACTGAGCCCAATGCGCCCAACTATAGGCAACCAGTTGGAGGGCGGATGACAGTTGACAAAGACATCATTCAAGAAATCTCCGAATCTGTAGAGATATGCCTTGCCCCAGATGGCAAAGAATATCCTGTTACTGGCCGGCAAGCAGTGAATTCGATCGCCCGGGCGAGAGGAATCTCGGGCAGAGACGTAGAGGTCGCGGCGCTGGAACGGGGTATTATCCCTCGGTGTTATCTCCGAAACATCGGCGCCATTGGTTTGGAGGGGCAGATAAAGCTATTGCAGTCATCTGTAGCTGTAGTGGGGGCAGGGGGGTTGGGTGGCACCATAATTCAACTTCTGGCTAGGCACGGGATAGGGCATATCATCGTTATTGATAACGACCGTTTTGCTGAAGAGGATTGGAATAGGCAGTCGCTGTCTACAGAAGAGGGCCTGGGTGAGTATAAGGCTATCATTGCGGCGAGAAGAGTTGGGGAGATAAACTCAGCGATTACTGTCACCCCATACGTGGAGAAGCTTACCAGGGCGAATGCCCACAAGCTACTCAAGGATGCCAAGGTGGTGGCTGATGGATTGGATAACCTACCCTCACGTTTTGCAGCCGAAGAAGCTTGCCGGGAGCTAGGGATTCCTTTCGTGTACGGAACGATTGCTGGCTTCAGCGGGCAGCTAATGACTATCTTCCCGGAAGATGTGGGGCTCTCCTCTATTTATGGCCCGTCTCACAGTCTTCCTGAGCGGGGCGTGGAAGTGAAGACGGGTACTCCTTCTGCCACACCGGCAATGATTGCTGCCTGGCAGGTTCAGGAAGTGATCAAGGTCATTACCGGAATTGGTAAACCTCTGCGCAACCGACTTCTTATGCTGGATGCGGAGGAAGGGGTTGTTGACACAATTGAATTGGGCACGTAGCGAAGATGGCATCAATCACGGTACGGTTCTACAGCATCTACCGCCTCTATCTGGGCATGGATCGTCTATCTTTACAGGCGGATGACTTGGGGGACGCTCTGGCTCAAATGGAAGAGAGGGTTGGTTCTCGACTCCGGGAACAACTGCAAATGCGTGGAATTGAACCGGGCCAACAGATGCAGGATTTTTCGCTTATCCTGGTTAACGGTATCAATATTCGCAACCTGGGCGAGACTAAATTGCGAGAAGGGAGTGTTCTGCACATTTTCCCTCCTTCCGCTGGCGGATAGGGGCCAGAGTATGTGTGACTTTGAACACCATTCTCGCGTTTGGAGTATTTCGTAATATCGTACGTCATCGAAAGAAAAAAGTGAAGGGAGTGCAATATGGAGAGTGCGGCGCAGGATCGTGATGTCAAAATAAAGAGGCTCGAACTCGGGCCCTTCGGTACGAATGCCTACATAGTAGTATGCCAGGCTACTGGAGACAGCATTTTGGTGGATGCACCCGCTGAAGCCGGCGAGATCTTGCGACAATTGGATGGCACCAACCCTAGATACATAGTGATAAGCCACAGCCATTTCGACCATATTCAGGCGCTTGATGAGGTAAAATCTGAACTCAAGATTCCGGTAGCAGTTCACCCTCTTGATGCTGCAAACCTACCATCTCCTCCAAATGCTGAACTCGCTGATGGGGATACTATGAATGTGGGACAGCTCAAGATCAAGGTATTACATACACCGGGGCATACTCCGGGAGGGCTAAGCTTCTTGGTGGGTAAATATCTGATATCAGGAGACACCATCTTCCCAGGTGGGCCGGGGAAAACGGGAACACCGGCTGACTTTAAGCAAATAGTAGACTCCATAGTCACCAAGATTCTTGTCTTGCCTGATGATACCGAGGTATATCCCGGGCATGGTGACCCCACGGTGTTAGGAAAAGAAAAGAAGGAATTTGCTGTCTTCGCTTCGAGGTCTCACGACCCGAACCTGTGCGGAGATGTGCTCTGGCTGTCATCGTAGGTAGCCTACCACCATATCTCGACCCGGTGAAAAGCCTCTGCCAGCGCGAAGTCTTTCCCCTCAGCCAGTGTCTCATGCCTTTTCCTGATGAAGTCGAGCCATTCGGGGGGAAAGTGGTCAATCTGGCTGTGATGACAGCGTAAGGCTGCTATTTTCACCTCAAAGGTATCGGTGATATCGGTGAAATAATTTGGCTGTTCAGCCCCCCACAGGAGAACCTCCTTAACCTTGTGAGGCTTGAGACCCAATTCGACCAGGTCAGGATAGGCCAGGTGGTCCCGAGCGTAAGGGAAGATGGCATCCAACACAACCTGACCAGCGATGCGGTGGTCGCGGTGCCAGATGTAACGTCGATAGGGGTCGCTGGTAGCTACAATTTCCGGCTGGTACATTCTGAGCAAACGGACAATCTCCTTGCGGAACTCAGGGGTATCCTCCAGAGTTTGGTCCTCATGTCGCAAGAAGATGACCTCGTCTACGCCCAGCAACTTGGCAGCGCCCAGTTGTTCCTTCTCCCGAGTCTTGGCCAGTGTCTCAGGCTTCATCTCGGGGTCGTTACTACCTTTGTTGCCGTTAGTGCATACCACATATATCACCTGTTTGCCTTCACGTACCCATCTGGCAACGGTCCCGGCGACGCCATATTCAGCATCATCGGGGTGAGGTGTAATCACCATTGCGTGGCAAGTTCTCGTCATATCTCCAAGCCTCCACTGTGCGGTACCGACGTGGATTGTATGATAATACCTGCCCTGATACAATTGCAATGCTGGAGATTGTTTGTTTGTCATTGCTACGAAAATAGATTCTCATCCTTTATGTTGGGTAGATTGGAGCA
>CAZOQG010000061.1:0-11084 GCA_964582065.1 uncultured Dehalococcoidales bacterium
AAATTGTCATCTTGCCAGAACTAATGAGACAGGCTGTGGGGACCTGACACTCACAGAAAATCTCATTGTTCTGAGTTTCTTCCACAAATTTATGCACCCGCAGCTGACCTGTGGGCAGGCGACTGGCACATAATTTACCTGCTTATTATTTCGCATTTCCTATCCGGTACTACATGATGCTGCACACTGTTGACAAATGCCGTGTGGTGCTGTAAAGTATTGATTAGTTCCGCCCTTGTGAAACGTGTGTTCAGTTAACCAATTATAGGAGGGTCAGAATGGATAAGCTTCTTAGTAGTAGGGAAATAGCGGGATACCTCAATTTGGAACCGGTAACAGTAAGGCGCAAAGCTGCAAAGGGAGAAATACCCTCAATCAGAATTGGCAATCGTTTCCGCTTTGACAGGGAACAAATCGATAGATGGCTGCTGCAGAATCGGGTTACAAGGCAAGCGCACATTCTGGTTGTCGACGACGACCCGGTAATCGGGCGGTTGTTCGTAGATAGTCTAAAAAACGATAGTTATCAGGTGACGACTACCGAGAGCAGCGTTGAGGCTTTGGAACTTGCCGCCAACCGCCGCTTTGACCTGGTTTTCCTAGACCTGGTAATGCCAGAGCTTGACGGCAGTGAGCTTTTCCGCCGCATTCGGGAGATAGACGATGATGTACCAATAGCCATCATAACTGGCTATCCTGATAGCGACCGGATGAATAGAGCTATGGAGCAAGGTCCCTTCCTAGTTATGAAGAAGCCTTTTGATAGTGAGGAGATACTGAAAGCTGTCCGTAGCTTTACCCAAAGCGCTAAGGGCTGAAAAAGGCCGGGAGCGCTATGCTATGGAAGGACATAGCGACGGGGGAGGCAAACAGTGTGGAAGCAGAAAGGAGAAGGAAAGATGAAAACGACAAAAGCCCAGCTCGTGGATGAACTGGCGCGGTTGCGCCAGCGGGTTAGTGAGTTGGAGGCATCAGAGACGGCGCGTAAGCAGGCAGAGGAAGTGCTGCGGGAACTGGAAGAGCGATATCGCCTTCTCTTCGAACAGGCGGCTGATTCAATCATCGTCGTTGACGTAGACAGCGGAGAACTGGTGGACTTTAACGAGAGGGCCCACATGAACCTTGGTTACAGCCGCGAGGAATTTCAGAGGCTCAGGATTGCCGACTTTGAGGTCATTGAGTCTGAGGAGGAAGTCGCCAAGCACACCCGGAGGATTAGCAAGAAGGGGACTGCTTTGTTTGAAACCAAACACAGGACAAAGAGCGGCGACATACGCGATGTCGAGGTGACGGCGAGGGCTCTTTCCGCCAGTGGGAGGAACATGGTTCAGAGTATATTGCGCGACATCACCGAACGTAAGCAGGCAGAGGAGATGTTACGACAGTCAGAGGAGAGATACCGGACTATCCTGGATCAGATAGAAGAGGCCTACTACGAGCAAGACCTGGCCGGCAATTTCACCTTCGTCAATAATGCATTGTGCCGGCGATTGGAATATTGCCGGGAAGAGCTGATAGGATTGAACTATCGAGCATATATACCTGAAAAGGATGTTCGCAGTGTGTATGAAACCTGGAATAAGGTGTATCGGACAGGCAAGCCACTGAAATGGCAGGTTCAGGAAAATGTCACAAAGGATGGAAGGCGAGTTTTCGTCGAAAATTGCGTTTCTCCGCTGTGGAACGAGGCCGGGGAGATTATCGCTTTCCGCGGAGTTAGCCGCGACATCACCGAGCGGAAGCAGGCGGAGGAAGCCCTAAGGCAATCTGAAGAGAGATATCGGACTATCCTGGAGGAGATGGAAGAGGGCTACCATGAACTGGACCTCAACGGCAACCTCGCCTTTTTCAACGATTCAATGTGTCGGATGCTGGGGTATTCCAGGAAAGAGATGATGGGAATGAACTACCGGGCCTGCACACCCCCAGAAGATGTCAAGGCCGTGTTTAAGGACTATAATCGGGTGTATCGGACAGGAAAGCCAATGAAAGCCTTGTCTTACAAAACCATTCGAAAGGATGGGAGCGCAGCATTTGCCGAAGTCTCAATTTTTCCCCTGCGAAATAATGACGGAGAGGTTGTCGGATTTCGGGGAATTCGCCGCGACATCACCGAGCGCAAGCAGATGGAGGAGGCGTTGAGACAGTCGGAGGAGAGATACCGTACTATCCTGGAGGAGATGGAAGATAGCTACTTTGAGGTAGACCTTGCCGGCAATTACACCTTCGTTAATGATGCAAACTGTCGTGCCCTTGGATGTTCCAGAGAAGAGTTGCTGGGAGCAGGCTACCGACCCTATATGGCTGAAGAGGATGCCAAGACCGTATTTAAGGCATTCCTTCAAGTCTACCGAACAGGCGAGCCAAACAGAGGCCTTTCTTATAGGGTTGTTCGAAAGGATGGTAGCACAGGATTTAGCCAACTCTCGGCTTTTCCTCTGCGAAACCGGGAAGGAGAGATTATCGGATTTCGGGGAATCGGTCGAGACATTACCGAGCGTAAGCAGGCAGAGGAAGTGCTAAGGCAATCGGAGGAGAGATATCGCACTATCCTGGAGGAAATCGAAGATAGCTATTTCGAGCTAGACCTTGCCGGCAATTACACCTTCGTTAATGATGCAAACTGTCGTGCCCTTGGATGTTCCAGAGAAGAGTTGCTGGGAGCAGGCTACCGACCCTATATGGCTGAAGAGGATGCCAAGGCCATATTTAAGGCATTCAATCAGGTCTACCGAACGGGCAAGCCAAACAAAGGCCTTTCTTATAGGGTTATTCGCAAGGATGGGAGCGCAGCATTTGGCGAACTCTCGGCTTTTCCTCTGCGAAACCGGGAAGGAGAGATTATCGGATTTCGTGGTGTCGGCAGCGACATTACCGAGCGCAAGCAGATGGAGGAGGCGTTGAGACAGTCGGAGGAGAGATACCGTCTACTTGCCGAGAATGCTAAAGACGCCATTTGGACGGTGGATATGAACATGCGGCCCACCTTCATGGGTCCTTCTATTACTAGCCTGCTAGGTTACAGTGTTGAGGAAGCCATGGTCAAATCGATGGAAGAAGTCTATACCCCCGCCTCGCTTGAGATTGCGATGAAGCTTCTTGCACAAGAACTGGCCAGAGAAAATATGGAACACAAGGACCTATCTAGGTCGCGGGTACTGGAGTTTGAGTTAATTCATAAGGATGGTTCGATAGTGCCGATCGAAGGCAAGTTTAGCTTTATTCGTGGGCCTGACGCACAGCCCGTCGAGATTTTAGCGATAGCCCGCGACATCACCGAGCGTAAGCAAATGGAGGAGGAGAAAAAGGAACTGGAGCAGAAGGCCCAGATAGAAAGCCGCCTGGCTTCTCTTGGCCTCCTGGCATCAGGCGTTGGCCACGAGATAAATAACCCCCTCACCGGTGTTATCGGGTATGCCCAGTTGTTACTTGGGAGGGATATCCCTCAAGATATCAGGAAAGACGTAGAGAGTATCAATAAGGAGGCACAACGGGTAGCCAATATTGTAAAGAAGCTGGTTGCCTTTGCCCGCTACCAGAAGCCCCAGCGAACCTATGCCGGTATTAGCGACATTGTAGCCGGTACCGTTGACCTGCTGGCTCACCAGTTGGAGATCAGTAATATACAAACGAACCTCCATCTTGACCCCAACCTGCCCTGGACTATAGCTGATATCGGTCAACTCCAGCAGGTTTTTCTCAATATAATCATAAATGCCGAGACCGAGATGAGACTGGCCCACGGCAAAGGGAAACTCTCCATCAAGACAGAGAAGACAGACAACACCATCCGGGTATCTTTCAAGGATGATGGCCTGGGCATAGCCAAAGAGAACCTGGAGAAGATATTCGACCCCTTCTTTACCACCAGGGAAGTGGGCGAAGGTACAGGGCTTGGCCTGAGCATCTGCCACGAGATAATTGCCGAGCATGGCGGCAGCATATATGCTGAAAGTAAGTCGGGCAAGGGAGCCACCTTCATAGTAGAATTGCCTGTAGTTGCTGAGGAGAAACACCCGCAAGCGGCCAAGCCCGTTGCTGAAGAGGCCGCAAGGGCAGCCGGGGCAAGGATACTGGTGGTAGATGATGAGCGGCTAATCCTGGACTTTGTTAGCCGGGTGCTAACCGATGAGGGACACGAGGTGGAGATCGTAGACAATGCCGCGGATGCCTTAAGAAAGATTGAGAGTGAAAGGTACAGCCTCATCCTATTGGACATCAAGATGCCGGGAATGAGCGGTATCGAGTTGTACAACCATCTCAAGAAAACGGCTCAATCTTTGGCCAGGAGAGTGGTCTTTATCACCGGTGATGTTATGGGGGCCGAGACCACGGCTTTCCTCTTCAGGATTAAAGCCCCTCGCATCGATAAGCCCTTTGATGCTGAGCAGCTAAAGAGCGAAATAAACCGCATACTAGCCCGGGGTAGAAGCTAAATACGAAAATGCAAAATTGTTGCTATGGTAGACATGTAGTGCGAGGCTTTAGCCTCGCCTAGCTCAAAAGCTCTCGGTACGAGTGTTCTGACCCTAAAAGGAAAAAGATAGTTTTCTCACTTTTGGCTTTTGGCCTTTAACTTCGGACTTCCTGTCTTAGCTTATCCAGCCAGGCCGTTGACTTGAGCTGTCTCTCTAGAAGATACTTGATGTATTCCCGCAGTACTTGCTCCAACTCTGAAGATAACTGTGGATTGATTCTAACTTTGCTGGCGGTGGCGTAATCGCACTCCTGCCACAGGCGCAAGACTTTCAGGGCGTTTAAGGACAGGGGGCCAGCTATCGGCTCCTGGTAGCCACAGTCATGACAAAGGGCACCCCCCTGGCTGGAGCTGAAGAAGTTGGCTACTGGCTGGAGAGGTGCACTGCAACCGGCGCACTGCTGCAGTCGGGGGCGATATCCGAGATGGTCGAGGAGATGAAGTTCAAAATAGCGCAGCACAGGCTCACCATCTTTAGCCTCAGACAACTGGTGTAGGGTGTCGAGCAATAGGTTAAAGAGGCGACGATTTTCAATGTGTTCAGCAGTGAAGGAGTCAACGAGTTCTAAGATATAGAGACCATAAGAAATACGCCCCAAGTCATCCTTTAGCGGCAAGAAGTTATCAATGGTCTGGGCTTCAGTGATGATATCAAGGTTGCGGCCTCGAGCTAGCATTAGCAGGCTATGAGTAAGAAGCTCTACATGACCGCCAAGCTTGCTTTTGGGGCGGCGCGTTCCCTTGGCTACGGCTTTTATTTTGCCAAGGTCAGCGGTATAGAGAGTTAGGATTCTATCGGCTTCGCCCAGCTTGGTTCGCTTGAGAATAATAGCTTCTGTTTGGTAAACCCGAGGCGCTGTCATGGCCTACACGTGGTCACATTTCCTGTCTTCCCTCTAAGGCTCGGGCAATGGTCACGTCATCAGCGTATTCCAGGTCACCACCGTAGGGCAAACCACGAGCCAGTCGGGTGACTCGGATACCTAGAGGGGCAACCAGGCGCTGAAGATACATACTTGTGGTTTCTCCTTCCAGGTTAGGATTGGTTGCCAGTATCACCTCGGTCACCAAGCCACCATTGAGGCGAGACAGAAGCTCTTTGATTTTCAGTTCCTCAGCACCTATGCCGTCAGCCGGAGCGATCACACCATGAAGCACATGGTAGAGGCCGTTGAACTTCTTTGTGCGTTCCAGAGGAAGAATATCTATGGGCTCTTCGACGACACAGATTGTGGTATGGTCGCGCTCTGTATCACGGCAGATAGGGCAAGGGTCGGAATCAGTGATATTAAGACAAATGGAACACAAGCTCAATTTTTCTTTCACCGCTCTGATAGCCTCAGCTAGTGCCTCAGCCTGCTCTCCAGGTGCCCGCAGCAAATGGTAGGTTAGTCGTTGGGCGCTCTTTGGCCCAATGCCAGGCAACTTGTTGAACTCTTCAACTAATCTGGCTATTGGCTCGGCGGCAGGCATGAAATCGGCATTCAAGAATTCAGTCTCCTGGCGGAAATGTAAAAGTTAGAATGTAAAATGCAAAAACTCCTGTCGCTAAAACAGTCCTGGAATTTTGAGTCCACCGGTTAGGCTGCTTAAGTGGCTGGCAGCAAGTTCCTGCGACTTTTGAATGGCTTCGTTCACTGCTGCTGTGACCAAGTCCTCGAGGAACTCAGCGTCTTCCGGATTGATTACCTCTGGCGATATGCTAACTGAGCGAATCTTTTGCTGACCGTCAACCACTATCTTGATTGCGCCGCCACCCGAACTTACTTCAGCGGTCATCTCGGCCAGCTCTTCCTGAGCCTTGGCTAGTTTGGCCTGGAGTTGTTGCGCTTGGCGAAAGACGTTCTTATTCATTCCTCCTCCGTTTCGGGCTTGTCGTCAATAATCTTGGCTCCCATTATCTCCTGGGCAGCCTTCACCAGAGGGATTTCCGCTTTAGTCTCTTTTCTGCGTTCGATAATAACGCAGTTTAGTCTGTACGGTTGTCCAAAAACCTCTTGCAGCTTCTTTTCTACCAGGTGCTTATACTTGCGGTCTTCGATATAGTCCTTGTGAAACTCGTGATAGAAACCTATTGTCAGTGTACCATCTTCAACAGCTAGGGGTTCACAGGCGCTCCGTAAAACGGCATCCAGGTTACCTCTGGAGCCTTCACCGCGCATAGCACTAATAAAGTCCTTCCATCGACTGCGCAAGTATTCGATATCCCCGGAGGATTTGGTATCGGTAATTTCGGCGGTCTCGGTCGCTGCCGCAGTTTGAGGCTCTGGAGGAGGCTCAAACGGTTTGGTGGAGAGGCTGGCCACATCGGCCAGTTCCTCAGACTCAGGCGGCGCAGGTTGAACTAACTGCTTCTCCCCGGTGACAGACAAGACGCATTCCACTAAGGCTAATTCCAGAGGTAACGGGGAATAAGTGTCCGAGCGGAGGTCTACCCCGCCAAATAGCTTAGCTGCCGTGAGCAGGTAGTCGAGGCTAGCGTCAGCCGCCAGACTTTTTATCTCAGTCAGGTCGTCACTGGTGACATCTACCACCGCTTCGGAGCCGCACTTGACCAGGAGCAATTCCCGGAGGTAATCCACTAGTTCCCGGTTGAACTGGCGCAGGTCAAGCCCGTCATTGCTAGTACTGTTGATGGTCTTGAGTCCGGCGGGGATATCCTTATGGATGATGTGTTTAGCTAGCTCTCTAATCCGCAGGTCACCACTGATGCCTAGCATTGCCTGCACCTGGTGAAGCTCAATCTGATGCCCATAGTAGGCGACCAGTTGTTCCACCAGGTTTTCAGCGTCGCGGAGGCTGCCGGTAGTGACTTTGGCAATAAGCGTCAAGGCTTCAGGCTCGATGTGAATGTCTTCCTTGTCACAGATCAGATTGAGCTTAGAAACCACCGCTGATTGGGAGAGCCGGTGAAAATCAAAACGCTGGCACCGAGATAGGATGGTTGCCAGAACTCTATGTGGTTCTGTAGTTGCCAGAATGAAGATGGCATGAGGAGGTGGCTCTTCCAGCGTCTTAAGAAAGGCATTGGAGGCGTCTTTAGTTATCATGTGGACTTCGTCTATGATGTAGACCTTGTAGCGAGCAAGATTTGGGGCATAGTTGACTTTTTCCCTCAGGTCACGGATTTCATCAATGCCCCGATTGCTGGCCGCATCTATTTCTATTATATCTAAGGCATTGCCTTGGTTAACTGCCTGACACATGTCACAGTCATTGCACGGCTCACCTTGCACAGGGTTAAGACAATTCACCGCCTTGGCCAGGATGCGTCCGGTGCTGGTCTTCCCAGTGCCTCGTGGACCGCAGAAAAGATAGGCGTGAGCTACTCGTCCGCTGTCAATCGCATTGCGCAGCGTCTGGGTAACGTGGTCTTGCCCTACCACTTCAGACAAGGTCTGGGGACGCCATTTTCGGTAGAAAACTTGAGAGGTCATGCCGCTTCTATTATACTCCAAGTGGGCTGATTGCTAAAGAGCTTGTGCAATGATTTTGAACCTGTGTTATAATCTTGGCTTATGGACGGATTATGAGGAGTGTGAATTTGGACAAAGAGAAGAAGGGAGCTACCATTTCTGATATCAGAATTCATGAGGGTGATACTGGCTCTGCCCAAGTCCAGGTGGCGTTGCTTACCGGGAGGATAAACGAACTGGCCGAGCATTTGAAGGTGCATCTTCACGACCAGCATTCCCGTCGCGGGCTTCTAAAGCTGATATCGCAGCGCAGACGTTTGCTAGCCTACGTTAGTAAGGGCGATGTCAAGCGTTATCGTAGTCTCATTGGCAGGTTAGGCTTGCGGAAATAGGATAAGAAAGGCGGCGATTATGTCCCAGTCTGTGGAATGCACAATCGGGGATAGATTACTAACTATTGAGACGGGCAAGTTGGCTGGGCAAGCTGACAGCGCTGTCACTGTTCGCTATGGTGATAGTATTGTTTTGGTCACTGCTTGTATCAGCGATGAATCCCGCGAAGGTCGTGATTTCGTCCAGTTGACGGTGGATTATGAGGAAAGACACTATTCTGTCGGCAAGATTCCCGGTAGCTTTATCAGACGAGAGTCACGTCCCAGTGAACATGCGACCTTAACCTGTCGGTTGACGGACCGTTCTATACGCCCGCTGTTTTACAAAAGCGTACATAACGAGATTCAGGTTGTGGCTACTGTCCTTTCCGTAGATCAAGAGAACGGTCCTGATATACTAGCGGTTATTGGTGCTTCTGCTGCCTTGACCCTTTCTTCTATTCCGTTCGATGGTCCAATAAGCGCAGTGCGCATCGGGTATATCGATGATAATCTGGTGTTAAACCCAACTTGGCCCCAGATGAACGACAGCTTGCTTGACCTTGTTGTTGCCAGTACCGGGGAAGCCGTAATAATGCTAGAGGCAGGAGGCAAGGGAGTCTCCGAGGAGATAGTATTACGAGCCATTGAGTTTGGACATGAAGCGAATCAGGAAATCATAAAGATCCAGGAGGGTCTGCGGCAGGCTTGTGGCCAGCCCAAGATGGAAGTTGAGACTGTGGAAATCGACCCCAAACTGCTGGCTGCTGTCTCCTCGGATTTTGGGGATAAGCTGACTCAAGCCGTTAGCCAAGCCGACCGAGCCGAGCGTGAAAAGGCTGTAGCATCGGTTGAACAGGAAGCCACTGAGAAGCTGAGAGAGTCCTTCCCTGAGGCCGATATCGTTGCCGCCCTTGAACACCAGCTAAAGAAAGCAGTCAGGACAAACATACTGGAGAAAAAGCTGCACCTTGATGGTCGGCAGGTCAATGAGATTCGCTCCATCAGCAGCGAGGTTGGTATTCTACCCCGCACCCACGGGTCAGGGCTGTTCACCAGAGGCCAGACTCAGGTGTTAACCATAGCTACCCTCGGTTCTCTGCGGCAGGAGCAACTGATTGATGGCCTGGGGCTGGAAGGGACTAAACGTTTCATGCACCACTACAACTTCCCACCTTTCTCCACCGGAGAGGTGAAGCGCCTGGGGTCGCCGGGCCGGCGTGAAATCGGGCACGGCGCCCTGGCAGAAAAAGCCATTGCCGCGGTAATACCTGATGAAGAGGAATTCACTTATACTATACGCTTGGTTTCGGAAGTCCTTAGTTCCAATGGCAGCACTTCCATGGCCAGCGTCTGCAGTTCCAGTCTGTCTTTGATGGATGCGGGTGTGCCTATTAAAGCTCCGGTGGTTGGGATAGCCATGGGGCTAGTTACCGGCGGAGATAACAACTATGTCATCCTCACTGATATTGAGGGCATGGAGGACTACTACGGTGACATGGACTTTAAAGTTGCTGGGACCCATCAAGGAATTACGGCTATTCAAATGGATACTAAGCTCCAGGGCATAAGCTATGAGATTGTGGCCGGGGCCATCAGGCAGGCTCGTGAGGCCCATTCGGTACTACTCGACAAGCTGAGGCAGGCTATCAGTTCGAACCGTCCCGAGCTTAGCCCGTATGCTCCGAGAATGTATAGAATAACCATTGACCCGAGCAAGATCGGCAGCGTAATCGGCCCGGGAGGTAAGACTATTCGGTCAATAGTTGAGGAGTCCAAAGCGACCGTAGATGTTCAGAACGATGGGACCGTCATTATTGGCTCACCGAACGAAGCAGCGGCGCAAAAAGCGATTGCGATTATAGAGAGCCTGACTCGGGAAGTGGAGGTTGGGAGTATCTACACCGGGAAAGTAACTCGTTTGACAAACTTCGGCGCTTTTGTGGAGGTTCTGCCTGGCAAAGAGGGGCTGGTTCATATAAGTGAATTGGCTGATCACCACGTGGCTAGGGTTGAGGATATTGTTAAGGTCGGCGATGAGATTACTGTGAAGGTCACCGAGATCGACCACCTTGGCAGAGTGAATCTGTCACGCCGAGCAGTTGTTGGAGACTTGTCTCAAGTTCGAGGAGTTACAGTCACGGATTCTACCTCGGCAGGCAGTCAACCCCGAAGGCAACTAGGACCGCGCCCCAGTGGTCCCCGGCGCAATAGCACAGATGGCCGACCTCCCTATCGCAGCAGACAGTAACTGTCAAAGAATCTGTGCCTCTATTAGGCTTTGAGGGCAAGGGGATGAAGTCAATAACGGTGGTAGTCCATGGAGCCTTAGGAAAAATGGGAAGGGAAGTCACTGCCGCTGTATGTCGAGACCCTGACCTGGAGATGGTTGGCGCCGTGGACATTCAAGCAGCTGAGGACCAGTTGCCTTTGCCAGATGCATCCAGGCAGGTGCCCCTGTCTTCCAATTTGAGAGCGCTTCTCGAGGCTTGTCATCCCAACGTGTTAGTAGATTTCACGATTGCTGAGGCCTCAATGCCGGCGGCTCGCATTGCCATTGAACAAGGGGTCAACGTGGTTATAGGTACTTCGGGGCTTTCAGACGATGGCGTCAGGGAGATTGAGCAACTGTGTCTGGCTAACAAGGTTGGTGCAGTAGTAGCCCCCAACTTTGCTTTGGGGGCGGCGGTTCTGCTCCATTTGGCCAAGACTGCGGCTAAGTTCTTTGATCACGTGGAGGTTATTGAATTGCATCATAGTGAGAAAGCTGATGCGCCCTCAGGAACAGCACTAGCTACGGCTAAAGCTATGCTGCAGTCA
>CAZOQG010000062.1:0-10901 GCA_964582065.1 uncultured Dehalococcoidales bacterium
TATCCAGCTTGTAGGTTAGACCATCCACGCTTACCTGATAGGGATTGGGGTTTGAGATGGTGAATTCCACCCTGATTCCCAACAGGTCTGCGCCAGCTTTGTTCCCCGCCCCCGCTGACCCGGTGTGCAACAGGGAAATGTCGGAAAGCTCAGCTTTGCATCCAACCAGCGGTGGGACCTCCGGCGCTGCCGCCGGGGCACAAGCACCCAGCAGCATCACCAGGCTAAGAACCAAAATGCTCCAGAAAACTTTTACCTTCATTATAGGCTCCTCCTTACTCTACGAAGCGATTTATTAGTATATCCGCAGTTACCCCTTCACCTTCGGTTTGTAAATTTACTCGCCCCGGAATGGATCAGGGGGAAACTCAACCAGATCCTTGTACTCATCAGCTATCTTCACATTAAGCCCTGGGTAAAGAGTGTACCCCACCACAAAAGACCATGGATTCTTCCATGGCTCGACCATGCAATGCCCGTTGTGGATCTCGTTGATTATAGAACAGGGGTAACTCATGAAACAGTCAGGGTCTGGGTCATAGGTAGGGAGAATTCCACCACTATCTATGGTCCCTATATGAAACAAGTTCTCTCTCAGCTTCTCGGTGGTAAAATTAGCGTAGCCAGTTTCATCCAGGGTTTCACGTATGACCTGGGCTCCTATCATTGCGTCTTTTACGCCAGCAATATAGTACCACCCCGCTCTCTCCTCTGGTTTCACTCCATCGTGGTACTTGGCGCAGAGGTCATAGGCTAACTTCAAGCCGGGAAACCGGGGATCATTAACCACCTCTGGAGGCTCACTCCCCTGCCAACACTGCGATAAACAGGTCACTTCGCTATACTTGTTATATTCATCAAACATTTCTGGCTCGGCCAAAGGAACGTCCGTAGGCAACCACTCGATGCACAAGTCGATACCCTTTTTGTGCATCTCCAAATCCAGTGCATCATGCATCAGCACTCGGCAGGCTCCAGACCCCCAGTGGTCTACGAGAACCAGGTCCGCATGTTGCTCAATAAAAGGGGTGAGCTCGGCCTTCACATCCACCGGCGCCACAGGCATGTACACAGTCCCCAAAAAGTCTACATCATCACCTAGCACTTTATTAAGATAGTCTTCAAAGCCAAGCTCTGGTACGCTATAGACACGCCGTGTGGCCACATCCGCAGCTATCTGACCAATTTTAATCTTCCCCGTATTCCCTGCCTTTTTCCACCTGTTAGAGAACGCCCAACAAAACGGTCCTCCGTTAACTGCCATACTGGGAGCAGCCATCGACATATACGGCTCCTCTATCTCGTAGATGAACGGGTCGGTTGTGGTATCTATCTGAATGCCGGGGATATGGTCGCGGGCACAAGCCGAATAGATTACCGCCGTGGGCGCACTCCCATTAGCAAAAACAAGCTGCATCCCCTCTGCCTTAAACCTCTCGTACAGAGACATGCACTTGGCCGCGTCCCAGGCATGGTCACCCATCAGAACTCTTACCGCGACCACTTCCTCCTTCCCTGTCTGGGGATCTGTATACTTGACACCGCCCTCAGTTGCATTTAACTCGGTGAAGTAGTCATTACAGGCAATAGCACCCTCACCGATGGAGCGCAGCGGGCCAGTGAGGGAGCCCAGGATACCTATTGTTATTACCTTCTCTACTTCCGTCGTCGGTGCCGCCTCTTTAGGTGCGCAGCCAACTACCACCAGAGCTAGCACCATTACAATTGCAATCATCACTTTCGGCCACTTTGACATTTTTTCTCCTCCTTTCAGGTTACGTTTGGAAACCAATCGAAACAACCTAATTTAAGCCTTCCTACAATTCCATATCACCTCACCTCCTGTTTTCGCCTTACCGTTGGAAATCTCCGTGCCTTCCTCTATCTCTAGCAGCGTGAGTCAGTCAAATTATGTGCGCTTGCAACAACCTGTAGCGAGAGGACTCTGCCATGATATTTCCTCGGTGGTAGGGCAATAGGCAAAGAAGACTCGGAACATGAAACACCTCTATCATAATTGCCCCGCCGTGTCAACTGTTCGCTGGATAGAGCCAGCCGTATCTGTCTCCACACCTATCGCTCGCAGTATCAATTCAGTCTGTTCTGTGATATACTCTTCCAATGTATAGCGTTTTCTCAGCGACCACCGCCTAAATGCCCACATTTCAGCGGTAACCATTATGTTATGAGCCATAGCTGTAACGTCGCGTATGCTGAAATCCCCGGCGGCGTACCCCCTTGTCAACAAAGCCTCAATAGCGGCTACACAACGCATCTCCATATCAAGACAGCCTTGTCGAGCACTTGCCTCCAGATTCTTCGTCTCTTGGTAGATAAATACGGTGATATCCTGATTCTCATCAATCCGTCTGCAAATCAATTCAAAGGCCTGCTTGAGAGCCTCTGTCGGGCTGATGGCGGTAGAATTTGCGGAAATTGCCTCGATCGCCTCCAGCTTCCGGGCCAGGGCATGCTGGATAACCAGGTGGAGGATGTCGGCCTTTGACCCAATATAGTGATAGAGAGTGCCGATGCTCATGGAGCAAGCAGCGGCTATCTCGTGAACGTTTGCGCGTTCATAACCATTCTTAACAAAGACACGAGCTGCACACAGAGCTATATGTTGTCGGCGGCGGGCCACCAACTCGAGATTTTCACTGTACGTTCGTATACTGACTGCCATGTGCGTTGAGCAAGTCGTAACCGTGGCTCAAGATTGACCGCCGGTTCCGCAGCAGGGGCTTGCAATAGACCGAGCTGTCGGTCAACAGCCTACCAGAGTTCGCGAGTCTTGTCAATACCAGTGTCGACTTGATTTTGCCCCTGACATTTGATATAGTGTATGCCGAATCGTTTCGTGCAGACCGACCTCTCGGTCGAAAATGCTAGCAGAGTTTGAGAGTCTTGTCAATACCAGTGTCGACTTGATTTTGCCCCTGACATTTGATGTATTGTCAGAATTAAGCTTGCAAAGGAATCCCACAAAAAATTTAACAGGAGGCGAAGACCATGACAACGGAAGACAAACTAAAGAAATTCATGAGCGAGCATAATCTGGATCCTGGGCTAGTAGAACGAATCAAGATGTTTATTGGCTACACTGATGAGGATATCCTCAAAACTACTCCCAAGCAGCACAAGTCCTGGAAGGCTCAGGACAAGCTAAACGAATGGTTTTTGGTTGCTGAAGTCGTTGAGTCGCACAACTGCGGCGCTCGCAATAGGGTAGGAGACAGGTACGTCATACAGAGTGGGACTGCCCTCGTTCCCGAGGAATGTACTGTTCGCTTCCTGTGCACCGCGGCCTTATGCCCAGTTTCACGTTTGGGTTATATATTGTATGAGCGCCTGGCTGAGGGCTTAGACCCGCGGGATTTTGCTGCCGATGAGTATGTATGGTGTGAGGACACCGGTGTGGAGCATGGTGGCTATGGGAGGATTCTAATGAAATGCCGCCTCGAACATGTTTCTGAATTCAAATCTATGCAAGACAAATCGAAGTGGGCTAGAATCAAAAAGAAACCGGCGTAGGGGCAAAAAAGCAAACGGATGTGGGCAAGGTAAAGTAAGCCACTTTCCTTGCCAGCAAATTTGCCTTGAGAAAGCATACACAATGCGCCGAAAGGAAACACGGTGTTGTTTTGACCTTGGGGGGGGGCCGCGTTCTTGAGCCAACCTGGGGGTTGGACGATAATATACAAAGGCCTAGCTCAACGCTAAAATAAGTTTTTCGAAGGTGTGTATGAAGAAAGATAACATAGCTGTGAATCCTGAGAAATGCACCGAGTGCATGTGCTGCCAGTTGATATGTTCACTCACATATGCCGGAGCGTTTAATCCTGAAGAAGCCAGGATAATCATCAATCCACCGAACGAGATAAGCTTTACCGACGAATGTGTGAAAGGGTGTAGCCTCTGTACCAGGTATTGTGTATATGGCACCATTACTCGATTAAAGGGGTGACGTAATGACGGAAAACTATGGATATGCGGGGAAGATTCTCTTTGTAGATTTAAGCAACGGCAATATCAGAGAAGAGCCGCTGGATATTGGGCTCGCCGAGAAATTTGTTGGCGGGCCAGGCATCGGCTATAAGTTGCTATGCGATTTCCTGAAGCCGGACACGGACCCTCTTTCACCAGAGAATCCCATAGCTATCGGTATAGGCGCGCTTGGTGGCACTCTGGTGCCGGGATCGGGAAAATGCACCCTGACCATGAAGTACCCAATAGCTGCAAGCAGGCGTGAAGAAAAACACTTCGTTTCTATGGCGACGGGTGGCAGTAGGAGATTCGGGGCAATGATGAAGAACGCCGGCTATGACCATATACTCATAACCGGGCGAGCCGACAAGCCATCGTACTTAAAGGTTACGGATGAGAGTGTGGAGATATGCGATGCGGGCGATATCTGGGGCAAAGATATTCACGTGACCAATAATATACTGACAAAAAGACATGGGGGCAAGACTGGAAAGTGCGGGACCTGGACTATAGGTCCGGCTGGTGAAAACCTGGTAACAATATCTCAGGCTACCCTTGACGATGTGAATAGCATGGGGAGACATGTAGGCGCAGTGTTGGGCTCCAAGAATCTCAAAGCGGTGGTGACTTACGGCAAGCAAGGCATAAAGGTCAAGGATAGCAAAGCATTTCTCAACCTGTACCGCAAGAAGCTTGACCAGATTCTGAACCACCCCAAATATCAACCACTGCCTTTGCTTCACGGCGGATTTGATGAAATATATGAGAAAACAAGAGTGAGCATAAAGGCTTGCACTGGTTGTATTGGTGCCTGTAGGTCTACTCATGAAGCAAAAGAGGGTAGATTCAAGGGACAAAGATACCAGGGTGGTGATTTCTCGGTTTCCCTGGACTTTGGCCGCAGACTAAGGCTAGATGAACACGGTGAAATGTACAAATTGATGGACTTGATGAATAGATACGGGCTGTGCATGCTAACAACATTAAGGATGATATACTTTGTAACCAGTATGTACCGACGCGGAGTAATATCCAAGGAGGATACGGGGGGTCTAGAACTAGGGTTGGGGGACATTGATACCTATATTGCGCTGGTCGAGAAAATCGTTAATAAGGAAGATATCGGAGCTATAATGGGCCAGGGATGGTATCCGCTTTCCGAGGAACTGGGCGTCGATGCCTCAGCTGAATTCAAGGACGGGTGTTCCATAACCAAAGGCATAGATACTCTGACTGACTCCAGGTTCTGGCCATCACATTTTGCTCCAACTATGGGTATTACAAATGTTGTCCACTCTAAAGGGAAACATGCCCACGGAGCCACCTATTGGCCGGCAGGGCCAGAACTAGGCAAAGATACCTATTGGCCTGAAGTACTTCAGTCTGTGGCAGACGTCAGGAGGGACACCGAAAAGATGGGAGTAAACGAAGAGGAGTTGGGAAGAATATTTGCAGATGGCTCCTTCAACGCCGGGAGGCTAGCAAAGTATACTCAGGATGCAGAGTATCTCTACAATGCCTTGGGTATCTGTGACTGCGTGGTTCACTGGGAATGTGACCCGACGCGAGATGTTCCGTGGCTGTCCGAGATTTATGCAGCGCTGACAGGGATTACAGTAAGCCCGCGTGAGTTCCTGCGCGTAGGAGAAAGGATCTGGAATCTGGAGAAATTGCTAAATGTTAGGGAGGGTTTCAACAGAGATGACGATGAGGTGCCTCCAGTATGGCTACAGAATACGGAGATCCCCCTAAAGCTGCGCTCAGGGGATCAGTACTTCATGGATTGGTTCGGCAACCGGCTCAAGAAAGAAGATGTTGAAAAGATACTTGACGATTATTATGAAGAGAGGGGCTGGGACGTCAGGAAAGGCGTGCCCACAGAGGAAAGGCTTGTGGAACTTGGGCTGGCAGACTTCGCTTCGTTAGGCCGCACAGGCCAGAAAGGCGACAAATAATTGCGGTACACTAATTCGAATTAGGAGGTACGAAGTATGGATATTCCCAAGTTCTCTCTAGACGGCAAAGTAGCCCTGGTCACTGGAGGTAGTCGAGGAATCGGCGAGGCTATCGCCTTGGCGTTTGCCGGTGCTGGGGCAGATGTGGTGGTGAGCAGCCGAAGTCAACCTGACCTGGAGAAGGTAGTCGAGAAGATTCAGGGGCTGGGGAGGAGAGGCCTGGCAGTAGCAGCTCATGCTGCCAAAATGGATCAGTTGGACAATTTAGTTAAAAGGGTAATGGAGGAGTTCAACAGGATTGATATTCTGGTGAACAACGCTGCTACCAACCCAGCCTGGGTTCACATATTAGAGAGTGAGGAGCGGCTTTGGGATTCAATCATGAGCCTTAACCTCAAAGGGCCGTTCTTTCTCAGTCAGAAGGTGGCCAGCATAATGAAGGAGCACGGTGGAGGCAGCATCATCAATATCGCCTCGGTGGAGGGATTCGTGGTCGGTGACAGATCAGCTATCTACGATATTAGTAAAGCTGCGCTTATACATTTCACCAAGGCTGCAGCTTCAGAGTGGGCTCAGCACAACATTCGAGTCAATGCCATAGCCCCAGGCTCTGTGCAAACACGTCTCACTCATTCTCAGTGGGAGAATCCAGAGTACCGAGCTGCACTGGAACAGATGATTCCCATGCGACGCATTGCGCAGCCCATGGAAATGGCGGGGGCTGCTGTCTACCTGGCATCTGACGCCGCCGGTTATGCAACCGGCTCTCTCATTGTGGTAGACGGTGGCTTGACACTCGGTGTCTGAGGTCCTAACTGGCTGACACCCGCTCTATCCGGCTATATACGCGACTCTGCTAGTGAAGAAAGTTGATCGGGAAAGGAGATTCAGTCGTATGTCTAATGAACACAAACCTTCAACTCAACCCCTGAGGGATGAGTTAATGAAGCTTCCCAAGGAAACATTGGTAGACCTGGTTGAGGCGGGAGGGAGAAATTGTTGGAGCGTTCAAAATAATTGGATGGAGTATGTGTTCAGGGAATATGGAAATGAGGCAGCGGGGAAAGCTGATGAGGAGCTTTTTGCACGATTTACAAGGAGCATGATATACAGGTTAAAGAGAATCCTGAAAATAGAGGGTGATGACATTCCAGCATTCCTGGAAGTTCTTAAATTCTACCCCATGCAGACTCCAGATTCTGAAATCATTGAAGCCGGTGACAGAAGGGTGGTATTGCGAGTGAATTCATGTACCATGGTCAGGGAAAGGACAAAAAGGGGGCTCCCCTTGCTGCCTTGCAAACCAGCCGGAATAGGTTGCTTTGAAACTTTGGCGACAATGGTAAATCCAGATGCGAAAGTCAAGTGTGTTTTTTGCCCACCTGATGAAATCCCACCGGATGCAGTTTGTCAATGGGAGTTTGAGTTTCCTGCTCCATAGGAGCCTTTCACCAATGAATATCATAAATAGTCAGCTCTCTGGCGTCCTACTGAGCCTTGTTTGTTGGCAACACCTGAACTAATTGAGAGGGGTGAGAATATGCTGAAGACGAGAGTTTGTGAACTGCTCGATATACAGTACCCTATCATTCAAGCTTCGATGGCTTGGGTCACCAGTGCCGAGATGGCCGCTGCTGTTTCGAATGCCGGTGGTTTGGGTACGCTTGGGCCGAATGCTGGTGCCACTACCATAACCAGGGACCCTCACGAAACTGCGGAGAGAATGAGGGCTCAGATAAGGAAGACAAAAGAGCTGACTACCAAGCCCTTTGCCATCAATGTAGTAGTGCCCGGGCCCGGGGAGGAAGCGTTTAGTGAGGAGACAGTTAAGGTCGTCCTTGAGGAAGGCGTTCCGGTAGCTATAGTCTCCCAGGGGAGCGGTAGAGTCTATACGGAAAGGCTGAAGCAAGCAGGGATGAAGGTGCTCCATGTCGTGGGTACTCCGAGACATGCCAGCGGTGCAGAGGCCGCAGGGGTTGATGCCGTCATCACGTCAGGCACAGAAGGGGGAGGACACAGTGGCTTTGACCAGCTGACTACTTTCACGCTGGTTCCACAGGTGGTTGACAGGGTCAAAATACCTGTCATCGCTGGGGGTGGGGTGGGAGATGCCAGAGGATTTGTGGCAGCTCTGGGGTTGGGTGCTGAAGGGATTTATATGGGGACGCGCTTCATAGCAGTTCAAGAATGCCCGGTTCACCAGAATTGGAAGGAGCTTCTGGTTCGGAGCCAGGCAACAGACACTATAGCAATTACGCATGGTAGGGGGTCTGCCGAAGACCTGATGGATGTGCAGGCCGAGATGCGCTTTGGCTCCGTGAGGTGCTTACGTAACGAGTATATCCAACAGATGCTGGAATTGGAAGCTGCAGGGAAGAGTCCTGAAGAGATAACGGGGTTTTTCCTTTCGCCTCCAACTGGTTATGAAGGGAAACAGGTCAGCCGGTCAATGATTCCGGCTGTATATGGCGATGTTGTCCAGGGAGGGCTCGGTACGGGACAGGTGGTGGGAGTGATTAAAGACATACCTACATGCCAGGAGCTCATCGAGCGGATTACGTCAGAGGCAGAAAAGATACTGAATCGGCTCTGTGAAGCAAAAGGCAGAGCCTAGATTCAAACCAGACAGGGGAGTTTGAGAAAGTATCACGCATATAATCTGTTGCCAGAATCTTCAAGGAATACTAGCGAGGACATAATCTTGAAAAAGCTCAACGATTACAGTGGGGAATTCCTCCCCGACCTGAAACCTGAAGATTTCTCGCACGATACGCTCGCCGAATTACTGAGAGTATACTCCCAGCTATATATAGCAATGGATGGCTTCTGGTATCTTGCAGTAATGGAGAGAAGTGGCAATGAAGAGGCTCTGGCCTGCGATTTACTAGCCTGGGAAAAAGTGTGCAAGTATGAAATGGCCAAGGTTACGAAGCATCTGAATATCCAGGGAAACGATGTCATTGCGCTTATGAAAGCTATGCAGGTTCTCCCCTGGTTCCACAAGATCAAATGCGAGGTGAATATAAAGAATAGCAATAATGCCACGATGACGGTTACTCATTGCCCCACGCTGGAGGCCTTGGAAAAGGAGGGTAGCGGAAGAGAGAGTGAGATTTGCCGGACGGTAGAACTGAAAATATTTGAGGGCTATGCCTCATTCTTCAACCCCGGCATAGAAACAAAGCCCCTCAAGCTACCCCCTAGAGGAAGCAAAGATGAAGTTTGCTGTCAATGGGAATTCAAGCTGGAAGAGTAGGGGCTGCAACCTCGAGCTGACTTTCTTTCAAAGCCCGTAGACCTGTTAATGCAATGTAGCGAGACAACACGAAGACATCGATGGATTTAGAAAAAGGGGGAGTCACATGAACTCTCTGACGAGGCTATTTCAACCCGGTAGTATCGGGGCTATGCAGCTACGGAACCGCATCATAATGGCTCCCATGGGCACGCTGTTTGCTAACGAAGATGGCTCCGTCTCGGAGCGCCTGTGTCGCTACTATGAGGAAAGGGCAAAAGGCGGAGTGGCGCTGATAATCGTCGAGGTAACGGCGGTAGCCCGAGGCGGCAAGGCCCATCCTAGAGAACTTGGCATTTATGAGGATGAGTTCATCCCCGGCCTCCGGCGTCTCGTGGACTCTGTTCATCGGCATGGAGCTAGCGTTGCCATCCAGCTCCATCACACGGGAAGGCAGACAACCGCTGAAGCGGCGGGTGGGCAACCTGTGGCCCCCTCGGCAATTCCTTGCCCTTTGCTGAAGGTGATGCCCCGTGAGCTGACCATCCAGGAGATTGAGCGCCTGGTGGAGGCCTACGCTGAGGGAGCAAATAGGGCTAAGGAGGCGGGATTCGATGCTGTTGAAATCCACGGCGCTCACGGCTACCTCATCTGCCAGTTTCTGTCTGCATATTCCAACAAGAGGACTGACCAGTACGGGGGAGACATCGAGGGCAGGATGAGGTTCGCTCTCGATATCGTGACACGAGCCAAGGAAAAGGTAGGTGCCGACTTCCCCACGCTGTTCCGGCTGAGTGCCCAGGAGTACGTGCCCAACGGGTTGACGCTTGACGAGACTCGTATTGTGGCGCAACGGCTGCAGGATGCTGGCATCCACTGCCTGGATGTATCTGCGGGTAATTACGAGGCTGGGCACATGACGATACAGCCGGGGTGGCTGCCTCGAGGTTGCCTGGTTCCCCTGGCTGAGGAAATAAAAGCAGTGGTATCCATCCCCGTGAGTGTTGCCGGGAGAATTAATGACCCGGTTCTGGCTAACACGATAATTGAACAGGGAAAGGCCGATTTCGTGTCCTTGGGCCGGCCTTTGCTCGCTGACCCCGAACTCCCTAACAAAGCCAGGGAAGGAAGATTAGAAGACATCCGCATGTGCACCGCCTGCTGTCACTGTGTCGACACCGTAATCGGCAATGCGCAGCCTCTAACCTGTGCCGTCAATGCTGCTGTGGGGAAGGAAGAGGCAATTCCGGTGTCAGCGCTGAGGCCAAAGAGAGTATTGGTGGTGGGCGGAGGCCCGGGAGGGATGGAGGCAGCAAGGGTAGCTGCCCTCAGAGGACACACGGTCACACTCTGCGAGAAGGAGCAGGTTTTGGGCGGCCAGTTGCTCATTGCTGCCATTCCGCCAGGCAAAGAGGAACTAGCCACAACAACTAGATTCCTCAGCTTGCAGCTCTCGAAGCTCGGGGTGGAGGTCAGGACAGGCCAAAAGGCCACCGTGGACTCTATCACTGAGATGAAGCCCGACGCTGTGGTGGTAGCTACCGGGTCGTCAACGGTGCTTCCTGACATTGCCGGGGCAAGCTTGCCTCATGTGGCCATGGCCAGAGATGTTATCATGGACAGGAAGGCGGTTGGGCAGAAGGTAGTAGTTGTCGGTGGGGGGCGTGTAGGCTGCGAGACGGCGGAGCTTCTGGTAAGCCGGGGCAAAGAAGTCACTCTGGTTAGGA